>JBGVTO010000215.1:0-2134 GCA_041862635.1 Phycisphaerae bacterium | reverse complement strand
GAGAAAGACCATATCCACCACAACATCTTTGAAAATGTGATTGGATGCCTGTCGATGGATCGGAATCACGACAAGGGATTGCCGGTAACCATCGAGAAATACTCCGGCGCTGCACCCGGCATCTATGTTGATGAAAAAGGCAATAATAGAATCATTGAGCATAACACTGTGATAAATTCTCATATGGCGGGCATTTTCTTTCACTGGGCGCCCGACAACGTCGTGCAGAACAACACGCTATATGGCAATAAGGTAGCCCAGATCTGGTTCAGCGGCCGGGATCAGCCGGGCGATAAGCTTGGCGATGAGGTCGTTCTCGACAACATCATGTTCGCAACCGATGCGCAGCAGAAAACATTTTACCTGGGCATAAACTACGATGACGTGCATTTCGGCCAATCTGACAACAATTATTTTTATAATCCCTACAATTATAGGCATATCTTTGTCAGTTGTTATAAAGCTTACGAAGACAGATGGACGCGTGATGATTTAACACTTAGTAGATGGCGTGAATTATCAGGATATGATGGAGACTCAAAAGATTTCTCATACTTAAATCAATTCGATAATATTACCATAGACAGCCCAATAAAGTCCCGGATTATTTATAATACGTCGCTCGATGTAATCAGCGTTGATTTGGAATCAGAGAAATATTGCGATGTGGACGGCAACAAAATATATGGTAGTGTTAGTTTACAGCCCTTTGAGTCGAAGATTCTTATTTTCTCCTATTTCGAAACCCCGGACCTTGCCCTTAAAAAATATTTCAGTAGAGGCCTAAAAATTCGCTAAGATACACTTCAGCCCTGCTGTTTTTTCCATATAGTTGCATTATTTTCAAAACACAGTACTATTGTACTTGACATGTTTACATCACCGTATTCTTGAAGGAGTTTATTATGAATCGTCACCCGGCAATTTACGTCTTAATTACAATACTTTCCGTTGCAACCTTGTTCCTTGGCTTCACTCAATCGACAACAGGCCAGGACAATCCAAAACTCTTTAAGGCCAAAGACGGCTCCGGCATCATAGGTTATAAAGACACTCCTATCCTGCCTTGGTGCGGCTACCACGTGCACGACCCTGACCGGCCGGCACCTGAAAAAGTCACTCCCGCCCCGCCGGACACACAGGGAAAAACCGGCACCGCCCCATCCGATGCAATCGTCCTATTCGACGGCACCGGCCTTTTGCAATGGAACTCTTCCGACTGGAAGATCGAAAACCGCGAGCTTATCGCCGTCTCCGGTAATCTCACGACAAAACAGCCCTTCGGTGACTGCCAGTTGCACATCGAATGGATGGCCCCGGACTCACCGCAGGGCGGCATCTGGGACCGCGGCAACAACGGCGTAATGCTAATGGGCTTATTTGAAATCCAGGTTTACGACTCATACACCGAAAAGCTCTACCCCGACGGCCAGGCCGCCTCCGTTTACGGCCAGACCCACCCGATGGTAAACGCCTGCCGCAGGCCCGGCCAATGGCAGACGTTTGATATTATCTTCTTCGCCCCCGTCTTCAAAAACGGCAAGCTCGAAAAGCCCGCTTATGTCACCGTCCTGCACAACGGCGTCCTCGTCCATCATAACCAGAAAATCTACGGCCCAACCGGCCACCGGATTTTACCAAAGTACGATAAGCCAATCCCCGAAAAACTACCGCTTGCCCTCTCGGCCCACAACAATCCCGTACGTTTCCGAAACATCTGGCTTAGACCGCTGTGATAGGAACTCGGCGATAAAGGACTGCATGAACGACCGAGTTGTTGCTCCTACGGCTGCTGCCTCGTTTGACCTTATCAATTAATCGCAGGAAATGTTGTTATACGTAAAGCGCGTACGCGCTTTACGTATGCTGCATCTGAACACAACAAAAGGATTTACATAGTTTCGATTAGCTCTTGTGCATGGATTGGACATCCCCTACATCCGTCCCCCATCCTTCATCATTCGAAATTCCTTGTTCGATATTGGACATTCCCTGTCCCCCGCCCTCTGTCATTCTGAGCGAAGCGAAGAATCTCTTTTTTCGCACTGAGGACATCCACCACGCGCTGATTATCCGGCTGCTGCCTCGTTTGACCTTATCAATCAATCACAGGAAATGTTGTTATACGTAAAGC
>JBGVTO010000214.1:0-7811 GCA_041862635.1 Phycisphaerae bacterium | reverse complement strand
AGTCAAATACTAAAATCCCTTCAGTCAACGTGACCTGCTCACAACCAAACACCAATTCACACAGTTCATTGAATACGTTGTCAAAAAATCGGTGTTTTCTGGCTAAAATCGAGGGTGGGTGTGAGCCCAGTGAATCGTCATTTTTCTCGTATTTACACATGGCCGGGTGTTTTCTTACGAGACTTTTTGACAGCTTCGTATGCCACTCATCTTCTTCAAGACATTGGCTGAAATAGCCGAAAAACAATACAAGACTCCTTAATAGGGAGATAACGATTTTTTCCTTATGTGGCCCTGGTTCATTCCGGGGCTTTTTTTTGCATTCTACTCATTCTATCACCACCATCTTCCCATCGTCAACCAAACACCTCTGCAAGTCCCTATTCAGCCAATAGCGCCCCGTGTCTATTAAGTCGTACCGCTTGAAAAACTCAAAACGTTCCCTCTGGGCTTCAAGTATTTCAATTGCTTCATCAATGTTTTTTCCTGCAACAACCGAATCATCTATGGTCTCAAGATCTGGCGGCGAATTTGTATACCTGAATGATCTGTTCACAAAGAACCGCTGCTTTGTCTTCTTTTCGAATTTGTCCCATTTCTCTTGGACGTATCCAGTTAACGTAACATCGAATTCTCTGACTGCAAGCGTCTCAGGATCGAGGAACAGGACACCATATATCCTATGGCATGTTCTCTCAAATTCTTTCATCTTGATAAACTCTGGGCTATGATCAAAGGCATCGCCGTCCACGCACTTGATATCATTTTGCCTGATGAACTCGGTTAGTTTCATTCGTCATCACCCTTTATCGTAATCTCCATAATCTCGATATTGCTTTGGATATCCATTGTGTGATATCGGCCCGATGCTTTGGGGCGACGGCATCGTTGATGTTCAGGATCTGATAGTACTAGCCGAGCATTTGTTCGAGGAAGTTCCACAAGTTGAGTAGATTGTCTACAGGAAGTAGGAGAAAGTAAAGGACTAACTCAAAAAAAAAGACACCCAATATAGCTAAAGAGCTGGCAGCTTTAAAGAGTTACCAGCTCTTTTTTATCCCCAAAAGAGTTACATGATCGATACATTTCTTTTCCCCCGGCTACTTAATCCGATTACACACTGAAAATTGTCTAAAAATATCTGTATTTTCGCAAAAAATTGATATTTATTCGGACTCGATATAGGCAAAATCAACGTTCGTGGAGACATTCTGGAGACACGATGTCACCTGAAAAATCAGGGTGTTTTTTAGCTCCTGAAAGAGGGGGCTTTCAGAAGAATTTTGGGATTTTACAGCTCGCGAAAATGGAACCATTCCGGTGGTACTCATTGTGCGGCTCAGTGTGCTCTGGTTGGCTTGTGGGATTGGTCCAGGAGATTCTGAAGATCTGTTGTTTTCATAATCAGAAAGGGTCTATGGTCAGTGTGACTTTAAGAATATTATTAAAACAAATATCATCGGTGGGAATTTTAGATTCGACACAGAACCAATATTTAGTGGATATGTCTTAGTTGTTGGAATCAGGCAATGTTTGAAAACTAATATCCTGCGAAAAAGTAAACGGACCGCTGGGAGTAACGGAACCGGCAACCGTTACGTTGGATATCCGGGCCTCGGCCGTGCGCCAGGTGTTATGCGAGCTGACGGCCAGTCCGATGTGGACCGTTCCGTTCATCGATATCTCGATAGACGTGGGCCTATTGGGATCTTGGGAATCAACGACCGCGTCCCACTGCACTCCGTCGCTGGAGTGTTGAGCAGTGAATTGGTTGCCTTTGCGGGTGAGTCGTACCCAGTGCGGCAGCATTATACTGTTGCGGTCTGTAATTGTGCCACGCGTTCTCCCCATTTCCCTATCGCGCCACTGGAACAAGACTCTTCCTGTTGGTGTAATGAGAACCGTCCCATGCTCCGACGCCGGATCGAGTGTATTGCGGATCATCAGGCCAGCTTTGGTCCAATCGTGAACGTGCTCGACACTCTCTATCTTTGCCGTAATCGAGCCATCGCCCTCCAGTCTCGCATAGGCAAAGTAGAATTCATCAAAAACATCCCAAATATCAAAGCCGGATCCCACAATCGAATAAGTATCTGTTGCGCTGTCGTACGACATATTTCCCGCCAGAAGGTCATGTTGAACTGAACCGCCTGCTTTATAGGCGGCTTTCAACTGAGCAAGCCAACTCGCAGTCTTTTCTGGCTGGTCGGAGATCCGCTCGGCTCTTTCAACGTCTGTAATAGCTTTCTCAAGCTCGTTCAACCTGATGTAGCAGCTCGCACGGGACAAATAATACTGGGCCTGTTTTGGATAGGCCCGAATCATTCGTGTGTAATACGCCGCCATCTCCCGATCGTGCTCGGCGAAGGTTTTGCCGGAGCCGAGGGACTCGATATCTGCCGCCCAGAGCTCAAGAATCGGCGCATCTACGAGGTAGACCAGGGATTTTTCGTCTGCAGACCAGTGAGCCGAACTGGCCAGGCCGCCGAGGACCTTCTTTGCCACGCGCCGGTTCATATCATAGATCCACAGACCGGCCAGCACTGCAGGGTCGTAGCCGGCGAGGCTAAACCAACGGCCACTGGGCGCCCATCTGCCCCCATAAAACAGTAAGTCGGGGAAGTCAAAAATGTGGGTGGGAAGTGATTTCGAACCTTCGAAACGGAATATACACATTCTGGTGTCCCCATATACCCAGGCCACATGGCGGCCGTCCGGGGAGAGAGAGGGCCACGGACTGACCGTCTCCCAGAGACGTTGAGGGGAGGCGGTCCGGTCGTGTGCGGCGATCCTGCAAAGGGCATTTTCTGCCCGAGAGTGATAAAACACATGTTTGCTGTCCGGGCTCCAAGACGGCCATGCTCCAAGAGCAAGACGGCGTGCTTCCGTGCCGTCGGATCGCATGACCCAAACTTCTTCCTCCATTCTGCGCTGACCGAGACGAAGGTGCCCAACGGATGCCAGCGCGGCCATATCCAGACTCTGTCGACCCCGTACGAAGGCAATGTGCCGTCCATCGGGTGACCAGCGAGGATCTTTGCCAGGAACGATGAGTAACTCACTCTGTCCCGTGCGGAAGTCATACAAGGCCACACCACTAACGCCGATTGCACCCGAACTGTAGGCCAATTTCGTTCCATCCGGAGACCAACTGGCGGCGTATCCTTTACTGATAAGTCGCCGACCCTTTGACGCATATTCCTTGTAGTTGGCTTCGGCCTCGTTCATGTGGATGAACGGGGCGCCTTCAGGCCGCTGGCCAAGTTTGTGCCAGTTTCGTCCGGCCGCCAATGTCTCAAAGACATATTTCATGGACCAGTTGATCAGTTCCTGCTTTGCCTGGTCATTGTTTTCGGCGATCCCATGGAATACTGTACGGGCCTCATCATATTGGCCGAGACCCAAGTGAGCGCAGAATTTGTGGAAGGAGAAGACCGTCTTGTCGGGGAATTCCTGGAGACAACTATCCGCGTCGGAGACGACCCGTTGGTACTTTCCCAGTGCCAGATGGATGCGGCATCGCAGGTCGAGCAGCTCACTTCGTCGGGCAGTCTCCTCCGGCGTCAGTTGTAGCGCCCGCTCAATATCTTGAAGTGCGGGCTCATACTTTTTCTGTTCGAAACGCGCTGTGGCACTGAGGAAATAGCCGAAGGAATCTTTAGGTCGGGAGACGATGAGAGCTAAGGCATCCGTCTCCATCTCCAAATAGCGTTGTGAGGCCCAGAGCGTACAGGCATGCAGACGGCGGGATGGATAGTGCCTGGGATCAAGAGTCAAGGCTTTCTCCAGCATCTGCATCGTTTCTTTCACTGTAAGCGCCGTCAGAGCGCCAAGGTAGAAGGCGTCGGCCGTTTCAGGAAGCAGTCTTTGCGCCTCTTTGCGATGATACGCCGCCTGTTCAAGCGAGCCGGTTTGACTATCACTGTTTTCCCAGTAGATTCGAGCCAAAAGGGCGTGGGCCGCGCCGGCAATCTCCGACGTGTCGTGAATGAGCGACGAGAGCATTTCCTCTGCCTCTCTCTGATGTCCACCCTCAAGGAGGATGTTCGCTTGTAGCAGTCGGGCTTGCGAACCGACATGTTCGCTGCCTACGATAAAACCAACCAGTTCCAAAGCTTCCGCAAAACGCCGCTCTGAGAAAGCTTCTTGAGCCGTTTGCAGCGTCTCTCGATCCCTGAGAGCTGCGGCTGCACGCGCCTGCCGAGACGCGCGAGAATACGTTACCGTAAGAACTCCAATGCAAAAGGCTAGGACCACAGCCACCACCGCGGCAATAACCTGTATTCGGTTCCGGCGGACAAATTTCCGGAGACGGTACGCTATGGTTGGCGAACGGGCCGTGACCGGCTGGTGGTTGAGGTAGCACCGAATATCTTCGGCAAGAGCATGGGCAGTCGCATAGCGAAGATCCGGCTCCTTTTCCATCGCTTTGAGCGTGATCCAATCCAGGTCGCCGTGCAGTTTTTGCCGCAGCGTCCGGACATCCGTCCGGCGCAACTTTGCCAGCTTCGTTGATTCCTCTCCAGAGGCCATACTTAACCGAGTGCTGGGAGTCTTGGGATCTTCCTCACGAATCACTTGGCGGATATTCTCGATGCCGCCTTCCCTCAGGGTCTTAGCATTAAACGGAAGCACACCGGTCAGTAACTTATACAAAACAACGCCAAGTGAGTAGATATCCGTGCGCGTATCCACACCCTCGGAAGTCATCTTTGCCTGCTCGGGACTCATATACTCCGGCGTCCCTATAAGCTCTCCCTGCTCTGTACAAAGAGTCCGTTCGGTCAGTGGGGCTGTCAATGCCTTGGCAATGCCGAAGTCGATAATCTTGGGTACCGCGTTGTCATCGTCCAGCGAAATCAGGATATTAGATGACTTGATATCACGATGAATGATTCCCTTCTGGTGTGCATGTTGCACGGCCTCACAAACCAATAAGAAAAGTTCAAGTCTTTCTTCGATTGTCAGCTTATGCTGGTCACAGTAATCGGTAATTGATACTCCCGTAACGAGTTCCATCACAAAATACGGCCTGCCTCCTTCGGTGGTTCCCGCATTATAGACATGTGCAATACCTGGATGATTTAGAAGTGCCAGGGCCTGCCGCTCGCTCTCGAAGCGGGCGATCACCCGTTTACTGTCCATGCCGGGCTTAACGACCTTGAGGGCTACCTGGCGTTTTATAGGTTGCTCTTGCTCGGCCAGGTAAACAACTCCCATGCCCCCTTCACCCAGGACATCAAGAAGCTTGTAGCGACCGATCCAGGTTCCCGATTGTTCCAGTAAGGATGCCCCGATTGGCTTACTCTGCTCTCCTGATTCTTCCTGTCTGATGGCCTGGTCACAGGATCCGCCGATAGCAGAGTCATCCTTATCGGTAATCGTAGCAAACAGATGACCCAACTGTTTCCTGTTAAGGTGAGATAATGGCTTCCTTTTCATGGTTTATCGAAAAATTAGTATTATGAAGAAAACACTTTTGTTATCTATATTCTGCCCGGACTAAGCAACCAATTCCACTGGTTCATTAAGTAAATACAGGAATTATTTGAAATTTTGCGCTATCTCCGGGAAAAACCTCGCCATTTCCTGTAATTCGTCACTTACCTCTTCGGGCGATGCAACTAACTTTCGAATTTGCTTTTCCAAAGCTGATCGGATGCGCCTTTTGGTCGTGATAATCATGTTGGCAAGCTTGTGTCCGTCCGGAATACCATATTTGCCGCAAATTTCTTTCACAGAGGGCGGATCGGTCTGGTCCATTATCGGCTGCAAGACCCGCTCTTCAAATACCTTCCAATAAACGGCCTTGCCGTCCTGGTCGCAGGAGTTCTCAACTTCTTCAAAGACCCGCTCCAGCAACGATGACACCCAGGCGCAATTGAAACTCTCATCCGGAGACATATCTTCGGAGACTGCGGCTAAAGCGTCCGGATCGACCAAATCCAAAGCGACAAGTTTGCCTTTCGGAATCCGTTTGCGAGCAGTCTCTTTATTTTTGACGTTGATAAGGTACCGGCGTAAAGCCGTCAGCAAAAACGATCTAAAGCGTCCTTTTCGCCGGTCGGCCTGCTGTACCAACTCATTGCCGAGTACGATCTCGTGAAAGAAATCCTGGGTCAGGTCTTTGGCTTCTTCATTCTGGTATCCGTGGCGACGCAGATAACAGTATACCGGCTTCCAGTAGTCCTTCAGCAGTGAACCGATAAGGGCATGGCTGCTGTCAGCTTCGGTGCGTATGCTTTCGATCAGAGACCAATGTGTGGTCAGAAATGTCTGGCCATCTCCACCAATATCTGTGTGGTCATCGCTCTGCACAGTTGGTGCCCTGCGAAATCATGCTTATGACAGTTCAATATACAACAACGGTTGCGAACATTAATACTCATAGCTCCTTCTCTCGCTCGCTTCCGACAATACATGATACATAATAAAGGCTCGCACTGCAACAATTTTTTATGCCTGGATCGTCATTGCTCAGTATTTTGAAGAAAAAATCGTGAAAATAACGATCAAGCGCGCAAATTCAGAATCCCTTGCTGTATTTAAAGGTGGAAGCCTAAATCGTTCAAAGCTCAGCCATCGAATCAGCAGGGCTTTTAGAGAATTTATAACCGAGTTTAACGAATGTTGCGGCACTTTTAACTCGTTGTATTTGTATTGAGCGGCTCTTTGGCACGATGAACAGAGCGGAAAGGAGATAGGATATGAAAACATAACTTGCAATTAAGCCAGCGTGGCAAAACTAAGTTAAAAGAAAAACTCTCAAAACGTATTGATTAATACGAGAAAGTGAGATGACAAGATGAAACGCACAAGAACATTTTTGGCAGCGGCAAGGAAATATGGCCTCCTGTTGTTACTTCTGGCGGTTCCTTTACTGATTGCGGCAGAGAATGGTTTCCCAACCTGGGAAGACTATAACGCCGAAACAGATTCCATTGCGGGAATATGGATCAGCAGCCAGCAGAATTCTCCGGAGGACAATCCCTATATATGGACCGAAACAATTACACCTCTTGACGATACCGGCATGAGATATGCTTACCGTGCATGGAGCCCCAATCCCGGAGTGAACTACGGTTGGCTTGGATTGACGGATTCTCGCGTGCACGGACTTGCATTAGGGCAACTCGTCCAAACCGCTGAAAACGAGTATTACTTCACGATCATTTGCCATGGGGCTGCGGGCATGTCGGAAGACCACGCACATGCACAACTCCAGTGGGTCTGGTATTGGATTGGCACGGCAACGATTTCAGAAGACGGCACCTTGATTAAAGATGGAATGTGGCAGCTTTACAATTCCATCGATGTATTGGACCCTTTAATTGGAGACAAAGATGCCGACGACGACGGTTTCCCGGACGAGGGAGTCGTGCCTCTGTTGTGCGGCCCGTGGCCGATGGAATCGAAACGTGTGCAATTGCAGCCGCAAGCTGTAAAAGAAGACGCAGATTTTTATTATTAATACAAATCTTTCAGTAAGCGGGGTCCTACTGGTCCGGCCTGATTGATGATGTCCGCATCTACAACCGAGCAGTGAGGCCATAGGAAATTGAAGTACCGTTACTTTAAGAAACCACAAGAGACAGAACAGCTAAAAAATTTCAAAAGGCTGGCAGCGTGAACAACTGTCAGCCTCTTTTTGATTTGCAATGATCGACAGATTTCATTTGCGCCGTATACACCATCCTGACATATGTCACACCGGTAGTATGTGTTATGATGAGCGAAAAATATACTGTCAGGAAGGAGTCCTTTATGGGAGTACGAAACAAGAAACGAGAAACACTTAGGCGTCTGGATTC
>JBGVTO010000213.1:0-3409 GCA_041862635.1 Phycisphaerae bacterium | reverse complement strand
CGGTATCGGCATTCTTCACGGCATCTTTATCAGTACCGAAGTACAACTGGTGCGAAGCTGCATAAACACTCGGCGACCAGGTAATAATCTGTGTCTGCTTTACATCCACAGCGCCATTAGCCGGGTTCGGATTCCCGACGGCACCCTGAGTAGTAAAGCTCCAGACGTGGCCTTTATACGTCTCGATGGCATCAAACTCATCGACCCGCCAGTAGTAAGTTTGAGCTAATTTAAGTGGGCCGGGAGGAGTATAGGTTGTTTTTCCCTGAGGAAGCCCTCCCGTTTCATTATTCAAATCGTCAAAATTCTCGCCGAAATATATGGTGTGTAGTTTCGCACCATAACCTGCCGTCCAGCTCAGCTCTACATCCAGACCTACAGATTCGGCGTCATCAGCAGGATTGGGAAAGTATGCTGTCTTGGGAGGGATACTAAAGCTCCAGACATCACCTTTCCAGGGGCTGTTTGGCTCAGCTTCATTGACTTCATCGATCCGCCAGTAGTAAGTCATGCCCGGAACAAGGCCATCCGGATATGCAAAACCAGGAAAGCCTACAACAATAAACGTCCCTGTCTGGTTGCCGTGGAACGTACCTTCAGCCCCATTATTCACATCATCAAAGTTATCGCCTAAGTAAATATCATGGGAAACTGCATTATCGCCAGGTAACCAGGAGATGTTCGCCCATGTATTTGAGTGTAGAGCACCATCAGCAGGATTGGGGCCGCGGGCAAATGGATATTCTGCACCACCTCCTTCCATAGCAGACAAGAGCTCGCTCTCCGTCAGTGCGTGGTTATAGAGCCGCACATCGTCGATCATACCAACGAAGTATCCCGCCGGTTCTCCACGACCGATGCGCAGCTCATTATTGCTCTGCGTGAGTTCTCCGGAGACGTCGCTCGAGACATCCAATTGGCCATTTACAAAGATTCGAGCTTCGGCGCCATCATATGTAAGGGCAATGTGGAACCATTCATTGGTGGTTAACGCCGTTCTCCCCTGTATTATGGTCTCTCCGGCAGAGGTATTGAGGTAAACCCGCACCGAGTCCGGCTGCACGCGGAGTATGTAGATGGAACCTGTGCCCGTGTCTGCAACCTTTCGGACAACATGGTTTGCCGCCGGCCAGTCTTCGCCGTTAATCCAGGCGGCGATGCTCAACTGGTCTCCATTAATATCGAGACTCTCGGAGTCAGGAGAGGCAAGGTAATCGGAGCTTCCGTTGAACCTCAGCGCTTTGCCAAGTTTACCATCATCCACCCACATTGGAGAGCCCTCGAATCTCGCATCATTCCCATAACCACTTGAGTCAAAAGCCATCGTCCCGGAGCCTTCATCCAGCCGCCACCAGCCGATAAGTTCAGCACTGGTACTATTCGTCAATGCCAGGCCCAGAAACAAAATTAAAAAAAACATACAGTTCAATCTTCTGTACATAATAATCCTCCTTAAAAACAGTTACTGTAATAACTCACTGTGCTTTGGCCACACACCGAAGCCTGATATCTTGGAGTTGTTCTCTATATAGAAATGGTTAATTGATGAGAAGTATGAATATGAGGCTGCGCAGCACAAAGTCGTCAAGTTCTTACATAAAACTCTACCTCCGGGGCAATACATAATTACTCCTCCTCTATATGGATAAATAAAAAAACTCATCTCCTAAGAGACAAAAATCACTCTATCTGTCTCCACAGACATAAGCTTCACCGAATATACTATCTATACCAAATTATATACCTTCCCGTCAAGGAAAATCCCTTTATCAAAAGCTTGATATACTCGGACGTCTTCACATTCATCATTAACTCTATTCATTATGAAGACCATAGATTTGCAGAAATCTTTCAGACTGGTTCTGCCAGCCTACAAGAACCAGTCCGGGCGCACGAAGCACCCCGAAATGATTCTCATTTTTGCTGAAGACTTACAATTATAGAATTTCTTGAGGGCTGACCTCTCGGGTGATCATTTCTGGAATGGCGACTTGTAATCTCCATCCGAGCTAATATACTTTATTGGCCGCTGATTATTTGGTATTCTATTGTATCAATGAGATATTAATCGATGGTCAGTTTTGCAATAGAATTGCGGCCTCTCGTACGTGATGGAGAAAAGAGACCTGAGTTGTCAAAACAAAGATTCAGGAAGTGGTAATTATGAAAAAAGCATTAGCAACAGTTGTATTCGTCGCTATAGCTATTGTTTTTATTGCGATCGGT
The DNA here is from genome assembly GCA_041862635.1 of Phycisphaerae bacterium. Classification (GTDB taxonomy): domain Bacteria; phylum Planctomycetota; class Phycisphaerae; order Sedimentisphaerales; family Anaerobacaceae; genus NIOZ-UU13. The sequence goes on along the minus strand of JBGVTO010000213.1, from coordinate 1,183 downwards.
TGTAAACGGAAAGAAGAAAGCAAAGGCAAGTACCGTATAGCAGTGATTCCCAAAGGGATGACACACGTCTTTTGGAAGTCAATCCACGCTGGGGCGGTCAAGGCCGAGCAGGAATTAAATGACTCCGGCCTGGAAGTGGAGGTTATATGGAAAGGGCCGCTTAAGGAAGATGACAGAGAGTCGCAAATCAGAGTAGTGGAAGATTTCATAACACGCGGCGTCTCAGGAATCGTGCTTGCACCATTGGACGATGCGGCACTGCGAATGCCTGTCAGGGACGCCGTGAACAAAGGTATCCCGGTGGTGATAATCGACAGCGGGCTAAACAGCCAGGATTACACCAGTTTCGTGGCAACGGACAACTATATCGGCGGCAGAAAGGGAGGCGAACGTCTGGCCGAGACTTTGGGCGGAAAAGGCAAGGTGATTATGCTACGTTGCCACGAAGGCTCAGCCAGCTCAACTAAACGGGAGCAAGGATTTCTGGACGTGTTGAAAGAGAAATACACAGAAATCGAGGTTGTCAGTTCGAACCAGTACGGAGGAGCAACCACAGAAAGCGCCTATATAGCAAGCGAAAACCTGCTGGCGCCGCTGCGTAAGCCTGATGGAGGACTGATCATTGACGGAATCTTCTGCCCGAACGAATCAACGACATTTGGAATGCTGCGGGCGCTAGAGGACAGCGGTCTGGCGGGCAAAGTTGACTATGTGGGTTTTGACAGCTCCGACCGGCTTGTGCAGGCTCTGCGAAAAGGGTATATCAAGGGGCTGGTACTGCAAGATCCAATCAATATGGGTTACTTGGGGATTAAGACAATAGTGGCGCACCTGTGTGGTGAGCAGGTGGAAAAACGAATCGACACCGGCTCAGTGGTGGCGACTCCGCAAAATATGGATGAACCGAAGATTAAGAATCTGTTGGAGCCTGATTTCAAGAAATGGCTGAACGAATAGTTTCGGACCAATCGGCAGTGAGGCTGGAAATGCGAGGGATTTGGAAACGCACCGGGGCAACAGTAGCGCTGGACGATATGAGTATCAGAGTAGCTGGTGGCTAGTGCCGTTTCCAGTTAGTGAGTTTCGTGTATTTCATATCCTTTAGGCAACCTTCTTTCGACTGCGACGATACGATTTCCAATCTTCAAGACTAATCTCACGAGTACGATTACGCCAACTAAGG
>JBGVTO010000212.1:0-18428 GCA_041862635.1 Phycisphaerae bacterium | reverse complement strand
CGGTATCGGCATTCTTCACGGCATCTTTATCAGTACCGAAGTACAACTGGTGCGAAGCTGCATAAACACTCGGCGACCAGGTAATAATCTGTGTCTGCTTTACATCCACAGCGCCATTAGCCGGGTTGGGGCTTCCGACGGCGCCCTGGGTAGTAAAGCTCCAGACGTGGCCTTTATACGTCTCGATGGCATCAAACTCATCAACCCGCCAATAATAAGTCTTAGCCAATTCAAGTGTGCCGGGGTCATAAGTCGTAGCTCCCTGAGGAAGACCTCCGGTTGCGTTGTTGACATCGTCGAAATTGTCGCCGAAATATACGGTGTGCAATTTTGCACCGAAACCTGCCGTCCAGCTAAGGTCTGCATCCGGGTCTACCTGCTCGGCAGCATCAGCCGGGTCGGGTGCATAGGCAGTCTTGGGTGGAACCATAAAGCTCCAGACATCGCCTTTCCATGGACTATTCGGGTCAGTGTCATTGACCTCATCAATCCGCCAATAGTAAGTTGTGCCCGGAATAAGACCGTCCGGATAAGGAAATCCGGGAAAACCAACAACAAAAAACGTCGGTATCTGATTGCCTTGAAATGTGCCTTCGGCGCCGTCGTTCACATCGTCGAAATTCTCGCCCAAGTACACATCGTGCGAGACGGCAAAATCTCCTGGTCTCCAGGCAAGGTTTACCCATGTATCTTCAAGTAAAGCACCATCAGCAGGGTTGGGTGCTGAAGCCTGCCCGAAGCCGCCTATGCCCATCATGATATGCGGTATCTCATCTTCGCTGAGGGCTCGATTGTAGATCGCAACTTCGTCAATAATGCCGTTAAATAAGCACCCGCCCCTGGTTCTTTGTCCGATGTTAACTGAAGCTGTGTTTTCCGGCATCGTTCCCGCATACGCCCACTCATCCGCCAGTTCCCCATCGATGTAACACTTGAAGATGGTCCCATCGTAAGTTCCAGCAATATGATGCCACTCGTCCACTGGCGGCGAATCAGGAGCGCAGGTGTCTCTGCCTCCGTCATCGTAAAACTGCCAAAAGATCACGCCCCCGGGAGTTTCCGTTAATTCATAAGGCAGGTCGTTTGCTGCCCATCCCCCCTTACTGACAATGGCCATTTCGCCGCTGGCATTTGCTCTCATATAAGTCCAGGCCGCAATTGTGATTTCATCGGTGATTGAGAGAAGGGGACTGTGAGGAACTTCGACGAAGTCTCCATTGCCGTCAAAATCCAGGGCACCTCCCAGCTGGCCCGCGACCCACTGGGGATCACCGTTCAGGGTGCCATCCAGGCCGTTACCGCTTGAGTCATAAGCAATTGTCCCGGAGCCCTCATCAAACTTCCAGTACCCCACCAGCTCAGCTGAGACATTGCCGGCTATGCTCAGGACCAACACAAAAGAAAATAAATAAATTAATTTTCTACACATAATAATCCTCCTTCACTCCGCCCCGTCTTCGACGGGCGGAGCTCATAAAAGTAATATTGATTGTTAATTGAAATGTAAAAAAATAACCGCCAAGCACAACGCTTCCGCTTCAACTCTGTGCCTCGCATAATAACTCCTCCTCTATTTATAAAATTGCTCGTCGGGGCGGAGCCCGCCGCAGCCCGGCAAGAATTGTGCCCACATAAAGACCCAAATTCATGGGTGCCCGACTGCGTGGACACAAAATCAACCTTATTTATACCAAATTAGCTACTTTCCGGTCAATGAAAAACATTGGGCAAGATTAGACTTTTTTTTAAGATTTCGTTAACACGTGGAACTTGTTTACTCCTTGCTGCCCTTTTATCTCTGTTTTGTTTCGTTTTCTCGGTATTGTTGCCAGGGGAATGCCACACTCACTCAAATGGATCAAAAATCAGCTGAAAATCCGGGATAGATGTGTGATTCTAATGCTCTGTTGAAAAGCCACAAAAACTGTCATTCCGAACGGAGCGCAGCGGAGTGAAGAATCTCTTTATGGCTAAAGGAATGAGATTCTTCGGCTTCGCCTCAGAATGACAATCCACGTTTTGAACAGGGCAAAATTCTTTCTAATCTTCAACGCTGACCAACAAGCCAATCAAGAATATTGTTAACTAAAGTACGGCGCACATTTGCATTAGTAATAATATATGGAGATATACCGAGAATGACTGTTCTGACGTTGTTCTTTGTGGATCTGACGCCGAAAATTGCATCATCAGCCGAGATAGAATACATATTGTTGTTATATTGTCTGGTTCCGTCATTGCGGAAATGCATTATCGGGAATACATTATCAGTGTCGGTAATTCTGACCATATTTACATAATATTGAATCAGTCGGCCTTCGATATTTTCTCCCAAATCACCGGTAATAACATCATCTTCCTGCCCCGAAATCCGAACAGTGAAATTCGAGCCTTGTGCTTCTAAATTCCAGCCAATGAATTCCAGGCCGAAAAAGCTAAGATTGTCGGGATTGACCAGACTGCCGATAACGCCGTCGCCACATATGAAATGATTGACATTTTCAGTATTCTTAATAATATCAATTTCATCAGGAGAAAGACCACCAGAGGGGCCTTTGTTCCAAATAACAAGCTTGATATTTGTCATTTCATTTGCGAAAGCCAAATAATCGCTTGGCTCAAGAGTTACAATGTTATTACGATAAGTATTATTGAGATAGGGCCGCATTGAATAATCGGACCCGGTTTCAAGCAGTAGATTTTCAATTTCAGCTGTAATTCCGGAAATCATTCTCGATCTTATAATCGTAGGCGTACCTTCCAATTCGAGAATCACTTTGGCATCTCCGAGTCCTAATGCTGGTCCGATTTTCAAGGTTAATAATAATTCTGCAGTTGAATTTGCAGGAACAACAATTTGACCGATTGCCTGCTCAGTACCGGAAGCGGCCAGCTCGGTCGCACCACTTGTGAATTCAGCCGACCAATCTGCAGGAGTTTTATCAGTTGTAGATAATATTACTGTATATGTTTGTTCTTCATTAGTTACATTTTCCAATGTATAAGTATTGTTGAAATCAGATCCTGAGGGCAGGGCCTTTACTGTCGGAGCATCAGAATTGATAATTGTATTTAAGAGCGAGCCGTCTTCAATTGCAATGGCGCTGTTAATAATTTCTTTATTATCTTCAGCATTCGCCTGCAGCATTCCAACAAAATGCAGATTATCAATGTCCCATCCCTCGTCAATCTCCGATTCAAATTCGTATGAGTAGAAGTCGCCTGCTTCAACTGATGTCGGAAGACCACCTGCAACGCCCCAGGCGCCGCCAATCATTTTGCGAACTACTTTCATGTGATGGTATCCAACGATTGTTGAAGGCTGGTCATAATAAGGATTGTCCTCGAACCCGGGTCGGCCGGAAAGAAAATTTGCCTGGTTGTAACCGCTGCCCTGGCCTGTTACATCATCTTCGACAATGTAGGCGTTGAATTTGAGAGGGAAATTCATTGATTCGGTTATATTTGCCATGACCTGTATTCTTACAATGCGCGCCTCTTTATCCAATGTATAAAAACAATCAACTTCAGCCTTTGCTTTTTGTTGCATTTGAGATTCGCATGAAGTCTTCCAGACGTTTCGGCTCAAAAATACCGACCCTCCGAAATCCTTCCTGTCAACTGACCCTGTGGGGTATCCGGTCAATCCTAAAGCCCTCGCGATTATTGACTGTTCAGGAATTGCCATGTCATCACCGTTGTGGATTTTCACGCCGATGACCTGGTCTCCGTACAAATCAAGAATCTCATCCATCTTTACGGTTCCATCAACGCACCAGCCGCACCATGCTCCTGTGTGCTGTTCCAACAAAACATTCTTTATTTGTGCATTTGCCCCGACTGTTATGAAAGCTATCATGGCAATAGCTGACAAAAGGGTTGAGAGATTTTTCATGATAGAGCTCCTTTGAGTATATGAGATACGATTTAAAAGCGATTTATCACAAAGACATAGGCGCGCCATAACCTCCTCTTGTGTTTGAAATCAATTTCCATGGCACTGGTGGCACTCATCAATGGTAAAATACAATTTAAGATTACTACAAATCGCGTAGATAATCAATATAAAAGCTCTCAAACAGTTTTTTCAAAAAGTTTTTCAGTTGAATTGCGTACCAAAGTAATATAGAATGAAGTAATCAAACTGATAAAGGAGAAAAGCCATGAGTAAGCCACGAGCATTCACTCTTATAGAGCTTCTCGTTGTTATTGCCATCATTGCCGTTCTAATGGGGATATTGATGCCGGCGCTCAAGAAAGCGAGAAACCAGGCCCAGAGCTCAGCCTGTCAGGGAAACCTTAAAAATTATGCGCTCGCGGTACAAATGTACGCACACGACTATGATGACAGCTTCTGCCACCCTGCCAGTTGCTATTTCTCCCAGCTCGAACCGTACCCCGGGGAGGGGGGCGACCGGTGGAAACGCTGGTGCAATGGAAATGTGTATCTTAGGGAGCATCCGGAATATGCCAGCGAGTTTTTTAAATATCTGTCCGAAGCGCGGGCGCTTATCTGCCCGACGTTTAAGCGCCTGGCTAAAAGCACGCGTTTTCACTCGGACTTCGCTGATGAGAGCGACGGTGTTGAAAACTATATGCCCTGGTACAATTACAGCATGAATGCCTATCTTGGGATGAAGGACGGTAAGTGGGGCGTGCTCAAGACCCTGAATGTGAAAAACCCGGCACAGATATTTACCTTTGCCGACGAGGGCTGCCTGGTAAAGCCTGGTTATTTCTATCAGGGACTCAACGACACCGCCCTTTATCCGGTCTGGCCGACGAGTGAAGCCCCAAACTGGGTTCAGCGAGCCGGTGGCAACAAATGGAATGTTAAGCCCGGCCCTGCCTCTGAGGGTGGTATGGGCGAGTTCACTGACGCCATAGCGGGCTTCCACAATGCGCCCACAGCGGATCCCGTGGGAGGCAAAGGCAACGTGTCGTTTCTTGATGGCCATGTTGGAGCCCACCCCACAGAGGAGTCATTCGCCCTGGCCTGGCCTTATTAGAGTCACCATCAGTTGTGCAAAACATTATTTCTCCTGTCGAAAACAGAACTCACCCAAGTCGTTCGGGCTGGCTGCTCTCCATCGGCGTTTCAAATACTCATTGCCCGTGAAAAGCAAGCGAAAGAGGATGGGTCATCACTTTGACGATTTGCTGGTGACCTGCTCCCGCAAAGAATCGTTTGACTTACAGGGAGCACTACAGCTAATATTATGTCGAAACGGTAAGAAAAGTTTTTTTAAAATTTAATTCGAGTATACTTGAAACTGCTTGAAACGAAAGGAGGCGAGTTCGTTGGGTAATATTTTTACGAAACTAATGGTTTTTAATTGTCTATGGATCATTTTGTCTTTAGCATCTTGTTCAAGTTATGAAGCGGTCTCTCAGGATTCCCTGTATCAGGATGAGCTTGACCCCGTTAGAAATTCCAGAGAGGGGAAGAATATTCGAGAAAGACCGAACATTTCTAACGGGGTTGAGGAAAGCCAGGTCGATTCGGAGCATATCCCGGAGCGTCGGGGACAGGAATTTTTCCCTGTTACTATTGATGTTGATGTGTCAAGGCCCATCGGCAGGTTCCGCCGAATCTGGCGTTTTTTTGGAGCCGATGAATCGAATTATGCGTACATGGAAAATGGAGAGAAACTTGTTAAGGAATTGGGGGAGCTTGCCCGGCAGGAAGTATATTTTCGGGCCCATAATCTTTTGACGTCCGGCGATGGGACGCCGGCACTCAAGTGGGGCTCAACAGGGGCATATCGTGAGGATGCAAACAGCGAACCGGTTTATGACTGGACTATTCTGGACCAGATATTCGATACCTATCTGATACACGGGGTAAGGCCTTATGTAGAGATCGGTTTTATGCCAAAGGACCTTTCCATCAAACCGGAGCCTTATCAGCATAAATGGAATCCGGATTTGGAGTACAAGGAGGTATTTACCGGCTGGGCATATCCTCCCAAGGATTATGACAAATGGGGGGAGTTGGTGTATCAGTGGGTCCGGCATTGTGTAGACAGATACGGTGCTTCAGAAGTAAAGTCCTGGTATTGGCAGACCTGGAACGAAGCGAATATCCCCTACTGGCAAGGCACCCCCGAAGAGTTTCATAAGCTTCATGATTATGCGATTGATGCGGTACGACGTGCGCTTCCGGAGGCCCGTGTCGGCGGCCCGGATACGGCCGGGCCGGGGGGACAATTTATGAGGGATTTCCTTGAACACTGTTTACGAGGTATAAATTACGCGAACGGCAAAAAGGGGACCCCGCTTGACTTTGTCTCGTTCCATGCCAAAGGCAATCCGAAATATGTGGATGGTCATGTACGAATGGGTATGGACAATCAACTTCGTGCTATCGACAGGGGATTTGAAATTATTGCGTCCTATCCGGAACTGAAGGGGATTCCGATTATCATTGGCGAATCCGACCCGGAAGGCTGCGCTGCCTGCCAGGGCGAACATTTGGGTTACCGCAACGGGACAATGTATTCCAGTTACACGGCCGCAAGCTTTGCCCGGAAAATGGATTTGGCGGATAAGCACGATGTCAACCTAAAAGGGGCGCTGACCTGGGCCTTCGAGTTTGAAAACCAGCCTTACTTCGCGGGATTTCGTTCTTTGGCTACGAATGGTATTGATAAGCCGGTACTGAATGTTTTCCGCATGTATAGCAGGATGAGTGGACAGCGCTTATCGGTAAATAGCAGCGGCGCTGTTCCGCTTGAAACAATACTCAAAGAGGGAGTGCGCGAAAAGCCGGATGTTTCTGCTCTCGCTACCTTGGATAAGAATAAAGTATGTGTGATGCTCTGGCATTACCATGATGAAGATATCCCCGGTCCGCAGGCGGATGTTAAGCTGATGTTAAGTCGTCTGCCTGTTCGCTCCGGCACATTACAACTTCAGCATTATCGCATTGATCAAGAATACAGTAATGCGTATACCTTATGGAAGAAGATGGGCTCTCCCCAGCGGCCGACAGCACAGCAGTATGCTCAGCTCGAAAAAGCCGGACGTTTGACGGAAATTGATTTGAGACAATCCTGCCGTGTGGAAAACAATCAAGTCGTATTGGAACTTGATATGCTGCGACAAGCCGTATCACTGCTTGTATTTGAGTTGAGCTCAAGGCATGATTAAGGATTCCTCTGAAGATTACCGAATTCAAGTGCAATAATTTGCATAACGGATGCCGTATCTATCAAAATCTCCACGGGAATGCCCTACCAGAATATTCGAGCCGGTGCTTGCGCACGAAACTTGCTCTTTTAAGAGACCATTTGGCTCTTGCCTGATTCTCGGTTAACCGTCGTAGGTGATTGTCAATACTTATATAACCTCAATTCGCATAAACTTACACCGCAGCCAATTTCAAACTAAATTGGGAGAGCAAAATAGATGTTTATCTAAGGAATGAGCGCTTACAGATTAGTCACGTACAGGAATCGGGGTGGTGGACGATTTTCGAACTGCTGTCTCTATGTATCCAGTTACTCTATCGGCACCAAAAACGGTCATTGAAAACGTTTACAAATCCCGATTTATCGGGATGAACATTTTTTCGAATTGGCAGATAAGGAGTCCCGGCGCGCCGGGATTTGTATCAAGGTTTTAGGCGCCGACTGGCGAAAATGGGGCCGTCTGAGGGCATCTGTGCGCGGCTGGAGAATGTGAAGTCACTCCCGTATGTCACCCTCCTTAAACCTTACTTACCTGACTCTATGAGCTTCTTAAAACGGGGGTGGTCGCATAGCCGAATTTACGTTGTTCAGGTTTTATATATAACTGTATAATCATAGCTGTACTTATTATGACTGGAAGGATACGAAATGAACAGAGACATTGGCAGTATGTTGAAAAAAAGTAATTCCTGTGGTTTCACAATGCAACGCTTGATATTACTTCTATCAAAACTCTCCTTATTGGCTGTCATATTCTTAGTAGGTTTTAATGGAAAAAACCACTCTGAAGAGAAACTAAAAGTAGCCACATGCCAATTTCCTGTGTCGGGAAGTATTAGGAGCAATGCAAATTATATCAAGCGGTTCATCAAAGAGGCAGCTCTAAATAGAGCTGACATTGTTCATTTTTCAGAAGCGGCTCTTAGTGGATATCCGCCGAAAGATATACCATCGTTTGAAAGTTTCAATTGGGATGATTTAAGAGCTGAAACACATAGTATTATGTCACTAGCCCGAAAACATAATATTTGGATTATTCTCGGATCAGCCCATTACATTAGTAAAAATGAAAAGCCCCTAAATTGTCTATATATAATTTCAGACGAAGGAAAGATTGTCGATCGTTATGATAAGTCAATGTTAACAGGTGGTGATTTAAGATTTTATACTCCTGGCAATCACACAGTAGTTCTTGAGTTGAAAGGATTCAAGCTGGGTTTCTTAATATGTTATGATTCTTGTTTCCCAGAGATGTATAACATATACAGACATAAAGAGGTTAAGATAATGTTTCATTCCTTCTATAACGCACACCACAAAGGGAAGACCATATTAGACGAAATCATACCTGCTGAAATTAGAGTAAGAGCCTCGGATAATTTGATGTGGGTAATTGCCAGTAATTCATCTGGCCATTACTCATCGTGGCCAACTTGTATTGCCAGACCAGATGGATCGTTAGAGTCATTGGAGAGAGGAGTCACTGGAATTCTTTATCGTGAGTTCCCTGATGATGATCGCACAAGTAATTTCCCAAGCTGGACACACAATAATAAGATTATGAATTTAGCTGAAAATGAAATATATCACAACGGAATACCTTCTAAACATCCAAGAGCACTCGACACGAGATCATTACCGTAACCGGCCAAGAATCAGGCAAGGGCTGAGAATAGCCCATATTAGGGTATCCCGTGTATGGCCTAGTGCGCCTGGAAACTGGCGGGACCAGTCCGAAAGCTTTGTTATTGCGGGCTCATGCTTCTAAGGAGCGACACATCTGGACGAAGCGTACTGGAATCTGGTAGAATGTGATCATGTGCAAGCCGCTTGCGACAGGTTATTAGGAGGATGTAAAATGTTCAAGCAGGTCTTGAGGTATTCGCTGGTTATAGTAATGATGCACCTGTTCGCCAGCATAGCCACGGGTCGGTCTTATCGACTGGCCTTCTCCACTTTCTTCGGCGGCAGTGCCGGAGAAGGCATTCGCGATGTAGAAGTGGACAGCCTCGGCAACGTATACGTGGCAGGGACCACGCGCTCTGCTGACTTTCCTACGACGCCCGGCGCCTATGACGAGCAAGTCGACACCAGTCTGGGAGCAACTCGTTGGGGATACAATTCTGAGATTTTCGTGGCCAAGTTTGGTCCTACGGGAAACCTGATATGGTCGACCATCATTGGGGGCCCCAATTCGGAAGAGGCATACGGACTCGAGATAGACAACAAGGGCTATGTTGTTGTCCATGGCCGTGGCGCACACGGCTCGCCTATTACGTCCGGCGTGTACCAAGAACAGTTCAAAGGATGTGGCGGCGATGATCCAGGCAACCCGCATAACACGGCCCAGAACGCGTACGTCTGCAAACTCACACCTGATGGCTCATCGCTGGTGTGGGCAAGTTTCTTCGGCATTGACCATTTGCACCGCGACTTGGCGTTGGATAAGAACGATGACATCTACGTCACCTGGGGTGTCCGTCCTGGAGAAAATGATCCTTCCCATTGGAACACGTGGATGGACCCTGCTTGGAACACGAATACCTTCCAACCCAATCCTCTGGGCGGGGCTGACTGCGGTGTGGCCAAAATTTCCTCCGACGGCAGCCGTGTGATCTGGGCCACCTACCTGGGCGGCTCCGATTACGATTCGATCGAAGCTTCCATCGATGTGGATGCCAATGGATACGTCTATGTGGGGCTGCAGACAAGATCCAGAGATATACCGACGACTCCCAGCGCCCATGACCGCACCCATAACGGAGGCGTGGATTGGTATGTTGCCAAGCTTCTGCCAGATGGCTCTGACATTGTTTACGGAACGTACATTGGCGATGAGGGTGACAATTGGTTGAACACCCACAACCTTGTTGTGGACAGCGAAGGTAATTGCTATTCGTCGACATGCGCCTTCAGCTCGTCTTTCCCCACAACGCCAGGTGCAATCCAAAGAACATATGGAGGAGGGAATGTTGATTGGGGCGTTGTGAAGCTCTCGCCCACAGGTGCCCTCCTGGCCGGCACACTGCTCGGTGGTAGTGCCGGCGACAATCCGGACGGCATTCGCGTCGATCCTCAGGGTAACCTTGTTCTATTCGGACAGACCAGCTCTGCCAACTTCCCGATTTCAAACAATGCCTATCAATCTACCAAAGGCGCAAAAGACGATGCTGTTATAGTAATACTGAGTCCAAATCTTGACCGGTTCATCTACGGCACTTTCTTGGGCGGTAGCGGCAACGACTCTGGAAGAGCCGGTTGCATTGGTCGCGACGGCAGCATGATTGTTGCAGGATCCTCTTCAGGCGAGGATTGGCCAACCAAGAGCGCATTTCAAGGCGTACGCAGAGGCCCAGGGGATGCGATTATAGCCAGGTTGTCCTTCCAGCCAGCCGTTGACTTTAACCTCGATGGAAATGTCAACTTCAAGCATTTTGCGAAGCTTGGCAGATACTGGTTCCAGGATGAACCTTCGGTTGACATAGCCCCACTTCCTTTTGGCAGTATGGTCGAATTCGCAGATAACGAGTCATGTGGTTGTTCGTTAGTTGAAGGTGCGCCACTATGGCTGGTGGCAAAACAGTGACGTAATATATGAATTCCGCCTCTTCGTCTGATTCCAGCTCTACTCATCGCTTGAGCATATACCTCAGAGTAGAAAGGAGTATGATAAGATGAGTCATAATAAAAAACTGATCATGTTGATAATACTTTGTCTTTCAGTGATTACGCTCGCCGATCTCCCTTACACTATTGTCGATACCGGACAAGTTAGATGTTACAATAACATCACCGAAATCGAATACCCAGAAGATAGTAGAGTCTTTTTTGGTCAGGATGCACAATATAGCGGATACCAGCCTGCTTACAAGGACAACAACGACGGCACGGTGACTGATCTGAATACAGAGCTGATCTGGACTAAAGATCCCGGTGTCAAAAGAACATATAGGCAAATCGTTGCAGATGCTTCAAAATGCAAAGTTGGTGGTTACAGCGACTGGAGACTACCGACTATCAAGGAGCTTTATTCGCTGATTCTTTTCAGCGGGACCGATCCGGATCCCATGAGCGCAAATTCATCCAGGCAGAGGCCGTTCATCGACACCAAGTATTTCAAGTTCCAATATGGCGATGCTGGGGATGGTGACCGTATAATTGATTCTCAGTATGCCACCTGCACCTTATACGGCAGTACGACGATGGGCGGCAATAAGACCATGTTCGGTGTTAACTTTGCCGATGGCCGGATCAAGGGCTATCCTATCGGCAGCACTCCGGCCCGAAGAGAAAAGACATACTATGTGATGTATGTACGCGGCAACACCGAATATGGCAAGAACGACCTCAAAGACAATGGCGACGGTACCGTTACAGATAATGCGACGGGGCTAATATGGATGAAGGTCGACAGCGGAAAGCTGAGAGCTGGAATAAACAAGGACGGTAAATTAGACTGGCAGCAGGCACTGCAATGGGCTGAAAACCTTGAATACGCCGGCCATTCGGATTGGCGGCTGCCTAACGCAAAGGAGTTACACAGCATAGTTGATTACACTCGCTGTCCAGATGTAACAGACTCCGCTGCAATTGACCCGATTTTTGAGGTTACATCAATCACCAATGAAGGCGGCAGGATTGATTATCCATACTACTGGACCAGCACTACACATGCAAAGCTCCATGAGGCCGGGGCCGGTGTATATATTGCCTTTGGCAGAGCACTGGGCTGGATGCGGGACCGCCGGAGCTCCCAGCGACAACTGCAGGACGTCCACGGAGCCGGAGCACAACGAAGTGATCCAAAGTTGGGTGATCCGTCTCAGCTCCCCTACGGCTGGGGACCTCAGGGCGATGTGGTCCGCATCTACAACTATGTTCGGTGTGTGAGGAACAATAGAAAGTCGATGCTATCCAAGATCAGATTTTCGCCTGCCATCGGCCTTGGCCCGGAAAAGGACATAATGCGTCGAGACCCCAGTGATATCATCAGAGTCGGGGATTTGTACTACGTGTGGTATACCAAGGGCAGAGTGGTACACGGATACGATGCTACTATTTGGTACGCTACTTCACCCGACGGCCATAAATGGACCGAAAAGGGAGAGGCATTGGCTCGTGGCCCAAAAGGCAGTTGGGATGAGCAAAGTGTGTTCACCCCGAACATACTGGTTGCAGAAGACGAATACTGGCTTTTCTACACCGCAGTAGCGAAGCCCTTCTTCAACAGGGGCAACAAAGTCACAAAAACGGCAATAGGGATTGCTGTTGCAAGCTCTCCCGATGGTCCATGGCAAAAACTGAGAACGAATCCGATTCTCAAACCCAGCGATGATCCCAATGAGTTCGACAGTATGCGGGTCGATGATGCTTGTCTCATTGTCCGAGAAGGCAAATACTGGCTGTACTACAAGGGGCGGCAGTGGAACAACACTCCTGGGAATACCCAAATGGGCGTTGCCATTGCCGAAAATCCGAGAGGCCCTTACGTAAAGCACGAAAGGAATCCAGTCGTTCTTGGAGGTCACGAGGTGTTGGTTTGGCCGCTTGAGACTGGAGTTATGGCCATGATCAACATTGGGCCGGCAGGTATTCGAAGGACGCTTCAATATGCGCCGGACGGGCTGGCCTTTTCAAAGTATCTGGACCTTCCAACTATCCTCAACGGTCCTGGTGCCTATCGACCTGAAGCATTCGCCGATAGTGGGACGGGTGAGATGATTAATTGGGGTGTTCACATTGGCCACAAGAAGGGATTTCTTCCGTTCATTGAGCGCTTCGACTGCAGGTGGCCGAGAGCGAGTGTCGGCGGGAAGGCCTTGGACAAACGTCTGAGTCCTGGTAATTGATGCAGCCAGAGACCTCAACCGATATTTGGGCCAGCGCATGGCGCAGGAAATCGCACCGGCCACCTATGAAGATCTCAATGTCAAATACTAAAATCCTTGTCGCCACGAAATAGAAGAAATAGCACTTTTCAAATGTCCATCTTGACCGACTCTTCTTGATCATGGTATCATTTCAGGTTGTTTTGCAAGGATTGGCAATTGTATGTAAATCCTTGTGGGTAAACAAGGGCCGACTTTTTTGTAGGGACAGGGCCTGATTTATTTGACTTGAGTTTTGCTTTGATAGAGGGAGACGACTTATGAAGCCAATAAAAGAAAAGCGTTTAAGCCGACGTGCGTTTTTGCGTGGCGCGACTGCTACGACGGGTGGTTTGCTGGGCGTGTCTGCCGTTAGCACTTTAACGACCTTGGGCTGCCAAGGTCAACCTGCGATGAGCGAGCGTAACGTAATGGGTCCGATCGGCTATGGCGGAAGGGGCAGCTATGTGACGGGTGCGCCGATAGCCGAGGGATTCACACGTCAGGGCATGCAGAACGGTGAGCATGCGATAATCTACACCGTGTTTTTCGGGACCGCGCCGTCTCGGGATGACACAGACCTTGAGCCAATCACGAATGAAGCCATTGTGCGGCGGCTGCAGGAAGAGTGTGACGGCGTGGATTTCGTTGTCAGAGACCTCACCCGAGGTGCTACAATGCAATCTGTGCTGAATGAGATCAAGGATCTGAAGAAACTGCACTATGACGGCGTCATCATCTGCGGCTGGCCCCGAGATTATGAGTTGCTCAGAAGCGGGTTGCCAACCATCAACGCGATGGTTGTGAATGACTTCATGAACATTCCGTATCCATTGTACAAGACGAATCGAGTCATCGGCGCATTCTTGGACCCCTGGCGGTTCTGTGCGGACCCGGGTGTCTCTGAACGGATGTTTCAAGACTTGGTAGCAAAAGTCAAGTTGATCAAAGCGCTCAAACGCATGAAGCACGAGCGAATCCTCACGGTGACCGATTCGCCATACGTCAACGTCACATACGGCGACGTCCTAAAGAATATGCCACCGGACTACAACGAAAAGATCCTCGGCGCGATCGAGGAGACATTTGGCGTGAAGGTAACGAAAATCGGCACGAAGGAGGTCGCCGCGGACGAGGACGTTCGGAACCTCTGGCGCTACGAGAGCCCGGAAGCTAACGCCATCGCGCAGCGATGGATTCGCAATGCGAAGAAGATGATGAATACGATCGAGTCTGAAGTCGTCCGATCTGCCAAGGTCTATCTGGCAATGAATATCCTAATGGAAAAATACGGCGCCGCGGCCATGGCGTTCCACATCCGGTCACTTATTGAAAATCCACATCGCGAAGATTATGTGACGCCAGCCCTGGCGACATCAGAATTCCAACTGCACAACGTCGTTGCCAAGTGCCAGTCCCATTTGAACATTTTGCTCTCCGAAATGCTGTTGCAGTATGCATACGGACGACCCAGCATGCTGGGCGATTATTCAGTGGACACATATAATAACACCTCCATAGTTCAGCACTGCGAGGGACCTTGGAACCCTTGGGGCGACGAGCGGCGGGTCCCGTACATTCTGGTGGACCATCGAGAACGGCCCGTTCGAGGGCGCTCGGTGACCGGCGGTTCAGCGGCGTCCTGGATTCTGTATCCCGGCGATGAACCAGTGACAATGTGGCAAATCGATGTCTTGAGTAAGGAGGTGCTAATGCATACTGGAACCACGGTACCCATGCTCACGCGGTCTGCACTATATGGAGACCATTTTTACAGCATGATGTGACGGACCAAGATTGTGGCGTCAGTGTCTGATGCCAGGAAGATTCAGCGTTACATTTACCCCGACAAGTATGGCGTGCACAGATGTGCGACTTTTGGCGATTTTCGAGAGCGGATCAAGGATATTGCTGGGCTGATTGGGTTCTCGGTGATCGAAGAAGACATGTGATGAGTCGATCGGGATAACCAGCAGCTTGTCCAGCACTACTACCGGAAGGAACTCTTGGGAAGGAGCCCGAGTTACTGTACTGCGTCGACTGAGGTACAGGTATATTGTATCCGTATATTGCCCAAGAGTTCGCACCGGCCACCTATGATGAACCCAAAGTCAAATAAAATCTCTGTTGACACACTTTTTTGAGGCATCCTTGTTACAACACTTCAGCCAACGAGAATTGCTTGCAGCTACTATCCGACCTGCAACGTTCATTGAAAATGTTTACAATTTTTGTACTTTCTGTAAGGCTTTAGTAATAAATCATTTATGAAATAGACATTTTTTCGGATTGGCAGATAAGGGGCCTTCTGGTTGTATGTTGGTTGTAGCCGTCACCTGACGTAAAGAGGGCCATTTTTGGGGTACTTGGGGCGCGGCCCATCCGCTATGATTTGCTGGTGGAGCTGGTCCAAAAGCTTCTTACGTTCTGGTGTTCTCATAACAATTATATGGTGTGCCATAAGGACCCCAAGAAGTGTGCTTACCAGTATTATCAAGGGATTTTACTTGACATGAAAGTAGATAATTTGGTATAGATAATATTAGTGAACCCCGCCCCTGCCGCAGGGGCTGGGTGAAGCTTGTTCCGCTGTATGAGGGTGTTTGCAGTTTCTGCTCCCTAAAGCCGTGGAATGGTATTTGTTATCGTAACTTTTTTGCAGGAGGACATATCATGTTTCGAAAAATGAAATGGTTTGTTGCCATGTTGTTGGTCATAGGCATCTGCACAGATGCAGTTCTGGCGGAATTGATTGGGTATTGGCCATTCGATGAAGGCCAGGGAACCGAGGCCGCCGACATCACGGGAAACGGGAATGATGGAATGTTAAGTGGTGGCGTGGAGTGGGTACCGGGCTACAAGGACTCGGCCGTGCGTCTCGACACGGCCGGTGATCGAGTCGTGATCAACGCCCTTGATCCCACTGCAGAAAATAATGCCATGACGCTGGCCATCTGGATCAATTGGGAGGGTCAGGATCATGGTAGTATCACCCACCAGGGCATCTTCGGCAAACGTCAAGGCTGGGATCCTAGGACGAATGTCAAGTGGTTCTGGGAGGCCCAGCCAGATGGCGATTTGCAGTTTCGAAACGGAGATACGGCTGTGACTGCTTCAGGTGTCCTCGACGCCTATGCGAATGAGTGGATTCACGTGGCGATGACCTGGGACAACGGTGCTGTAGTGCAGTATATCAATGCCGAGCAAGTGAGCACTGGGAATATTACGTTTAGGGATACCGCTGATGCCACCGTCATGTCGATTGGTTGCGTATCCGCTACGAACAATGAAACCTTTGTCGGCAGCCTGGATGAGGCGCGGATC
Source organism: Phycisphaerae bacterium (assembly GCA_041862635.1). GTDB lineage: Bacteria > Planctomycetota > Phycisphaerae > Sedimentisphaerales > Anaerobacaceae > NIOZ-UU13. Next base: position 2,044 of record JBGVTO010000212.1, on the reverse strand, counting down.
TACAACCGTGCCCTGACACAGGCTGAGATTCAGACTATTATGTTAGGGATATTTCCAACTGCCTTTAGTCCCGATCCGGCTGATGGTACCATTCATGAGGATACATGGGTAACCCTTTCCTGGAAACCGGGAACGTCAGCCGTTACGCACGATGTGTATTTTGGTGATAATTTTGACGACGTGAACGCGGGCGCCGAGAGCACATTCCAGGGTAATCAAGCAGCAACCTTTTTTGTCGTTGGCTTTCCCGGTTTTGCCTTTCCGGACGGCCTTGTCCATGGCACTACATATTACTGGCGTATAGACGAGGTCAATGACCTGGATCCGAACAGTCCGTGGGCAGGTAATGTCTGGAGCTTTACGGTTCCGCCTAAAACCGCCTTTAATCCGGTCCCGGCTGACGGCGCCAAATTTTTAGAGCCGGATGTGGAACTTAGCTGGGCTGCCGGTTTAGATACAATACTGCACAATGTGTACTTCGGCGACAATTTTGACGATATCGATGCCGGTACAGGTGATACCGCAAAAGGTCCCTTGGGTACTCTATCCTTCTCTCCAGGAACTCTTGAGTCAGGCAAGACTTATTACTGGCGAATCGACGAATTTGACGGAATAGAGACACATAAGGGTAATATATGGAGTTTCACGATCGCAGGTACCGGGGGTGGTGTGCGAGCGGATTACTACACAGGGATGAATTTTGAAAATCTCGTCCTGACACGCACCGATCCTCAGATCAATTTTAACTGGGGCGATCCCGGCGGACCCGATCCGGCAGTCGGCGACGATAACTTCTCAGTCCAATGGACCGGTGAAGTGGAAGCTGCATTTACAGAGACTTACACCTTCTATACTAACAGCGATGACGGAATACGTCTTTTGGTCGATGGCCAACTGCTTGTTGAGAACTGGACCAACCACGCAAACACTGAGAACAAGGGAACGATTGACCTTGTCGCCGGTAACACATACAGTTTTGTGATGGAGTATTATGAAGATGGCGGCGGTGCAGTAGCACAATTACGCTGGTCAAGTCCCCACACGCCCAAGCAGCTTATTCCACAGGCCGCACTATCACTACCTGTAAAAGCAAGCAGCCCGAATCCATCTAATCGTGCTGTGGGTGTGAGTCAGACATTGATTCTGAGCTGGGGTGCCGGAGAAGCAGCTGCTTCACATGAAGTCTATTTCGGCACTGATGCGGATGCCGTGAAAAACGCCGATACAAGTTCGCCCGAGTACAAAGGTAGCCGGAATCTCGGTTCCGAGAGCTATGACCCTGGAAAACTCGAATGGGGTGCTACCTTCTACTGGCGTGTCGATGAAATCGAGGGCGATGGTACAATTCAGAGGGGCAACGTATGGAGCTTTACTGTAGCTGATTTCATTGTGATAGATGATTTTGAGTCTTACAACGATCTTGATCCCGCTGACCCCGAGAGCAACAGAATATTTAATGCTTGGATAGACGGATACGACGACCCGACAAACGGTTCTTTAGTTGGTTATGACAATCCTCCATTTGCTGAGCAAACTATCGTTCACGGTGGTGGTCAATCGATGCCGTTTGCCTACGACAACGCTGTCGGCAAATCCGAGGCAACTTTGACATTGACAGATACGCGTGACTGGACTCAGGAAAGTGTTGGAGTACTGTCGCTATGGTTCCAAGGAGACACATCTAATGCTGCCGAGCCGATGTACGTTGCTCTAAATGGCTCCGCTGCAGTCACCAACGATAATCCTGATGCAGCTCAGGCAGCATCCTGGACCGAATGGAGAATCGACCTTAAAGAATTTGCCGACCAGGGCGTGAACCTTGCCAATGTCGATACGATTGCTATTGGACTGGGTAACAAGAAGAGTCCGGTAGCCGGTGGCTCAGGTACGATATACATCGATGATATTCGGCTGTACCGGCCACCAGAGCCAGAACCGACACCATAGTGTGATTTATTTGACCATTAAGATTGCATCGTTAATGTAAAAGGTTTACATCAATGAAGGGGCTTATATCGAATTGTTCGGTATAGGCCCCTTTTTA
>JBGVTO010000211.1:0-13174 GCA_041862635.1 Phycisphaerae bacterium | reverse complement strand
TCAAAATTGTCGCCGAAATACACGGTGTGCAGTTTCGCACCGAAACCTGCCGTCCAGCTAAGATCTGCGTCCAGTTCTACAGATTCGGCAGTATCAGCCGGGTCTGGAAAGTAAGCGGTTTTGGGGGAAATACTAAAGCTCCAAACATCGCCTTTCCAGGGGCTGTTTGGCTCAGCTTCATTGACTTCATCGATCCGCCAATAGTAAGTTGTGCCCGGAACAAGGCCATCAGGATAAGGAAATCCGGGAAAACCTACGACGATAAAGTCGTTGGCGATATTACCAACAAACGTGCCTTCAGCGCCTTCATCGACATCATCGAAGTCTGTGCCAATGTACACATCGTGCGAAACCGCCCACTGTCCCGGCACCCAGGTAAGATTCACCCAGGTACTCGTGAGCATAGAGCCGACCGCCGGGTCAGGCTTGCGTGCATATGGAATCCCTTTCAGCCCCGACATCACAGCCTCGAGCTCTTCCTTATCCAGTGCCCTGTCGTATACGACAACATCATCGATCAGCCCGCCAAAGGGCCTGATTCTGCCGGCGGCGTCTGCGACACTGGCTGACTGGTTGCCGATGGCTATCTTTACGTCGGGGTTAGTACCTACAGCACCGCCCCCCTTGCTCTGGCTAAAAATCTCCTCGCCGTTCTTGTAAAAGCGCATGAACTGATCGCTTGCATCCCAGGTAAGTGCTATATGTGTCCACACGTCGGTCTGCAGGTCTTCTGTGTCAGGTGCGCTGACTCTTGAGGTACCGCCCGTGTCCGTTCTGAGGCGGAATTCCAGGTTATTCTCACCACTACCGCTCAATATCATGGCCCAGTAGTGATCGGGAGTTCCTGAACCTTCAGACTTGGATATGAGCCTGGCATCGTCCTGAAAGGTGGTCACATTTATCCATGCAGCCAGCGTAATGCCACTTCCGGTCAAATCGAATGGCTCCACGGTGACACGATCGTCATCACCTCCGAACTGAAGACACCAGCCTATACCGTTCCAGCCTGGACTCGTCCACTGGGGGGAGCCCTCGAAGAAACCATCGTGGCCATTGCCACTTGCATCGTGAGCTACAGTCCCGGAGCCCTCATCAAATGGCCAGTGAGCCACAAGATCGGCCGAGGCATCGCTAGCCGTACTCAACACAATAACCAGAGAGATTAAATAGATCATTCTTCTGCACATGACAATCCTCCTTCAAGTAAAATGGTTAACAATGATTTTACATCCATGACATTTGTGTATTTCTGCCCGAGATAATACTTTGCGATTTAGCACTACCTCCTTCACCAAAGTCCAGTATGGCATGTCGAATGAAAAAGAAAAATCCGTCACGAGCTATTGTAACGTTGGTTGTTGAAAAACTAATAATCCTTAGCATCCAACCATTCCACTTTATTGGATCGAGCAGATTTCCATCAATAGAAATCTTCACATCATGTTTCGTTACATGGATTCCACTTGACGAAATCTTGTTAAGCTATCGAACTTTCTTTGTCTGATAAGGTTCTCACTAGCGCTTTTATAAAAGATCCTCGTTAAGCACTCTGGGCCCGTACCAAATTGATTGGCACAATCCCCGCACTATATATATCCAAGTATCATTCCGACTTTCATGGTGTTCATTCACAGGTAGCTCATGGCTGATATAAGCGAATGTCGTCAATATACATCGTTCCCGAACCGCCTGATGCTCCTATACCGGCTTTCGTCCCCAGGCCAATCGCGAACTTATCCAGATTAGTTAGATTGATTCCCTGATCGGAAAAAGCCTGGAGTGGGATAATCCACTGCGTCCAGGTGCTTACCTGTGCTGCGTTCGTGTCGTCATAGGCTACCACGGCAGACGCGCCGGTACTATCGGCAATGGCCACATATAACAGTTCAGCGGCGTTGGCCGAACTTCCCCTGAACCACAGCGACAATTCTCCGACGCCTTCGGCCGTCCAGTCAAGATTCGCCGTCAGTGGCAGCACCACCTCCGAGTTCGTTACACCGTCCGTATTGTTGTATAGCAGTGGCATGGATTGCGAGCCGCCATGAACAATCGTATCCTCGCAATACGGGGGCAGCAGATAGCCGGCCTGTGCGCCGTTGTCGGCAAAGTTCAACCCGTCGATCCAGGTCTGCCAGATGGCTTCACCGGCGGCGTCATTATCGGTGTAACTCTCGAAATCATCCACGACAAGAAAATCGGCAGTTATAAAGCTCCACACTAGGCCCTTAGGATTATAAGGGTCCGTATTATAGACCGCATCCACCCGCCAGTAATAACTCGTATGCCAGGCGAGTTTGCCGGGATCGTAGATTTCGCTGCCGCTCGCCTTACTGCCTTTATACTCTGGCGAATCTGGTGTAGCATTCTTAACGGCGTCTTTATCTGTACCGAAGTATACTTGGTGTGAATTCGCATTATCCGCCGGTGTCCAGCTTAGAATCTGGGTGTGCTCTACATTCACGGCTCCATTGGCCGGTTGCGGGGCTCCGACTGCGCCGGGTGTCGTAAAGCCCCAGATGTCGCCTTTATATATGGCGATGCCGTCAGACTCATCGATCCGCCAGTAGTAAACCTTCTCCCGTTCGAGTTTGCCGGCATTATAGGTTGCCGTACCCGCCGGGACACCCACAGTGGCATTTCTTACCTCGTCGTAGTCATTGCCAAGATATACTGTGTGCAATTTGGCCCCGAGGCCGGCCGTCCAGCTAAGGGTCACATTATCCAGGCCCACGAACTCGGCCCCATCGGACGGGGTCGGATTGTAAGCGGTCTTGGGCGGAATCGAAAAGCTCCAGACATCGCCTTTCCACGGGCTATTCGGCTCGGAGTCATTGACCTCATCGATTCGCCAGTAGTAGGTTGTGCCAGGCACAAGGCTATCCGGAAAGTGGAATCCGGGAAAGCCTACAACAATAAATGTCCCTGTCTGGTTGCCTGCGAATGTGCCTTCGGCGCCTTCGTTCACATCGTCAAAGTTATCGGCTATATATACATCGTGCGAAACCGCGAAATCTCCCGCTGTCCAGCTAAGATTTGCCCAGGTATTTTCAATAAGGACTCCGTCTGGCGGGATGGGATCGCGGGCGCTCACGCGTGGCGGATTGGCCAAGGCCTTTATCTCTGCTTCCAACAAAACATGGTCATAGATTCGCAGGTCATCCAGGAGACCTCCATAATGTTCGCCACCGGCGGCCCCAGCCCGATGGCCCAACAGAAGCGTCGTATCGGTTGGTACACTTGGTTCGCCAGCGGTACCCACAACGTCTAATTCCCCATTCACATAGACCTCTAAGGCCGTACTTGGTCCTGCACCATCATAGACATATGTCACCACGATATGGAACCATTGCCCGGGCTCGACTGCGCCGGGGTTGCTCTGCAAAGTTCCGCTTCCGCCTGCAAACAGTTCGTTCCTGACGATGCCTGTGCTATAAACAATCACCTCGAAGTCCCCACCTGCTCCAAAGACACGCTGCTTGGAACTGCCAAATCCCGGGTCTATCCAGAATGCAACTGATCCCTGCTGTGGAGGGATAAAGTTCTGAATCGTAACCACGTCATCCGAGCCATCAAAGCTCAGCGCGTTACCGAATTTTCCAAGTACCGGCTGGGCACCCTGTATATCCCCATTCAGTCCTCCGACGGAGTCCGCAGCCACGGCTGCCGTATCTTCGTCGAGTTTCCAATGGTGAACCAGCCGTGCCTGAACTGGGGAAATACCAATCGCGAGACCAAAAACGATGAGATATTTTATTAGTTCTTTGCACATAATTATCTCCTTCCAAAAAAAACGGTTGGGTGGGACTTGGTCCACCATTTTTAACCTACCGATTGAACTTCTACGGTGTCGCTGTCAGATTATAGATGCGTACATCATCGACCAGGCCTGAAAAGAAACTGCCCGGTTCGAGATTCATACCCGCACCAATGTGCAAACCGCCTGTTGCACCCGCCAGAGAAAGCTGCACATCTCTTGCAACCTCTACGCTGTCAGCGTACAGAATACGTTCGAACGCGTTCCATACCACACCAATGCGGTGCCAAGTGCCATCAGTAATTACGAATTCCGATGCCAGCGGCGGCTCTTTGATTCGGCCTATAGAACGGCGTGACAATGCCGTCATGAGTTTCCCTTCTGAGGGATCGGCCATAAGCCAGTTCGCGCCGTCTATCTGTGAGATGACCACCTGGCCCGGTGAGCCGCCTCTGACCCAGGCGAAGGCACTGAACCTTCCAGCCTCGGGATCCAAAACAAATGGCGTGGAGACATAATCGGTCATTCCGTCGAGCTCGATCGCTCCAGCCATCCGGCCGCCCGTAGGCCGCCAGACGGGATTGCCGTTGAGACTGCCGTCGTGGCCACCGGCACTGTCATGCGCGACGAGGCCCTCTGACTCGTCCAGCCGCCAGTAGGCGATAAGGCCCATCTCTTTCAGCCAGTATTCCGCGAATACGGCGAAGTCTTTCCAATCGACAACGCCGTCACCCGAAGGGGCGGGCGCGATATCCGTCTCGGTTTCGTTCTGCAACCAATCCTGTGCCATCAAAAAGAAATCCCTGAAGTCCACAAACGCATCGCCGGTGAAGTCGGGAGATTTCTGTGCCAAAACCGCTGTCAGTGTGAACCGGCGTACTGCGAAACTGTCCGAACCGGCAAATAGAAGGTGACAGGTCTTGCCGTCGGCGCTGATCCACTTAGCGGGGATATGCGCACTCTCGCCGGGATCAACGTCCCAATTCTCGGTGTAAAATGCTGTCGTCCACGGCCCCCATGGCTCGGGCGCGTCGTAGATACTGAATTGGTTCCTGCCGCCAGCCTGGGCGCGGCTGCGCATCACGAGAAAATAACGTTGAAGCGGTGCGTTGTACGTGACATCGATACGGTTGCAGCCCCCGGGAAAAATGAAAACGGCCCTGCGTTGATTTATGTCACCGGACCATACAGGATTACTGCGGGCATCCACGCCGGAGTAAAACTCGTAAGCGTCTCTGTCAGTGATGCTTTCGATGGGTACACGCGCCAGGACCACTGTGTCGGTCTCATTGTAGGCGCTGGGAGTATCGGGTGAGTACACGTAAACGTAGCCATCCCTTGCCCCAGTATAATTCTGTCCGAAGTTGAGAAAGCACGGATAGCCTAATTCTGCGAATTTCCACGGGCTCCAAGTCCATTGTGCTCCATGATCCGACGACCAGGCGAGTTGACTCTGCTGTCCGTTATTGTCTGCATTGCGAACCAACATGTAAAGGGTGCCGTTGACCATGAGCATCCCACTGGCCTTCTTGCCGCTCCGGCCGTCACCGGTCTGCTCGCCGCTCGAGGACCGGATGTTAATTCCAAGGCCTGGTGGATCGCCGATTACTTTAGCGAAGCCAAGGCTTAGTTTGCCGGGTACCCTCGGGTCGAAACCCCAGCCGTCTCCATAAGCGGTATATTGTTCACCATCGTCCGCCCAGGTGATAGGCCAGTTGTCGCTTCCGGTGGCACTGCGTATCACGTTGGAGGCAGGGGCCCAGATTATTGACGTAATTACCTCACTGAGCCGGTAAGGTGCATCATTAGCGATTGATTGACAAATGGGCTCGAGGAATGGCTTGAGGACGTTGTAGTTGCCATCCCAGCCGCTTCGCCACCCAGAGCCGGCTCTGGCCACTACAACGTCGAGACTGGGTATAACCACAATCAGGCTATCGTATAGTCCCCACGACCAGTACGCATCCGGCGGTACATTTTCGAGAGTTCTGTCACCATTGTTCCACCAAAGCAAACCATAATGGTCCGATGCATTGAGATATTGTGAGCGGTTATGTACCGGCAGCCCTATTATTTCAGGGAACGGTTTACGGACGATGTCAATGAAATTTTCTAGGAGAATCTGTTCGCCTGCCCACCTGCCGCGGCGAAGGTAGAGGTAACCGATTTTGGCCATGGCATCGACATTAGCTGAGACTCCCGAGCCAAACTCTCTGCGTTTTACTCCTTCGATTGTGTCTGGACGATAGGCATTATTTCGCCAGGTAAGATCAGTATTAGTGATGCCCAGTTTGGAAAAGACGCGGTTGAACATTAAGTCTTTGAGGTCCTGTCGATAGGTGAGTGTCAGACAATCTGCCAGCCAGTTTGCACCGCCATCTGTGTAAGCCCACGTAGTTCTTGGGTCAAAAAGAAGCGGCTCGAAGCCTCCCGGTTTATCGAAGCCGGCGGTATGCGTTGCAAGATGCCAGATTTTGATGTCGGCCAGTCGTGAGTCACCGGCATTGGGCGGGATACCAATATCAGGGCAATATAGCTGAGCCTTGTCGTCCAGATTCACTAAACCATCTTTTACGGCCAGACCCAATGCTGTCACCCCAATTGACTTGGAGGTGGATTTTAGGTCGTAACGGGTCGTCTGGTTACCCCAGGACATGACGAGCTTTCCGCCACGAATAATGCAGCCGGAGCCTCCACCAATCAGCGCATAGTCCCGTGCCTGCTGGAGCCTGGATTTATCCATACCGGCCTGTTGTGGCGTAGCGCTCTCCCAGCCAAGTACAGGGCCGACAGCTAATAAAAAGGCCACGAGGGCTGCGAGTGTCAATCCTGTTGGTTTGCTTATTCGGTTCCTCCTCTTCATGCTCAAGCCACTCCGGCTTCTTAGACTTAAATTTGATGATCCACAGCGAATCATGTCAATCATTAGTCATCATTTATTATGCTAAATAATACAAAAAAGTCAAACTATTTACCTTTATAAACATTGCTTCTGCACGCTGTTACAAGCTATTGTACTTGAATGATCTGCTTCATTTTAATGTCGTTAGGAACCTATTAGTACTTTGCGACGCCTGGTCTAAGCCGGAAAAGGCTGGAGAATGGCGAGCAAAACTGCCGGAAATGGAGACTGTAGAGCAGTGAAAAATCACCTCTCACAGGAGCTGGAAAAACACCCTGATTTCCAGGTGATATTATGTCTCCAAAATGACACCACAAATGTTGATTTTGCCTATATCAAGTCCGAATAAATCTCAAATTTTTACTAAAATACGGATATTTCTTGACAATTTTTAGTGTGAAATCGGATTAAGTAGACGGATGAAAAGATGAATGTGTCAATCATGTAATTCTTTTGGGAGTATCAGAGCCACCTAGAGAAAATCCAGAGCCTGTCTAACCTTTTGTTCAGCATATGTGGAGGTCGTCCGTTATTGTCCTTAAACAACCGGGGCCTATACCGAATCATTCAGTATAGGCCCCGAATTGATACATATTTGCTACATCAACCACGCAATTTTAATTGCCACCTAGATCCATACTTACGGTGCCGGTTCTGGCTCTGGAGCCGGCCGATACAGTCGAATATCGTCAAAATAGACCACACCTGAACCACCGGCCTGCAGATGATTCTTATCGCCGAAACCAATAGTGATCGTATCGACATCGGCAAGGTTCACGCCTTGGGCTGCAAATGCTTTAAGATTTATATTCCATTCCGTCCAAGCCTCTATCTGTGCTGCATTAGGATTATCGTGAGAGACTGCCACACTGCCATTGAGAGCAACATACATCTGCGCAGCAGCATTATCCGAATTACCCCTGAACCACAGCGATAATACTCCAACGCCTTCTTCAGTCCAATCATGCGCCGAGACCAACATCCTACTTGCCTCAGAGTACTTGAAATTAGCGTCGTAGAAATACGGCATCGATTGAATACCACCGTGAACAATCGTAGTCTCAACGAAATGCTCTCCCTGAGTAAAGTCTGGCTCAGCATAACATATCGTGGAGCCGTTTATCGCCACGCCCCATCCATCTATCCACGTATCAAATATCCTTTCAGGTTCGTAGTCGTTGTAGTCCTCAAAATCGTCCACGAGAAGATAGTCGGCTACTTTAAAGCTCCATATCTCACCTCTGGTGACCGTAGCGTCGGTATTACGCTCATCGACACGCCAGTAGTAAGGCCCGCCACCCCATTCAACACCTTCGGGTGGAGTGTAGCTGATACCAATCTGTTGGCCTCGATATATGCCCGTCGCATCAGATGTGTCGGCATTGTTCACATCGTCTCTATCAGTACCGAAATACACATCATGCTGAGATGCCTTATCTCCCGGCAACCAGCTAAGGGGTGTTGCATCTCTGATGTACAGTGTTGAGCCATTACACGGCTTCGGACCCCAGGCAAGTAGTGGATCGCCTCGCATAGCAAGTGCGATTTCTTCCTGTGTCAGGGCCTTGTCGTAGATGCGGACGTTGTCCAAATCACCTTGAACGAAATTGTTTGGGCCTGTGTTGCCGTCGAACTCACCTGCCTCCGAGCCTACACCAATAAAACCGTAGCGCGTTGTGTTAGTTCCGAAAGTGTTGCCTCCGGAAGCCGATGCCTCCGGACGACCATCTATGTAAATAGTCAGCCTGCCATTGTCGAACACCCCAGTGACGTGGTGCCACAGTCCGTCATCGACGCGAGTGCTGCTGCCGTAATCCACTTGGCCGGAACTGGTCATAACATCCCAGCCTACCTGACCGGGGCCTCCACCACTGCCGTTAATCTCAAGCCGCCAGAACTGGTTGCGGTCAAAGGAAGCAATTATCTGGTTACCGCTACTAACGGTGCGAATCCAGGCGCAGACGCTGACTTCCGCATAGCCAGTACTGTTATAATGCAGGTTTTGAATGGCTACATAGTTGCCGCTGCCTAAGTTCAACGCACCGCTGTCATATCCGTCAGCTATCCACTCCGGGTCACCTTTGAGTATACCGTGATTTCCGTGCCCGGACCAGTCAAGGGCAAGGGTGCCCATACCCTCATCCAACTTCCACCAGCCGACAAGGTTAAGGTTGGTAATGTGTATAACGGGCAATGTTTTGAAACTCCAGACATCACCTTTATGGGTTGCGACGCCATCGAACTCATCGACCCGCCAGTAGTAAGTCTTGTCCAATTCGAAAGGGCCAGGAGTATAGGTTGTAGTTCCCTGTAGGAGTCCACCGGCAGCATTGTTCACATCGTCAACATTGTTGCCGAAGTATACAGTGTGCAGTTTCGCACTTAAGCCTGCCATCCAGCTAAGTTCCACATTTGGGTCCGCGAAGTTGGCGCTATCAGCCGGGTCTGGATTATAGGCCTTCGCAGGAGGAGTCGTAAAGCTCCAGACATCACCTTTGTGTATCGTAGTACCATCAGCCTCAACCTCATCGATCCGCCAGTAGTAAATTGTGTCTGGAACGAAACCGTCCGGATAAGTCAATCCGGCAAGATAAAACGTTGAGGGCTGATTACCTCGCGACGCCTCGCCGGTGCCGTCGTTCACATCGTCAAAATTATCACCGAAGTACACATCGTGCGAGGCCGCAGTATCTCCCGGCGACCAGCGAAGGGTTACCCACGTATCCGGATGTATGGCACCATTGGCCGGCTTGGGATTCTCGGCCTTTACGAATGCTGGAGCGATGCCGTTAAGCAGGTCCTGTACCAGGGCTGCCGAGAGGATGCGGTCGTATATGCGGGCATCATCCACAGTGCCGGTTAAAAAGTCGCTTGGGCTATCAGTATCCCATTCCTGTCCTATTGACCAGCGGTCATCCGCGCTAAAATTGAAATCGGCCGTGTACGAATTTTCCTGAACTCCATCGACGTATACATATCCGGTGGACCCGCTCCCGATAAACGTCAGCAAATGCCACTGGCCGTCACTGACCATCGTGGTGGACAGGGCATGTTCGCTGTCCGTATCGAAGGCGGCCTTGCCACCCTGAATACAAAACCTGACCACGTTGCCACCGGTTCCGGTATTACAAGAAAACCAGTCTGCGTTATTGTCAGTTGTTTTGACCCATGCGCTAAGCGTAATATCGTTGTCCGTTATGTCGTCTGCTACGCCATCCATTGTAACATAATCGTCACCGTCGAGGTCCAGAGCGAACGAGCCAAACGTACCCCTTACGAAAGTCGGATTCCCAACAGCGGTGCCATCGTTACCTAAACCGGAGTAGTCCAGCATGTCGCCGTCATACTTCCACCAGCCAATAAGATGCGTTTTCTCGGCAGCATTGGCTATGTTTGTCAAAACGAGGCTCAGCATCAGAATAAAAGAAACCAAATAAATCAATTTCTTAGACATAATATTCCTCCTTAAAAACTAAAATAATTATAAATCACGTTTTAGCCACACACCTAAATCCCAACCTCTCGGGATTGTTTTCAACAGGCATCAGAAATCCCATCTATGAGAATTGCCACTCACACAGCTTATTGTGCTTGTGGCTCCGGCTCCGGCGGCAGATACAGCCGAATATCATCAAAGTACATTGTACCTGAACCACCAGCTACCGGATTTTTCTTGTTGCCTAGACCAAGGGCAATAGTATTGACATTGGCCAGGTTCACGCCCTGGTCGGCAAACGCCTGCAGGTCAATTGTCCATTCCGTCCAGCGGCCTGTTTGTGCTGCATTAGGATTATCGTGATTGACCACCGCACTGCTGTTGAGAGCAACATACAATGGCTCAGCAGCGTTAGCTGAAAAACCTCTGAACCAAATCGACAATTTGTTGACACCATTTTCGGTCCAGTCACGCGGATAAGTCAGCGTCTTCTGGGCCTCTGAATACCTGAGGATGCTGTTGTCGTAGAAGAACGGCATCGACTGGTTACCTCCGTGAACGATAGTCTCCTCGGTATAAGAGGGAGTGTCGTCCCAGCCCACAGCTGAGCCGGTTCCATTACCAGGATGGGCCGGTAAAGTAGGATGCGAGGCATAGCCAAGCCCGTCTATCCATGACCACCATATCTCGTTGTTGCCAATGTCGTAGTCCTCAAAATCATCTATGATAAGGAAATTTGCTGTCGTAAAGCTCCAGACAGGGCCTACCCACGGACTGTCGGGATTGGTGTTATTGACCTCGTCAACACGCCAATAGTAAGTGCTATCCCACTCAAGCATTCCGGGGTTATAGCTCTCAGAATCAAGGTTCCTGCTGCCTTTGTACTCCGGCGAACCGGTATTGGCATTGCGTACTACCTCCTTATCTGTGCCGAAGTACACCTGATGCGATGCAGCGTGATCTCCCGGCGACCAGCTAAGAACCTGTGTCTGCTTTACATCCAGGGCGCCATTAGATGGATTCGGGCTTCCAACGGCACCCTCAGTAGTAAAGCTCCAGACATGGCCTTTGTGCGTGTCGACGGCATCAACCTCATCGACCCGCCAGTAGTAAGTCTTAGCTAATTTCAGTGTGCCGGGAGTATAGGTTGCATCCGGATTGGGCATAGCTCCGGTGGCATTGTTCACATCATCAAAATTGTCACCGAAGTACACATAGTGTATTCTCGCACCGAAACCTCCCGTCCAGCTCAGCTCCACATTCGGATCTACAGACCCGGAACCATCAGCTGGCTCAGGTGCATAGGCGGTCTTGGGAGGAATACTAAAGCTCCAGACATCACCTTTCCAGGGACTGTTCGGCTCGGCGTCATTGACTTCATCAATCCGCCAATAGTATGTCACCCCTGGAACAAGATAAAGAGAGCGAGCAGAGCCAACAGCAAAATACGTTGCAGTCTGGTTGCCCTGGAAGGTGTCCTCCGTGCCGGCCTCTACATCGTCAAAATTGTCGCCGAAGTACACATCGTGTGAGAGAGCAAAAGGTCCCGGCAACCAGCTAATGTTCACCCATTTTTCCGGATGGAGAGCACCATCGGCTGGATTGGGACCAACAGCGTAAGGCCATACCATACCCTTAAAAGCACTCAACTCGGTTTCTGTCAGTGCATCATTGAGAATCCAAATCTCGTCAATTGCTCCTTCGAAGAACCAACCATCACCAGAACCATCGTCATCATGAAACACGTTGTTTTGGAGTGTATACCCTATAGCGTTGTCATTACCATGATTCCATATTTCAGCGCCGGGAGCTTTACCTATTAAGTCTCCGTCCATCCACATTTCAAACTTATCATCTTCCTGTCCTGCAACACCATCTCTGATTACTAAAGAAACTGCATGCCATGCGTTGGAATTGATAGGAGCAGAGAGCCATGAACCTGGATTCCATTGAGGTTCATAATCTGATCTATTCCATCCTCCCACGTAGACTTCACCATCAAAGACATATATGGTGAGCCCACGTGTTCTGCCGCCTTCTTCATAGACAGTTTGTTTTTCCTGCTTGGTGACATTATCGCATTTGAATACAGCAATAATAGTACGATTGGGAAAAGGACCACCGGTTACGTTGATAAACTGAGAATCCGGGATGCTAATTCCATCATCGACGCCATCGAACTGTAACGCTTTACCCTTGAGACCTTCAACCATTTGTGGGTCTCCCACTATAGCACCTGTGTTGCTATTTGCTGAATCATCTTGTACTTGATTGCCACTGACATTTTCAAAAAGGTATACATGACCTGTCGTAACAGTAGCCGGGTCGATCTGAGCCATGGCATTGCCGGCTGCACTCAGCAGCAAAACAAAAGAAGTTAAATAAATCAATTTCTTACACATAATAGTCCTCCTTCACCCCGTCCTGTCTTCGACGGGGGGATTCAAAAAATTAATATAGATTGTTAACTGAAATAATTTAAAAAACATATCCGCTACAAACCCATGCCTCACGTCATAACTCCTCCGTTATATTTGCTAAACTATATAAGTCGTTTATAGAATGGCTAAAATTCACAAATGCCAGACTGCGCAGATACATGCTTTACTATTTTTGTTTATACCAAATCAGTCACTTTCCCGTCAAGGAAAATCTCTGGATTATGAGTGAGTATCTATTCTTGATGTGGTTGTGTTTAAAGCTCCTCAGAGGCCATTTAAATGACGAACTCGTCTTGAAGGGTAGTCGTTTTAACAGCATGCCTCAAAGAATATTTTTGTGGCAACAGGGATTTTAGTATTTGACTTTGAGCTATTCATAGGTGGCCGTTCTGCAAGATGATGTCCTGAGTTTATATTTTGCCCTAAGACAAAGGGGCCTATACCGAATCGGTATAAGCCCCGAACAGATGCTAATCAGCTATATCAACTAAATCATATCTTACGGTTCCGGTGACGGAGGATACAGACGAATATCATCGAAGTACATTGTACCTGAACTGCCGGCCTGCGGATTGTTCTTGTTACCAAGGCCAAGGGAAATCGTATTGACATTAGTCAGGTTCACACCCTGGTCGGCAAAG
>JBGVTO010000210.1:0-19449 GCA_041862635.1 Phycisphaerae bacterium | reverse complement strand
GAAGATACAATATTAGCCAAGTTAAGATGGGCGAAACTCTGTGGTGGAAGTGAAAAACAATTTACCGATGCCCTTCGGGTTTATGAGGTCCAGTATGGGAAATTAGACCTGGATTATATAGAACATTGGGCGGAAGAATTAGATGTTAAATCATTATGGAAACGGATAACGGATGAAGCAGAAACAGCATAATTAATGCACTCAGGATAATATTTGACTTAAGGCTTCACTTAAAGCCTTGCAAACAAAGCCGTTCGGTTATTTTAATTGAGCACGAACTAAAACAACAACTATTTGAATAGGGTGAAACATGCAAAATAACAAAGCTTATGAAAATTTTCCTCTCTGGATACCTTTGCTTTCTTGTGTATTATCAATATCCATTTATGCTTTAGGGGCCTATATCTTTTCCCAGCTCGACTTTTTCTTTACGGTTCTCTATCTGATGTTTTGCTTATGGGTTGAGCTAAAGATATTGAAGGGAAGCTGTGTGAATTGCTACTATTACGGCAAAACTTGCGGCTTAGGCAGAGGAAAACTTTGCGCCCTGCTTTTCAAGAAAGGAAATCCCGAAAAATTTGCTGAAAAAGAAATCTCGTGGAAAGATTTAATTCCGGATTTTTTGGTCCTGATTTTTCCCCTTATTGGTGGGATTATCATTTTAGTCAGAGATTTTACCTGGCTGATACTGGCATTGATGGTAGTATTGGCATTGCTTTCATTGGGTGGAAATGCGCTGATAAGAGGCTCATTGGCCTGCAAATACTGCAAACAAAAGGAACTTACCGGCTGCCCGGCGGAGCAGTTGTTCAGCAAAGGTGCCAAGGCCGCCGGCTCATGAGCCGCTTTTTGTAAGCTGGCAAAAAGTTAATGCTGAAGTGGAAAGGTTATAAAGGAAGTGACCATAACAGATGAGAAACAATTAGCAGGCATTATCGACCATACGATGCTCGATGCCACGGTGACAAAAGAGAAAATCGAACAGCTATGCCAAGATGCAAAGAACTACGGGTTTCATACGGTTTGCGTAAACGGTCGATGGGTATCTTTAGCCGCTGAGCTGTTAGCCGGCTCGAAAGTTGCCGTCGGTGGTGTAGTCAGTTTGCCTCTCGGGGCCGATTCGACTAAAATAAAAGTCGCCCAGGCCAAAGAAGCCATCTTCTCTGGGGCCGATGAGATTGATATGGTCGCTGATTTGGCGTCGATAATCGCCGGCGATACAAAATATCTGCAAACTCAGTTGCAAGCTGTGCTGAAAGTATGCCGCTCGATGAGGCCGGCTGTTGTGCTCAAGGTGATAATTGAATCGGCTGCTCTCAATCACAACCAAAAGATATTCGCCTGCGAGGTAGCGGAAAGATGTGGTGTCGATTTCATAAAGACCAGCACAGGTCTGCACCCAGCCGGGGGAGCAACCATCGAAGATATAAAGCTGATGAAAGAAACTGCTCCGAACTGTAAGATAAAGGCCGCCGGCGGTATAAGAACAGCAAAACAGGCACTTGAAATGTTAGCCGCAGGGGCGGAAAGAATAGGCACCTCTTCGAGCGTACAGATTATAAACGAGCTCAGGGCAGGACAACCACAATGACAACAGGGGCGGTTGACAAAACCGATAATCTTATTCTCTGCAAACTGCACTCCAAAAAAATCCGTGCATCCATAGATTTGCCGGCTTTAAGCGAAATATTTGCCGGTCTAAAATCGGCCTCAATTCTCGGCGGCAACCCGGCCAAGGCGGATGCGGACAGATTCAGCTGCTGGGCCGCCGGGCCGAAAGAGATATTTGAATTTAAAACAGGACAAAAAGAGCCGTTTAAGAAACTGCAAAAAGCCCTGGATAAATATAAGTTAGTGGATTCCCGCTCCTTCGGCCTTGCTCAGGACAGGTTTCGCGGGAATGACAAGGGAGGGGACGATGACCTGCCGAAGGGGATTTTCTGCGGTGGTTGGGTCGGATATTTTAGTTATGAACTCGGCCGATATATTGAAAAACTCCCCGAGACTACAATAAACGACCTTCAAATGCCGCTGATTCGGCTTTGCTTCTACGACCGCCTTATTGCCTACGACCATATCGATGGAACCTTTTGGCTAATCGCCCTGGAATTGCCGAGCGATTCTGAAAAACCGCAGGACAAACTTGACACTCTGGAGAAGCTGCTCGCTGAATCCCAAAAAATCCATATCTCGCAACCCGGGCCTGCCGACCTTGACAATATAGATTTTTCGCAAATTCGCTGCAATATGGACAAAGATTACTACATGCGAACGGTCGAAAAAATAAAACGCTACATCTACGACGGCGAGGTTTACCAGATTAACTTCTCACAGCGATTTGCATGTGATTACGATGCCAGGCCGATAGAGCTTCTGCACTGGCAAAATCACCACAACCCGAGCGGCTACGCCGCATATATCGATGGGGGAAACTTTCACATCGTCAGCGCCTCGCCTGAGATGTTTATAACAATTGCCGACGACTTCATCCGAACCAAGCCGATAAAAGGTACCCGGCGGCGTATCAATGAGACGGCCCGGAAAAACTCGCACGCAAAACAAATCAACACAAAAAATTTCAATGAGCTGCTCCATAGTGAAAAAGAACGTGCCGAGCTGAATATGATAATCGACCTGGAGCGTAACGATGTGGCCAAAATCTGCAAACCGGGAACAAGGAAAGTAATCCAGCCCAGGACGATTGAAAGCTATCCGACGGTTTTTCATGCTGTGGCGACTGTAGGCGGGCGGCTTCTCGACGAAATTACATTCTGTGATATTTTAAGGGCGATGTTCCCAGGCGGCTCTATCACCGGCGCCCCGAAAATCCGCTCGATGGAAATTATCGACGAAACCGAACCTACAGTTCGAGGCGTTTATACCGGCAGCATCGGCTTTATCGGCATAGACGGCCGTGCGTGCTTGAACATTGCCATAAGAACGATTATTATCAAAAACCGAAAGGCCTTTGCCCAGACCGGCGGCGGAATAGTCGCAGATTCAGAACCGCAAGCAGAATGGGATGAAACTATCACAAAAGCAAGAGCGCTATTGGCAGGAATAAAAGCAACGCAAAAACCCAAACAACGGATAGTGGATATAAAAAAGATAAATACGAAATCCGAAAAACGAAACTGGGAAAAGCACGAAGCACGAAATACGAAATCCGAAACAAATTCGAAATTCTAATGTTCAAATTTTCAAAACTGACAGCAAAGCTGTCATTCTGAGCCCTTCACTGCGCTCAAGGACAGGCTCCGCGAAGAATCTCATCATTCGCAGGCCAGATCCCTTCGGCAAGCTCAGGGCAGGCTCTTCGGCTTCGCCTCAGGATGACACCAAGCGTCATTTTAGTCATTAGATATTGTTTTGAATTTCGGATTTCGATATTCGGATTTATACAAAGATGGCGGAAAAAGTTTTTCTTAACACCAAGCTGGTTGACATCGACAAGGCCCTCATATCCGCTACCGATAGCGGCTTTTTGTATGGGGCGGGGCTTTTCGAGACGATGCGAAGCTACAACGGCGTGGTCTTTGCGCTGAAAGACCACCTGGACAGATTGTTTTTTAGCTCTCGTGCCCTATCGATAAGTCATACATACGACAGAAAATATTTCACTGATGCTATTTATAAAGTACTGCGAGCGAACAAATTAACCGATGCGCGTTTGCGATTGACACTTACCAACGGCCCAATGTCCCAATCGGATGAGCAGCGCAAACCGACACTTCTTATCACCGCCACAAAGCTCCAGTCTTACCCGGCTGAATATTATAAAAAAGGCGTTCTGGTGGTACTTTGTCCATTCAGGCAAAACGCCGGCGAGCCAACGTGCGGACACAAAACAACAAGCTACTTCTCGCGTATGATTGCGTTAAATCGCGCACATCAAAAAAGGGCTGCCGAAGCGTTATGGTTCACGACGAATAATCGCTTAGCCGAGGGCTGCATAAGCAATGTGTTTCTGGTCAAAGATTCCGTCCTTCATACGCCGCCGATTGAAACGCCTGTCCTTGCGGGCGTGGCGAGAAAAACCGTTTGCCAAATCGCCTTAACAAACTCTATCAAATTAGTTGAAAAAGACCTCTCTATAGACGACGTGCTGGCCGCCGATGAGATTTTCCTGACAAATGTAATTATGCAAATTATGCCTGTAACCGCAGTGGAAAAGCACACCGTCGGCGATGGCAAGGTCGGTACGATAACTAAAAAACTACAAAAGAAGTTCGGTGAGTTTATCAAAAATGAATGTAGAATGTCGAACAAGGAATAACGAATATTGAAATTTGAAAAGAGATTGCTTCGCTTTGCTCGCAATGACAGCGAGCGCAACCTCATATCATTGCGAGGAGCGAATGTAAGTGAGCGACAAAGTAATCTCATAACTGTACAAGTAATAGGTATTAGCAAAGAAAATGAAAATAAAAGATATTGCAGAGCAAATTGAAAAAATAGTCCCACTTAACTTAGCACAGGACTGGGATAACGTCGGCCTGCTTATCGGCGATGTGCAGAAAAACGTAAAAAATATTCTGCTGACCATTGATGTGACCGGCGATGTTTTCGCCGAGGCCAAAAAACTAAAGACCGACCTGATTGTAAGTTATCATCCGGTAATCTGGGACGGCTTGAAAAAAATCACCTCAGAAGCACCGAGCAGCACCGTACATGAATTGATTCGCAGCGGCATCGCGGTTTTTTCGATACATACCGCCCTGGATGCCGCCACAGGCGGAGTCAACGACGGCCTTGCCGAGATTATTGGCATCGAAAATGGAAAGCCGATCGGGGATTACGTTGTTAATCCCGCAAGCGATAATTACAAACTCGTTGTATTCGTTCCTGTCGAATCGTTGGCGGAAGTTCCAAATGCGGTTTTCGCCGCAGGCGCAGGGGCGATAGGTAATTACAGCCACTGCGGCTTCGGTGCCGAGGGAACAGGAACTTTTTTGCCTTTGGAAAGCGCAAAACCGGCTATCGGCAAAAAAGGAAAAATGGAGAAGGTCACGGAGATAAGATTCGAGACGATTGTGCCCGCTGAAAAGCTCGATGAGGTAATAACGGCAATGAAAAAGGCACATCCTTACGAGACACCCGCCTTTGACATCATCAAACTCTACAACAGCCAAAACGAATTTGGCCTCGGCAGAATCGGCAGATTAGCCCAGCCGTTACGAATAGAACAGATTATCGACAGAATAAAGAAGCATACCGGCGCCAAGGCCGTCGGTCTGATCGGAAACGAAAAACGCTTAGTAAAAACAGCGGCGGTTTGCGCCGGCTCGTGCGGGAAGATTATCAATCTGGTTATCGCCGCAAAGATCGATTTGTATCTAACCGGCGAATTGAAACACCATCAGGCATTAGCCGCTCAGGAAGCAAATCTAACCTGTATCTGCCTGAGCCATACCGTCTCGGAACGATTCATATTGAAAAAATTCGCCAAACAGTTGCAAAAACAGCTAAATTCAGTGACAATAAGGGTAAGCAAAAAAGATGTAGACCCATTTAAGTGGAAAAATATATGACAGAAGAACAGAAGACAGTAGAACAGGAAATCAGGATATCAGGTGAACAAGGTATCAGGAAACAGAAGACAGAAGTCAGAAGACAGAAGTCAGAATATCGAACGCTGGATAAAGAAGAGACTGATTTCCCGCAGCAGGACCAGGACATTGAGACGACAGTCGAGACGGTCGTGGAGGCGGTTTTATTCGCCAGCGATGAGCCGCTCTCGGAAGCCCGGCTGTCCAACATTGTTGAGACAACCGAAAAGCAGATCCGTCAATGTATCGAAAACCTGAACGGCAAATACAGGGCAAACAATAACGCCTTTAGGATAGAGCAGATTGCCGGCGGTTATCAAATGCTCACCCTCAGTCCTTATAACTATTGGCTGAAAAAATTACTTCGTGTTCGCAGCGACAGCAAATTAAGCCCCGCCGCCCTGGAGACCCTTGCCATAATTGCATACAAGCAGCCGGTTATGCGGGCTGATATCGAGGCCGTCAGAGGTGTTGCCACCGGCGAGGTAATTCGAACTCTTTGCTATAAAGGCCTGGTTAAGATAGTAGGCCGAGCTGAGGTCCTGGGCAGGCCGATGCTTTACGGGACAACAAAAAAATTCCTGGAAGTCTTCGGCCTGAACACCCTCAAAGACCTGCCGAAAATCGAAGAGCTCAAAAAGCCGGATTAAGAAAAAACACTTTTGCAGATCAAGTGCGAGCAAAATGTCATGTGCTTCGCTTTTCGCTTGCCTACATCCAATCAAAACAAATCAGTCAATAAAGGACATGTTCTAATCCCATGGCAGCTCTGCCGCTTCGGCGCTGACGGCATGTGCCGGCCTGGGATGCTCCTCGTTGAAAACGTACATATCCTCCTGCTTTTCAATTACGACAAAACTCTCATCGATTGAGCCATCCGGCTTACCGACCTTACCGAGCGAGAGCCCAAGGTGTTTCGCGAGAAACTTATAGGCACCGAGGCGCTTTGAAAGGCCGTAATCGTGCCCCTCATCGGGAAGATGCAGATACTCGACGTCGGCCTCAGCCCCATAGAGACGATAGACGTTCCGGATATAAGGGAACTCCACCTCGGGCGTGTTCTTTGTCCAGTCCTTGCCGTCGGAGATTAGTAGCTGAGGGCGCGGCGCGGCTAAAGCGGCAATATCCGTATTATTCGTCTCGTGGGTATCGCTTTTGTGGATGGGCATACCGCTTTCACAGTTACAGCCGCCGAAGAAGTGGGCTGAGACCATTACGGTAGGAACAGAGACGGCGATGCGGTCATCGACGGCCGTTACAAGAAACGTTTGTGTCCCTCCACCGGACGCTCCCGTTACGCCGATGCGCTTCGGGTCCACCCTTTTTAACGAGGTAAGAAAATCAATGGCACGGATGCTGTTCCAGAGCTGCAATTTAAGGGCCTTCGGCCGACTGTGCTCCCATCCCGCATTTTTCCAGTCGCCATATCCCACCATATCATAAGAAAAAACAATAGCACCCATACGGGCTAGGGCCGCACATCGCTTCTGCATATTCGGTCGAAATCGGCCGTAGTTTCCGGCACTGCTGAAATGTCCATGCGGACAAAGCACTGCTGCAAAAGGTCCCTTGCCTTTTCGAGGACGATATAAGTTCCCCGTCACAAAAACTCCGGGCAGACTCTCGAAAGCTGCGTTCTGGACGGTGTAGCCGTCGTATTTGCGTTTGCTGTGGATGATGGGTTTCAGAGGGCACTTCTCGGGCAGCGGCAGAAGTTCGGCTCCGCGAAGGATGCCCTCACGAATTCGCTCGGCGCGGGCCTTCCATTCAGCAAGGCTGGAGTAGCTGCGGGCAAACTTGGCAAGCTGCTCCTTGGCGGCCTCCTCACTATGATAATTTCCCTGACATAGCTGAGGCTTTTTGTTTTCAGCACCTTGAGCAAGCCTGCCCGGAAGTGCAAGCACAAAAATTAATAAACCGATAACAAAAACTCTGCGAATACCGACCGATGGATTTTTCATTTTACACCTCATAATATCTTTCTGCATATTGATTCATTTGATAATCACATTCATCACCATTGCGCCAACGGCTCCACCTGAACTTTTGTAACTACCTCTTTGTCTTTCCATACCGGCGAGAGCAGGACCGCCACTCGAACGTTGCCCTTAGCATTGGGCAACCGCACAATAAGTCGTCTGACGCCGGCATTTGTCTTCTCGGGCGGGCTCTGCTGGGCCGATTCAGTTGAAAATCCAGCGATTGAGGGTGACAAGATGCGCGCGATAAGCTTTCTGCCGGCAAGAGTAAGTACTGCGGTATCTTTTTCGTTTATATCGATTTTTGCATCCGTTGTCACAGCCCAGATGACCTCACAGGACTTTTCGATTTTAAACTCGTCCTGCACAAGAACCGCCCGCCGATTCTCGACCATCGCAACACCTCTTGTTACCTTGTTTGCAGACTTTTTGTAAGCACCCGTCAGGTCAACAAGAACAAAAGCGGAAGATTTCTCTGTTTGGAACCTGGTAAACCTCGATATTGCCAATGGGTCCTGGTCCTCGCCGTCCAGTAATGGGACGCTATGGCTTTTCGAATTCAAGCGGTAATAACTCCACCGTCTGCCGCCTCTATTCCCGTCCCAGTAACCGGGCAGATTGTAGTTGTCCGAGCCGAGGTCGCGTACCCATCGAATGCCCAGGGCATCAAGCTCGAAGTTGCCCAAATCCAGATGTCCGTGATTGACCTGGTTATAGCCGGCCTTGATACCAACAAACAACGCTTCCGGGTCGTCCCAGGCGCTGCGGAATACTGCTATCTCCACTGGGCCTCGGAAATAACGGTCGAGGTCTTTCTGGGCAGGACTTGCCTCCGGAGCCGACACATACCAAACCACGTGCTGGGCACTGGCGTCGCTTTTGGCAATCTCAACGTGTTCGGCCCCGGCGTACAAAGAGTTATCGTAGGTCCGAGCCAGCCAGAACATACACGGCATAGGTCTTCTGGAGCTTTTTCCCCCACAGTCGGCAAAGTTCAAGTACAGACCTCGCGGCCCGCTTGTGTATATTGGAAAGTTCCCGGATTCGGCCAGTCCCTCGATTTGCAATAGTCCGAAGTCTGTGCCCAAAGCAGTTTGCAGCGCCGTCAGCCCGTAAGCCGTATAATGAGTGGCATAACTCCAGTAGCCGGGCCCTTCCATCCACGCACCATCAGGGCTGTAGCTTTTCAGTGCACGCGGCAGTGACTCAATTGCAGAGATAATAATCTGCTCGGCGTACCGAGGCTCAGATTCCGCAATAGCCAAAGCACCGACTATCACCCCCCCATTGCAGACCTGGTTCCAGTTGTGCTCACTTTTACTCCACCACGATTTCTCATACGCGCTGAGCGCCGGTTCGAAGCCGTTCTTAACCAATCCGGCCCTGATTTTTTCCCGCGTTTCTATGTCGAGATAAGAATACAGCCAGTCATAACCAAGGCCGACTGCGTGTGACATCTCAGCCGTATCCAAAAAGTGAGACGGATTCCAGTCCTCGAATGCACAGACGGTCAGCAGGTTCTCCACAGCTTTTTCGGCATATTTCCGCTCGCCGGTCCATCTGTACGCAAGGCCGAGGGCGTAAATTCGATGAAGGCATTCCCTGCTTATATGAAGAAGCCGTGGCCCAATCTTCCTGTAAATGAGCATCGGCTTCTCAGCACAGGAGTCCGCATCCTTTAAAACATCACTCAAACATTTCTGCAAAACTTTATCTTTCGCATACAGCTCCTTCAGGCGCTTCAGGTCTTCATCCTTCAACATCAACCGGGGATGATTCTTGTCGAGCGTCTTAAGAACCGCGGAAGAGTCTAACGTAACTTCCCGAGCCGGTGCCAAAGCTGGATGACAACAAGCCAGAACAATCACCAGCCCAACAAATCTGCATACATTCGCCATAATCCACCTCTATTTCCTGTATCGTGTATTAAAGTTATTGCGAGCCCTCCTGACAATAAGACTCCCTGGCCTTTCTCAGCACTGGCAGAAGCCGACAGGTTATTTCTTGATGTAATATTCCCAGATGTTATAGAAGATATAGAGCACGAAAGGCAAGGAAAATCTTTTGCCGGAGCCACCGAAATTTATTATGATTATGCTGAATGTAATCCTGTTTAAAATAAGAAAGAAATTATAGAAAAGTTTATTTACGAGAAAACTCGATGAGTAAGAAACCTCAGGTTTGTATTGTCGGTGGCGGGATGATAACGCAGGTGCAGATTCTGCCTTCCATTTATCAGCTTCAGCGCCTGGGTATTGTCAGTGAGGTTAGTGTGTGCGCATTGAACAGCGCTGCGCTGAATGTACTGGCCCAGGACCAGACGCTCACAAAAGCATTTCCCGGTCACAGTTTCAGGGCGTATCCTTCCACGGATACCGATCCACAGCAGAACTTCCCCGATCTATTCAGAGAAGTAATCGAGAAGATGCCCAAAGGCAGCATCGTGTTCGTTGCAGTGCCGGACCAGCTACATTATCCGGTTATACAAGCCGCCCTTGCCAGTGAGCAGCATATATGCTGTGTAAAACCTCTGGTGTTAAAATATTCGCAGGCCATTGAAATCGAAAAAATTGCCTATGAGAAAGGGCTTGTCGTAGCAGTGGAGTATCATAAGCGACTCGATGACCGGGCCTTGATGGCTCGTCGGCTCTACAGAGAAGGCAAATTTGGGGAATTTCGTATCGGCCATGCAGAAATGAATGAGCCCTATTACTATCGACATTCAAATTTCCAGAACTGGTGCACCGTAGAAAATTCCGATATGTTTACTTATGTTGGCTGCCATTACGTCGACCAGGTGCATTTTATCACAGGACTGCTGCCCAGGGCGGTATCTGTTTATGGCATAAAAGATACATACCCCAACGGCAAAATGGGCTACTTGTGGACCGATGCTCGTGTCATCTGGGAAAACGACGCGTGCCTGCATGTGACAAACATAATGGGTTATCCGGATGACGGACCCGGCGGTAATTTTCAGGGCCTCCGTATATACTGCCGAGGTGAGGATAAAAGTGGCATGCTCGTACACAACGATCAGTACCGCGGTATCGAACACTGTTATGTTAAAAAGGGCAGCGAGCCAGGTGACACATACTACTCTGAGCCGAGTCCGGATTATTTTAAGTATATCGAGCTTGGCGGCGAAGGGCTGACACCGGTTGGATACGGGTATCGTTCGATTGAATATATACTGAAAAATATCTGCAAGTGCATCGATGTATCTGCCGACGTTGGCCACAAGCAGGCTGTGAGTCGCAGAAAGAAGCTGATTAAGCAATTTGATAATGAAGGTATCATGGCAACTCCTGCAAACAGCTCGTACAACGAGCTGGTGACTGAGGCGGCCCGGCTGTCAATTCTAAATGGCGGCAGAGAGGTCGAAATAACCTATGGCGAAAACGCGGGCGTTGATTTTCACAAGGATTGATAAGCATTATAAGCGTTCATTTTGGAAAATAGAAAGAAACCGAAGCTAAGATGGCAAAAGAATTTCCGCTTGTCTCAACTGAAGTAAAGCCCGTATCAACGAAGTTTCGCAAACTTCGGGGCTCTATTCCAAATTATCAGACAATAAGACAGATTGAGAAGCTTCGTGAGGCTGAGTCACTCAGTATGCGAGGTCAGCCGCCGGTAATTTGGGACCGCGCTGAGGGAGTAAATGTTTACGATGCTTACGGCAATATGTGGCTTGACTTTTCATCAGGCGTACTTATTACCAATGCCGGCCATGGCTGTAAAAAAATCGCCGATGCAATTATTAGCCAGGCCTCCAAACCACTACTGACTACCTATTGTTTCCCCAACCAGCCAAGGATTAAGCTTGTGCAGAAGCTGGTTTGGCTTGCACCACAACCCTTAAATAAGGTGTTTGTGCTCAGTACCGGCGCAGAAACCACAGAGTGCGCCCTAAAGCTAATGCGTACATACGGACGAAAGGTGGGCACAGACAACAAGAGCATCATTGTTTCATTTGAAAATGCCTTTCACGGCAGGACCCTCGGTGCCCAACAGATGGGAGGTTCGGGTGGCGGCAAAGCGTGGATAAAAAATCTCGACCCTGAGATAGTCCAGGTACCATTCCCCGATGGATTCCGCTGTGAAGACACCAGCTTCGAGCTGTTCGAGAAAACCCTTGCCCGGCTCGGAGTCGAGCCGGATAACGTGGCCGGAGTAATAAGCGAAACATACCAGGGTGCCGGGCCTAACTTTATGCCTAAAAAATATGCAAAGGACCTGAGAAAATGGTGTGACAAGCATGGCGCTCTGCTCTGTTTCGATGAGGTTCAGGCAGGTTTTGGCAGATGCGGAACTATGTGGGGCTTTGAGCTGTACGGTGTGCTGCCGGATTTGTTCTGTATAGGCAAGGGAGTCAGCAGCTCATTGCCAATCAGCGCTGTAATCGGCAGGGAAAAAGTGATGGATTTGTACGGGCCCAACGAGATGACCAGCACCCACTCGGGCAATCCTATTTGCTGTGCGGCTGCATTGGCAAGTATTGAAGTTATCGAGCAAGAAAAGCTGGTTGAGAACGCGGCAAAGGTTGGGCTGGTCCTCCAGGAGCATCTGCAGCTAATAAAGAGCGAGTTTTCCGAGACGATCGGTTTTGCGCCGGGAGCAGGTCTTGTCGCTGGATTGCTGATGGTCAAAAAAGGCAGTAAAGACCCGGACTACGAACTGGCCTGGAATGTGGTCAATCTTTGTTTCCGCAAAGGCCTACTGATGTTTGCGCCTGTGGGTGTGGGTGGAGGCTGCGTTAAGATAGCGCCGCCATTGTGCATTAGCGAAGAAGCAGTCAAGGAAGGTTGTGAGGTAATTCGTGAGGCAATAAAAGAGGCGGTCAGGTCGTGAGGATACCAGGGTATCAGCAAATCAGAGTATCAGGAAAAACCAACCTGATGCCCTGATAACCTGATGTCCACTACCTGATAACCCGGTAGCCTGATAACCTAATCGTTGCCTTAGACATCCATCCTGCACAAACCACCGACGGGGATAATTATTTCCGCCCCCACCGGCAGGTTGCGTGGGTGATAGTATTGCTCAGCCATATTTTCAATAAACTGCCTGGCATGTTTGTCTTCGACAACAGCTACGATGCTGCCGCCCATCCCGGCTCCGACAAGGCCCGCGCCGAGGACACCCGGAGTCGCCATCGCAATGTCAACGAGTATATCTATTTCGGGCAGGCTGACATTATACCCACCGCCCTGGCGCCACAGCCGAGCCTGACTCATACGCCGCCGGTCACCTGATTTTAGGTCGCTTATCAGGGCATCAATCCTTGCATCGGGATAACTGTTGTCGGCCGGTATGCGTTTTCCGTCAACCACTTTTGTCACTCGGTCGCCATCGTGGGAGATGCTCATCAGCTCGCCGAAGGTCTTCATATCGCCTGTTCGCAGACACTGCGGCACCATCTCAGCGCGAATACACTCGGCTATCCCATAAAGGCATACCTGCCTGACGTGATAGCCCTGTTCGGGCTCATCGTGACTTCTGAACACACGACGAATCTTATGCTCACTTTCGGGAAGGAGCTCCAGGATGTCCGCCCGGCTGACAGAAGTGGGCAGGGATTTAACCATTCGATAGATTTCAATCTCATCAATGCCAAGTCTTTCCGGACTGACATCGCGAAGTCGTTCAAGCTTGTTGGCATACTCTGGAAAATTTTTGCGTATCATCATCAAGCCGAATACATAGGCAGCCACCCGGCTGTTAAAGATATCGCGGGCGCCGGCCTGTTTCTTTGCCTCGATGCCGCTGTTTGCAAGAATAAAGTTATAGCCCGCCGGTAGTGCAGCACCTTCGACAGTCATTGGAAATGCCCTTATATGAAGGATAGTGCCGGGTCTGCCGTGTATAATTGCCGCGTGGTCGCTGCATCCGCCGCGTGTGCCCACATACCATTCGGCAAAACCCCAATGCTCTACTAAATCGGCGGGTTTAATTTGAAGCGAGTTTATCCGTATTACCGCTTCTGCCGCGACCATAACCAACGCCGATGATGAACTAAGCCCGGCAGCTATGGGGATATCGCCATAGACCATCATATTCATCCCCCTAATCGCTGGTGCAAAGCTGCCATCATCCTTTGTGTTGAGATGCTGAAGGTACAGCACGGCGGCGCGTATATAATTCGACCAGGTAACCGACGTCTCGTGCTTACGTTCTTCAAACTCATCGTGACACCAGGCATCCCAGTCCTGGATTTTTTCGCCTGCCGGCAGACAGCCGCTGATACTGAATTGTTCATCGGGAAACTCGCTCGACTCGACATTTTTTGCCAGCACCTGGTCGTCATCACGCGGTTCAACTACCAGCCACATTTGCTTGACACAGACCGGATTAACCGACCCGCCGCGGTGGTCGATATGAGTGCCCAACAGGTTAACACGACCGGCTGAGCGTACTATGATGACCCCCCTGTCTTCTTGTCGAAGACAAGCGGGGGGGCGGTTTGGGCCATATCTGTCGGCAAACGCCTCGAGACAGCACAAACACATTTGGGCCGCCTCGGCCTTCAACTCCTCATTATCTCCGTAGATTTGGCCTAATCTATTGTGAAATGCACTGTTTGTATCTTTGACCAGGTTAATCCACTCGCTGATGTACCGCAGGCCGCTGATTTGGTTTCCCGCCTTGCGGGGTCCCTCAACCGCCATAAGTCTTCGTCCTCTAAGGGTGTTTCCACGTGGTTCAATATACACGCAAATAATAAACTTTATCTGGCTGAGTATGCAGTATCGCCATTGATTATAGTCGATTCGACGGTTACTTTGTAATTACCTGGCGAGCCGGTAATATCAAGCACGCACAAATCAGCCCTTGCCCCATCAACAACCGAACCGTAGCCTTCCTTTTCCAGGCCGGTTAGTTTACACGCATTAGTAGAGAATATCTTTGAGGTTGCCACCAGGGCTTTTTCCAGGTCCATCGCCTCATGACGGCGGTTCCAGATACCCTGCATATCCGTGGTAAACCAGCTGAGCAGGTTAGCAAATCCACGGTCCATCGTCAAATTGCTGCTGAAGAGCGTACCGGGCTTGCCCACGGCTTGAAAGTAGTCGCCGCTTTCGCTGATGGCGCCACGGATACCACCGCTCGTGAACTGCCTGATGCCCGAACCCGCTGCAAACAGACAATCTGTTACCCCAACTATCCTGTTTGTACCTTTACGCCTCAGAATGTCTCTTACATAGGCGGGATTAACATGGTAGCCGTCAAGAATTTGCTCTGCATAAAGCTCGTCGGATTTCAGCACTGCTTCAATCGCTCCTCCGCCGTGGAATGGCTTGTACGAACCACCCGTAGGGCCGTTGGTAAAGTGGATGAAGTACTTAAGCCCGGCTTTGGCCGCTTCGGCAATCTGCTCACAGGTTGCATTGGTGTGTCCGGCTCCAACTACAATGCCTTTGCTGGTGAGATATTCAATTAACTTAAAGCTGGCTTGTCCAAAATCCGGTACCACATTTGCCAGCTTGATTGTCCCTTTGTCCTCGATTCTGTCGAAGGACCCGGCGGCAAATTCAAGCACACAGTCCGGATTTTGTGCGCCTGCCATCTGGGGATTAATAAAACTGCCTTCTAAAAGTCCGCCCAAAACTCTGGCACCCCGCCGAGTTTCTCGTTTATTTAGATAATGATATAGTTGAGCAAAACAATGTCTCAAATCCTCAATCGGGCTGGCCCACGTTCCAATGTAAAAACCTGTAACGCCGAACCTGACGAGGGTTTGACTTAACATACTCAAACCATATTCATAAGAAGACGGGCTATCATCAAAAGTCTCTGTTTTGGGGTCATAAAGACCACTGGTGAATTCAAAGAGTTTGTAGCCGTGAAAATGTATGTCAACAAATCCCGGCACGACATATTTGCCGGTAATATCAACAACCTCGTCAAAGTCGTCACTATTGCCAACCATTTCAATTCTACCGTCACGGAGGATGATATCGGTGCGTATCACCCCCTGAGGCGTTACCAGAAAACCATTTTTGAGCAGAATTGCTTTCATCATTTTAGTTTAGTTAATTGGTTAATTAGTTAGCTGGTTAATCGGTGAGTTGGTTACTCACTACTCACTGCTCACCACTCACTAACCGCTACGCCGGCGGTTTGTAAGGACTTCGCTCGATAACACCATGCTCAAGCGGCTTGTTCTTTAGTATTTCATAAGGACCATAGAAGCCTTTTGAAATCCGGGCCAGAGAATATGTAATAGTGCATGGTTTTAAGAACGTACCCGGATCGGAAACACAGTTGCATCCGACCTGGCTGTAGTCACCCATACAGATTCCCATTTTGGGATTGCCAATGTCATAAGCCCTTCCATTGCAGCGAATGACCAGAGGTTTTCGCTTATGTGTTTCCACCAAGCCTGCAAAAATACCGAGGTTTGCAGTCGTTGCCTGGTTGCCGAAATGCGTCATATAGCCGCAGAGTGAATCGCCGAGATAAGACGGATGGGGGAAGTTGGCCTTATCCATCAAGACACAATTTTTGATTTCGCCGCGGATTACGCAGCCATTGCCGATAATGCAGTCACCGCGGAGGTAAGCGCCCTGGCGCAGTTCGGTTTTTCCACCAATGATGACCGGGCCTTTGATGCCAACGCCAGGTTCAACGGTAGTTTCGGCGCCGATATATATACTACCCTTTTCAAGGTAGAAATCGGCGCCGATAACTCTTGCGCCTTTACCGACGTAGATACTATAGCGTAGATCGTCCTTTTCCCTGCCGATAATTCGGGCCGGTTCAAAGACCACACCGTCTTCAAGCAGCACTTCGAAATTACCAATAGTATGGGCGGGCTTTGGCGTTTTGTCCTTGAAGGCCCTTGCAGCCGAACGCTTCTTAGCGATTGTATCAGCGAGCCATTTTGTGGCGTATTCGTTGATACCGAGTATTGCTGCATAAACAGAATCAGTCCGTTCAAAAAGCCCCTGGTGTTCGAACCGGTGAGTATTAAAGTCAAAATATGTCTCTGCCCGAAGGTCGGCAGGAATATCTTCTTTTCTTAAACTTTGCAGTTTTATTACTTCATCCGCCATTTTGTTGTTCCTCTCAAATCTAAAATCATAATACACCCATCTTTTCTCTACAGCCAGCTATTGCGGAAAGAACCTGCTCGTGCAGGGCCTGATTAGTTGTGGCGAGCACATTCCAGACGGTCTGCTCCTCGGCGACGAATTCAACGGGATTGCCGTCGAAATCGGTTACGACTGCTCCGGCCTGCTGGGCGATATAAATTCCCGAAAATACGTCAACGAAGGGCTGTTGACGAGCGAAATAGCAGTCTATCTTACCCTCGGCGACATCAACAAATCCATACGGGCCGCCGTTAGGATTGATAAACTTGAACGGTTTTAATAAATCGCGATACTCATCAACCAGCGGCATAAGGAATTTTGCGGGCTTCATAAGGTATGATTCGATGCTGGCCCCTTTCATTTTGGTAACATCAGGCCGACCCATAGACTCACGATACTTTTTGTCCAACTTTACCCTGTGAAGCAGCTTGTCTCCATCGAGCTCGGCAATAAAAGCCCCCTGTTCGTTCGCAAAGGCTATTACTCGCGGGAAACAATCACCAACGGCACAGCACACGGATTTCAAATCAGCGTCAAATAAGGCCAATGAGCTATACCAGAAAGCAGGTATTCCATGCTTGAAAAGGTAACTACCGTCAAAAGGATCACTGACGACAAAGTACTTTTCTGCTTTTGCTTCCGGGTTTATCTCAACTTCGCCGACCTCTTCAGAGAGAAACGTCAATGGCCTGCCTAACTCTTCGAGGCGCTTCCAATAGCCGTTCTCAACATCCTTGTCAACTTTGAGGATGTCGGGGTCCCAGCTTTTGTACTCACCGAGCCTTTTTTCGACCGTTTCGCCGCCGATGTTCTGGTCACTCAATCTCTTAACCGTATCAAGTGCTTCAGCAACACAGGCAAGATTAAAAGCGGTCAACTCGCCTTCTGATTCCCAATTTTTTAGCCTTCTTGTAAAGATTTCGTCCTGCATTAGATTAGACCTCCTAAAATTAAGATTCTCCAACATAACCTCATCGAAACAAACTCCGTGAAAAACTATACCCGAATTGTGTTCGGATGCCAAGGGCGAATATCCGGATTATTTATCGCAGGCTTCACAAGAGACGAATTCATTTCCTTTTCTCTTTACAGCAACATCCAGCCCTGTTAAAATACGGCATTTGCGTAGAAAGCCCCCAGTAAAACTGGAGACGAAATACGATATACAATATACGATATACGAAAAATGGCCGGCAAAATAGTTATTGAAACCGAACGATGCAAGGGCTGCGGCTTGTGTGTGGTAGTATGTCCGAAAAGTTGCATCGTCATCTCCAAAAAATCCAATAAAAACGGCTACTTCCCCGCCCAGCCTGTCCCCGCCGATAGGCGTCCTGCGGAGAGCGGAGTCGAGGGAGCAACCAATACTGATTGCACCGGCTGTGCCGCCTGCGCCATTATCTGTCCGGACGTGGTAATCGAGGTGTATCGTGATGATACCGACAAGATAGAAATAGTAACAGAGCCGGGTAAAAAGAGTAAGCCGAGTCTAATTGAGGAAAAAGCGTGAATAAAAGGATATGCTGCTGAAGGAAAAATGAAATGGTTAAATTCGCGACTCTACCGCCGAAACTGATGAAAAAGGGATTAAGAGAAAAACTGCTTAAAATTTGTGAAGGTAATGACATCAGTTTTATGGCTGTATTCGGCTCGTTTATCAGAGGGGAAGAAAACAGAAGAAGTGATATTGACATAGCAATAGAGTTTAGTGATAAGAGTCATAAAGACCTTTTCGACTTAATTCATATAGAGGACGAATTAAGAAAGATATTTGAACGAAAAGTTGACCTTGGAATTTTTAGCGCAATAAATCCACATATAATAGAAGATGTTAAAAAAGAGATGAGAGTTATCTATGAAAAAAGATAAGGCGTATCTAAAAGACATACTGGATGCGATTTCTGATATAGATATTGGTAGAACAAAATGGCTAATAAAAAGTATGGTAGGCCAGCAAGACCTTTTGAACTCTGGAATAGCAGAAGCCGTTAGATACTTGCTATCTAACGGAGTAAACAAAGTAGTTCGGTTATCTTAAGTTATCTTCAACTTGTCTTATGAGGAATAAAAAGAAATATAGAGACACAGCCTCTTTCGGAAGACGCCAAGAGTACTCAGTAATTGCTGAGTTGCTTAAGCGTGATTTCGATGTTTATATGACTCTGGTTGATGACCAAGGGATTGATTGTGTTATTCGCCTAAATGATAAAAGGTATTTGGATATTCAGATAAAAGCGAGGTCAAAAGAGGCAAAACAGTGGAATTTTTTTGCTGCGATGTCTTTTGGTGTTAGAGACAATTTCTATTTCATCTTCTATACTGAGAAAAATAACAATTTTTGGGTAATGCCTCCAAAAGATGTTAAGAAATTAGGAATTGAAAACAAATCTGGCAAAAATGCAGGAAAAATTTCATTGTCTCTTCCTAAAACTGAATCCGGGGACAAAGCATCTAAGTTCGATAAATATAAGAATGAAAAAGGATTTGCTGCTTTAAGGGGGTGAGGAAAAATAGACCAAAGGATAAAACCCTTGATAAATAAAATAAAGGCACATCTGATAAAGATGTACGAGGAAAGAATAAAGAAGGTTATATTGTATGGCTCTTATGTAAGGGGTGAGGCTACGGGTGATTCGGATGTCGATATACTTGTGCTGATTGACCAGTCTCTAAATCCCTTTGAAGTCAGAGAAAGCATAAGCGACCTTCTGTTTGACATACTTCTTGAGGAAGGCGAGCTTATTTCAGTTATAGCGGTTCCCGAACACCTCTTTGAAAATTACAATTCTCCATTTATGCTGAATGTCAGGAAAGAGGGAGTGATAG
>JBGVTO010000209.1:0-14465 GCA_041862635.1 Phycisphaerae bacterium | reverse complement strand
ATATTCTGCTTTAGCATCAGGTTGGGTGCACGCTCGTCGAGGCGGAGCCCGCCGCAGCACGGAAGCCAGAAGACAGAAGCCAGAAAAAAAGAGGGCGGAAGACGGAAGCCAGTCCACAGGATGCCTTACCGCAAAGGCACAAAGAAAAAAGGCAGAATTTTTTAGGATCTCGCTGCTGAATGATGCTACCACAATTACCAACCTCAAAAGTTTCAGAAAAGGTGTGAATATCGAAATTTTTGCCTTAATCAGCCAGAGGCCTACATGAAACACTGCATCCTATTCTATACGACAACCTTATGGCGAAACACCTTTCAAAATTGGGCCATCACGAGAAAAAGATCTTGCTGTAGTTCGCTCGCTCGGTTAAAATTTATCTAAGTGCATCGAATTAGATAACCTTGTGATTTGCGGTGCCGGGCATCTCATAGTTAGACTAGCTAAAAAAACGCGAAGAGGCCGGTTAGACCAATGTTGATTCCATTCTGTGGATTGTGCCTGGTTCAGATCCGATTTTGAGAGTCAAGTGTATGAATGATAATGAAGATAATACGTGGCGCTGTGAAGGAAATGAACTGAAATTAGACCAAGCTCTCGCATTGGGCAGGTTTTTCACCGGCCTGCCAAGGAAAGTCCAGGACTTCAGAACTTTTCATTCGCGCGGTCCAGTGATAAAAGTTGATCTAAGCAATGTGACTTTCTGCACTTTGATGGGTAGTATTTCACTCGCATCTGTAATCAGCATGATCACATGCAAAGGCTATAACATTCTCATTGTTGCCCCTGACGATACAGATGCAAGAAGGTTTCTCGGTTATTTTGGTGCTAGTGATCTTCTCACTAGAGCTATCCAAACGGGGTTTGTCTCCGTAAATAAGGCGCTTAACGGTCCAAGTCCCAAGCATGGTAGGAGAGTCTTTCCAAGTAGGCCTATTTTTTCGAAGGACCACTATAGTGAGTTTCTGAATCGCATGAAAATACTGGAATGGATATCCCAACTAGATGATGACATTCAAAAAAGCGACTTCTTCCAATTTGGGCGATTTTCAAGGCTTGTGAACGCTGAGCTTAGCCTTAACGTCATAGAGCATGCTGGATTAACCCAAACCAATCACAAAGGTCGTATGTGGTTTGGCGTTGTTGGTATGCGAGTAATTAAATTGCCTGAAGATGGCAATATATTTTGGTTAAAGAAAACCTACGGTAATGCCTTTGAAGATTTTGTTACGGATAATGTCTATGAAGGCTTCGCGGAAATATGCGTTTGTGATCCCGGGCAAGGGATTCACGTGAGTCTCCGTGATGCGTTCAAAAAGCGATATCAAGAGCTACGAGGGCAGAAGTTGCCTACCGAGGAAGATGCGTCAGTTACACCCCAGATACTGAAATTTGCTTTTGACGAACTCGGCACACGAAAGTGTAATGAGGAAAGGTGGGTGACAGACACACATGCTCTATCCCGGATAATTGGCTTAGTCAACACTTATGAGGGCATCTTATCAGTTATCTCTGGAGGTGTTAGATTAACTTACCGCCTAGATCACTACCAACTTAAGCCTGACAAGTCAGGCTTAGGGTACGAAGGCGAAGAAACACAAGTACCTGAAACATTTGGAACGTATTTCCAAGTTCTTGTACCTTTGAAATTCAGAAAATATACAAATGCGTTTCAGAAGCTAGCTTTGGTTGACAAGGAGGAAGCAGGAGGACCCGACAAGCACAGTCCATCCATAATCATTCCTGTGATTAACTATTTTGGCGACGTCATTCATCGCCCGCAGGAAGTTGCCATCAAAGCAGAGAGCGTTGCGAGGGAGTACATCAAAGCAGAGGCAAATCGTGATTTAGTTCTGGATTTTTCTTCCACTATGCCAGTGAAAGCTGACCACGTTGCATTCATAATCGATAAATTGATGAATCTGGTTCGAAGTCATCGCACCGTCTTGATTGGGCTTCAGCCCTCGCTGGTGCAAGAACTCTCGGAGCGTTCATACCGTGACTTTGTATTTGAAAAAAAGGCCTATGAGTATGACTATTTCTCGGGGAAAGTACAATGCACGGACAAAACTCCTAGAGAGAAAGAGAATAAGATTTTCCTTACATCACTTGTGCACACACACCGTGTCGTTCCAGCTGTGGGCACACAAGGAGAGATTTATTGGCTGGGAGCCCCAAATGGGTCGATTTCTCTGGCCTTAAATATTCTATTGCAGGAGGAAGAAACGCTGAGAAATCTATGCATCCGAAACGACTATGTTCGGTGTGGATTAAGTCCACCAGATGAAGCTATGCTGTTTACGATACTGAAATCCAATCCCTTTTACTTCGAGTGCGAATGGGCAGACAAAGCCGAGCATCTGCAGAATTGGAAAGCTAGAATGTCGCTCCAAAAACTCCAAAGTGGGTATCCTGACAAAGGCCTTGTTCAACATCTGAAAAGACTTCTTGATATACCAAGAGGAGCTCATTGGGGTGCAAATGAGGATATGGCGTTTCTCCTTCCTCATTCACGAAAGTGGACTCAACAGTTTTTCGAGACGAGTCGCCTCTTTGATGATGAGCAGTTCCGACAAGAAATTGGAGAAAGCCTTGCAAGACATGTGTGCATTTGTCTCGGAGGGAACGAACCTGATATGCTTATTTGTAGTACGGTGCCAACACTAATGCTGTGTAATGCGATGCGAGTCTTCTTCCATCATCGGCCGCATATACTGGACGTAGGACACTATTTCGCTGTTAGGAGGGAGCAAGTTCTGAAGTCTTTAGAGTCTTCGGAACATGTTATTGTTGTACAGGATGTCTTTGATACGGGGATAACAACTAATAAGATTCTTGATTATCTGGATAGTGCGGGCATAGAGACCTCTATGGTACTGTCACTCATCGAACTTGCCGACGGTGGAGAGATGCAATTGGGGGGTTTTGTTGAGAAAAGGTCATTATTTAACGGAAGAAATTTGGGCTTCATGAGTTTATTCAGGGCACCAAGGCCAAAGCAATTATCGGACAAAGAATTGAAAGCCATCCCTATAGAAAATAGGTACTGGGTCGAGCCATATTCACTCCGCCCTTTTTCAATTGCAGCTTTGACACGCGCGAAGTACGAATATCTGTGGGCGGGTGAGTCTATATCGGCCATAAATCATAACGAGACGATAAAGATCTTGGAGGAATACGATGTTCTTCGTCTGGGTCATTTTGTCTATGAAGATCACCATTTTTCGTTAGTAACCCGTTTGAAATACCTGTTTGAGGATTCTGATATTGCCGACAAGATTTGCCGTGACATAGTAGATTGGTGCTCCAATACCAATGGCAAACTCTTTATTGTATTTCCACTGCACTCACACATAGGTCTGCTCTCGCAAAAAATACTGCAGCTGCTTGATTCTCAAGACAGGAAATATGCTTACGCATACGCTTTCAAAGCCAAAGAGTTAGGGCCCAGAGAATACTACATGCTCCCCCAACTACTGCGTGAAGAGATGAAGAAAGCGTATTGCACGCTCCATGATTCAGGGGATGTAACGAAAATCAGTATTTTGATTGTTGATGATGCGATAGCAACAGCTAGAACATTTGAGACCCTCTCGCGTGCATTATATCTGGGAGATCGGCAAGCAGCACAAGATGTAAACAAGGGCAAGAGCGCACATGGCAGAGCAAGTCGGAATGCAACGTGCATTGAAAGCTGCTCATTTTACGCAGTTGTTAATCGGATGGGCCGAGCCAAATCGACTTTTTATCACTTGATATACAATTATATGGGTGTCCCTTTTCGAATCCGTTGTTTCTTTGAGACAGATATGCCGCTCTACCGGTCGGATGAATGCCCCCTGTGTGATGAATTTGACTATATTCAAAGAACCGATTCTACCTTCGGTGAAACTGCCGGAACGTTGGTTCGAGATTGGCTTAAGGACAGAGAGCAAAAGATGACGCCTCAGATTGTAGACACTCCCGCATTTGAAAGGCTTAAAGGTAAGCGATTTCCTGAATCATACTTTTTTAAGCTCGAAGACCTATCAGTTGCATCTGCTGAAGCTGCCATTCTGCTTTTCACAGAAAAAATACTCAGAGGATATCCTATTAAGGCTCTGCTTGAAGTTTTTTCTGATTTCACACAAAAAGTTAACGCTGAATTGGGGCATCCTAGCATTTGGATAGTACGTGAACAAATGTGGAAATGGTTAGTATCAAATTGGAATCGAGTAGCGTCTGATATTACAGTGGAACCGTTTTTCGAGCTTTTTGAGCGGGAACTCCGGTTGGCTCCAGACATGTGCTCGGTGATCATGTTCACTGCCGGAAGGCAATATGTCCATGGAAATCTGCCTGATGAAGCATTAGAAAAGATGATGGAGATAGTCTTCAAGCAGCTATACGATTCGGCTAAGGACTGTATGAGGCGCGTGACGGAAGAGAACGCTCGCACAAGGCGAGAGCTATTTAAAGGGATATTGCTCTTATGGGGAGCCCTGAGCACATCGCGAGAGAAAGCCAAAACTATAGAAGTATTTTTCCGGGAGCAGGTGGACCGAGTCCCTCTCTTAGCTGTCAGCTATGGCGACTTTGGAGGATCGATGCGTGAAATTCTATTGGCTTTTATGGAAGCAAATAGGCCTGAAGGCTTCGCCTTCGTCAAAGCTCTGAAGTTTGCCAGTATGGAATTGCTGCCAGTTTCCGCCCATGTTGATCCGCACAAACGACATGCCAACATTCTTTCTACCCATTTGGGCAGGCTGTGCAATCCTCGTGAGCATTTTCTTAATAAACCAGAGGCGTATAAAAGGGTCGCACAATCTTTGTATTTCTTGGATCACAGGGGATTGCTCCTGTGTGAGGCGCTTAAGAAAGTGTTGGGAATTAGGCTTCGAACAGACGGAGACCTACGACTCAGGCTCGACAAACTATCTCAGGCATTCAAGAATCTTGTTCGACTTCTAGGAGAGGCTTACAAGGTCAACGACACGGGCAAACAAGAAGACATGTGGCATGAGATCGCCGAGTACGCAACACAGATTATGGATATCCTGTTTTCTCCCGACAGCATCTTTTCGAAGCAAATCAGGGCGAAGAGTGTTAAAGTGTGGGACGTTGTTTCAGATATCGTGTGCAGGGCGCGCGTAGAGGAAGTATCTGAGAGACTACGTATTTACAATATGCCACCAACTGGCAATGCAGAGCGAGAGCTCAGTATGTTCGTTGAGTCTGAAGACTTCGAAGATTTCTTGAGGAATCGTACGATAGATTTTCTTTCTAAACATAAGGACTGCTTTGCAGGAATCACAGTTGAGCAAGCTCTTCATGAGGGCATGGAAACTGTGTTCGTGCGAATACTCAGCGGACCTGATAGTTTTGATAGTATGAGCAGGTGGTTCAAGTCTGGCAAACAGCTTTGGAGCGAGAGAGAGCGTTTCACTGATTACGGTGCCTCTATTGAGGATCCCAAGAAACCGCAGGCCATTGCTGGAGCTGAAGAGAAGGAGTGGCAAGAATATACTATGGAAATACGTTCAAAGTTCTTGCGTAGTTACGCTTGAGGAGCAATCAAGATGGTTACGAAAACTAAACCGTGGATTCTCCTAATAGAAGACGAGAAGCACGATCAGGACAAGATTCTCGAAGCACTCAATCCTGAGGACAATCCCAAA
The DNA here is from genome assembly GCA_041862635.1 of Phycisphaerae bacterium. Taxonomy (GTDB): domain Bacteria; phylum Planctomycetota; class Phycisphaerae; order Sedimentisphaerales; family Anaerobacaceae; genus NIOZ-UU13. The sequence goes on along the minus strand of JBGVTO010000209.1, from coordinate 8,811 downwards.
TATGACATAGACATATCTGATACTTGGACAGACGCAGAAACGAAGCTGCGTAGTAGGCGATATGATCTAGTGGTTGTCGATATTTACATCTATAAGGATGAGGAGGAAAAGAAAAATGAAGTGCGCGGCAACTATTCTTGCCTCAGGGGAGTCTTGGAGTGTTCAGAGAGCATATACCCTCCGATACCTGTCATCGTTTATACTGGGAGAGAAAAACTGGAGTCTTTGGAGGCTGATCACCATCGCATTTCTGATTTCTGGGAGAAGCCCTTACAACTCAAGCCGAAATTTTACGAGTTCCGTGTCCGTAAAGTACTTGAGTTGTTGGAACGCCAGCATCCAAGTCCGCTGCTGATGAGACGAATACTTGAAAATCTCACGGATCAGGCACCGTGGGCTGAGGAGGTTGCCGAACTCATTGGGAAATATGAGAGCTATGAGTTGGATACCGACAGGGCGGATGTGGTTTATGCGCCCCTTTCGAAAATCGCCAGCGGCCTCTATTGTTCCAAGACATTTTGGACCGGCTTCGAGGCTCTGAAAAAAATTGACACATCGAGTAGCGTGCTATTGAGTGGTGTTCGCCCTCATGTCTTGCATTCGCTGAAGACGTTTCTTTTGGGTTACTTTTTGTTCAATCTTTCCGGGATCAGATGGAGGGACATTTTGGCGAACAATTGCCGAGTATTCCGGGATTGGGTTAGGACGGCCGGAGTTGTAGAAACGGAAGCTGTTGAAAAGGCTTGGAAAGATATTAATGCTGCCTGGTTCACCGCGGCTCTGCTTCATGATGTTGGTCTCGTAATGCAGTACTACGCGCCTATGACAGAAGAACTAGCCAGGTGTATAAATTCCCTTGAACTCACTAGGAAGATCAAGGCTCAAAAGGCTCCTGCTCTTGTAGACTTAGAGCTTGCGTGTACGCGCATGTCAGGTGCAGGAACCGACGAAAAAGTGGTTGGTTTCTTGAAGCAGAAAACCAAAGAGAAAGAAGTGGAAGGCAAGATCAACCACGGCATAGCATCTGCAATTTTTCTGGCAAAGAATTGTTATGATGAAATAAACACTACTCTACAAGATGAAGGTGAAGATACAGGAGCCGCCAGATTTATTGCGGTGGCTTCGGAAGCAGTAGCACTCCACAATTTAACAGATGACGTCCAATTCCCCAAGTTGGACTTTTCGAAAAACCCTATTTCGTGCATGCTAGCTTTTTGTGATTCAATACAGGCTTGGGACCGGCAGCATATTGACTTCGGTTTGTTGAACGAAGGTAGGATCGCGAAGGTAGAATTATGTGAATTGGATTGCGAAACTGGAGTAGCGGGTGGATCTATAATCTCAGCGACCTTAAAATATATTCCTCACTCTATGGTATTGCTATCCCCTCCGACGCGAGACAAAACAACTAAGTCACTCCAAAAGACGTTGCAGGACCATGTGAAGAATCCACTAAGCCAAAAAATACGGTTTACCGGTAGTACCAGTTTGATTCCAAAGTTCAAAATTGACTTCAAGGTAGGCCAAGAAACTATAGACAGCCTGATTTTGCCCGCAAAGAAAGACTAAACTACAAGGATGGTTGGTTGCGACTGCAGAGGTTAGCCTGGTGTTGGGTCAGTTTGACAGGATTTTCAAGGGAGATTCAAGGTAGACTGTGCAGCATAGGGTCGGGCCGCAACTGCCGGATCAACCCACCTTCCTCAAATTATGGCTCATTTTTACTTGACTTTGTCTGGAGGAATTGGCATAATACGAATAAAAGTTTCAGAATTTGTGCGAAATCTGGACGTTTTCACCTTCCTTTCCTTGTGATATTGCATCTCACTCTTGGAATTTTCCGGCTAATCCTTTGCCCTAAAATCAGGAACTCTTGCTCACGTATACAGTTTTTCCAAAGCTTTCTGTGTATCAGGCTCCATCACGTCTGCGTATACCTCTGTGGTTCGAATGCTGGAGTGGCCCAATTGCTTTTGCACTAAGCGCAAGTTATAGCCACTGGCTTTATAGAGCTGACATGCATACGTATGTCTCAGGCAGTGAATAGAATAATGTGAAGGCAGGCCCGCTCTGGCTGCGGTTCGCTTAAAGGCCTTCTCTATGGCCCGCGTGCTCATATATGAGCCAGTATTGCTGGATAACATCAGTGGATCAACTGGGCCTGTCAGTTCTCCGATCGTTTGTTTCCAGAAGATATATTTCTTATAATGCTTATTGAAAGAACCATTAAATCGTACAAGCCTTTGCTTTCCACCCTTCCCCTTTCTTACAAGAAGCGAGTAGACAGCGTCTTGGATGAAGACATCACCGCAACTCAGTTGAGCGATTTCCATAACTCTTAGCCCAGTTGATAAGGCCAGGTCTATGATGAAATAGTCCCTAACCGGGACTTTGTGTCCTTGGCTATTTGCCATCTCAGCCCTTTCTCTTGCTGGTTCGAGTAACTTTTGTGCTTCTTCCAAGGAGAGAAACTTGTCCGGAGTCAATATCCAGTTAATCCCAGTGATTTTTCCTTTTGACATGCGAGGTTTTTCTTATTTCAGTTCCCGTCGACCGCTCCAAGTGTTATTCTGGTATCAGTTTTGAGACGGGGATTTGGCTGTCTGTACCACTCAAGTGTATTTTCGGCTTTGTTGAGTCGTCTTCGAATATCGTGCATCTACTTCTTCTCCCAAGTACATGTTTGGATTAGTGCCCTGACAGCGGCTTTGATATGCTCCGGCAGTTCCGGCCAAACAGCTACTATTTCAGCAAGGTAAGCCGGTAGTTTTTGGGGGGGGGTTTTGGCCTGATTTTGGGGTGTTTTTGGATTTTTACTGTCCGTTTTCCTGTCCACTACCAGACCAGTAGGTGCTAAGTCTTTATTTGTCTGAACCTTATCCTTCTCGTTCAGTGGACTCATAATCCATTGGTCGTAGGTTCGAATCCTACCGGGCCCAGTTTTTTAACCCCTTAGCTGTTAAGCACGCAGCTTTGGATAATAAGATGGCACACGGACTTTTCTACAACGAAAACATCGCCGTGGCCGCGTTCAGTTAATGAAAAGACTTTTCGAAGAAAAATCAGGGTCTGACGTAAGATTTACACCCAGCTTTCTAAGCCCAGCCTCATCCCCGGTTGTGGGAATATGAGTGATATGAACTTCGCACCCCTGGAGCTCCCTCAAATGCTCGACAGCCATTTGGGCCGCTGGATTCGATATGGCACTGATGCTCAGGGTGATTAATGTTTCTTCAAGGTCAAGACTAATCATTTTTCCGTTCAGTACTTCCTTTTTCAGGAATCGTACAGAATCTGTAATATTCTGCGGCAAAAGATGCATTTTTTTCGGCAAACCAGTAAGGTGCTTCGTAGCGTTGATAACAAGGCTCGACGCCGCGTGCATAAACGGAGAATTCTCACCCGTAACAATGGTTCCGTCACGGAGCTCGATGGCGGCCCCGCAAAAAATGCCCTCATTGCCCTTGCCGCTTTTCTGTGCTTTTAGGGCAGCTTGTCGTGCCGGTAATACCACAATTCTGTCTTCCACCCTGGCACCTGCGTTTTTCATGATAAGTTCCGACCTCTCCAGTATTTCTCTTTCCACGAACCCCATTGCGTATTCGCAGGCACACCTGAAATACCGCCTTATGATCTCCTGGTGCGCGGCTTCCTGTACCGCCTCGTCATCCACGATTCCGAAACCGGCACGGTTGACCCCCATATCAGTTGGAGATTTGTAAAAGGATTCCCTGCCTGTGATTTTTTCTATGATTCTTTTCAGCAGCGGAAAAGCTTCGATATCGCGATTATAGTTGACTGCTTTTTCACCATATGCTTCCAAATGATGATAGTCGATGCAGTTTACATCTTTGAGATCGACCGTCGCTGCCTCGTAGGCAACGTTTACCTTATGTCTCAATGGCAAATTCCAGATGGGAAATGTTTCGAACTTGGCATACCCGGCCGCGTTCCCGTTTTTGTATTCGTGGTACAAATGGCAAAGGCAGGTGGCGAGTTTGCCGCTTCCCGGTCCGGGACCGGTCACAACTACGATTGGACGTTTGGTTTTTATTGGTTCGTTTTCACCGTAACCTTCGTCACTTACGATGGTGTCAACATCCGTAGGATAACCCCTGGTAAATTTGTGTGTATAAACGCTTATTCCCCTCCGTTCAAGCTTGTTCTTGAACGCCTTGGCTGAAGCTTGGTTTGCATACCGTGTAATGACCACGGCCGTAACGTCGATGCCCCATTCCTTGAAGTCATCGATTGTTTTCAGCGCGTCTGAATCATATGTAATACCGAAGTCAGCCCGCACTTTCTTTCTCTCAATGTCCCCGGCATAAATACATAGAATAACATCTATCTTGTCGCGTATTTTCCGCAACAAGCGCATTTTAATGTTCGGGTCAAAGCCGGGAAGCACCCGTGCCGCATGATAATCAAACAGAAGTTTCCCGCCGAATTCCAGATACAGCTTGTTGTTAAACTGATTGACCCGCTCAAGGATAGCTGCCGTCTGTTCCTGTAAATACTTCTCATTGTCAAAACCTGTTTTTGTCACCATGTGATTAACGTCCTTTTTCATTACGATTACAATTTTGTGCCTTCTTTTTCTTGAAATACTTAAGGCAACCTTGACCTGCTCCCAGTTTTTTTGTACCAGTTGTTGTGAGAGTATTTCACGTTTAATCTCTCTGTCTTGAGTAAGGCCGAAGGTACCGCAGCTTTGCTCAAGACACATCGCTGCAAACGCTGTCGAGGCCATATAGTCCAGGCTGCTGTGCGTTCGGTAGTGATTATAATCCATCCACCAGTAATCAACAACACATCTTAACTCATCGAGCCTATGCTTGGATGGATTTTTCACGCTTTAATGGAGTGGAAATTCTTTTCGTCGTCCAGCCGGTCTGCAGCTTTCTGTTTAGGCCATGACCTTTACGTCATTACACGTTAACCGTCGAATAGCTGGACTTATGGAGCAAGAGCAACTTGAAATTTCATGTAAAGGCGAACGTTTTTGACAACCCGTCACCGAACGACGACTCCTTCTCGGCGTACCTCAATCGCGCTGAGGAGCATTCTGCTCGCGAAAAGACTTGGAATGTCCTCATACAGGTTTTCCTCTCGGATCAACTGTGTTGCCAACTTTCCCCTTTTTTAGAAGACACTTTCCAACTTTAAAACTCAGAGGCTCATAGACCTGTTTTTAAGGTCTCACTGCCGTGCCGTCGCTTCTGCGCACGGGTCTCCAATAACCCGGATGGTCGGGCAGGGGAAATTTTGCGGCCAGCTCTTCGTCGATGTCAACACCAAAGCCCGGAGCCTCGTTTATGTACATGTAGCCGTTCTTTAAAGTGGGACACCCGGGAAAGACTTCCCTTATCCTATCGCTGAACTGGCTGCTTTCCTGAATCCCGAAATTTGGAATTGCCAAATCGAGGTGTACGTTGGCGGCGTGACCGACCGGAGAAACATCACCGGGTCCATGCCATGCTGAGCGCACATTGAACCATTCACATAAGGCTGCGAGCTTTCTGGCAACGCTAAGGCCGCCGATTTGCGAAATATGCACGCGTATAAAATCGATAAGTCTTTCTGATACGAGTCCCGTCCACTCATGGGGATTGTTGAACAGTTCGCCCATAGCAATTGGCGTGCTGGTCTGCTGCCTGAGCAGTCTGAAATATCCATTGTCTTCAGGAGCGAACGGGTCCTCTATAAAGAAAGGATGATATTGTTCCAGTTCCTTTACCAGGTTGATAGCCTGGATTGGCGGGATTCGTTCGTGGATGTCATGCAGCAATTCAATTTCATCACCAAACGTCTTCCTTATATGCTCGAACATTTTGATAGTCGCCCGCACATAGGGTCCCGGCTCCATTAGGGAATCTGATTGTAAGCCGAATCCCTCTTCCTTGAAATGAGCACTCTTTGAGAGGTGCGGCGAGCCATAGCTTCCGAGCTGTATCCGTATATGCCTGAAGCCCTCTTCCATAGCCCTTCGAACACTTTTTTCGAGTCGTGCGAGGTCCCGGCCGCTACAATGGGTATAACAGTCAGCCGCGAACCGGCATTTGCCTCCGAGCAGTTGATAGACGGGCATATTCGCCCGTTTTCCCTTTATGTCCCACAGGGCCTGGTCAAGGCCGCTCAGAGCGTTGTTTAGAACAGGTCCGTTGCGCCAATAGGAGCTCGTATAGGCGTTCTGCCACATGTCCTCTATGTTGTCGGCGTCCCTGCCCTTTGCAAACGGACGGAGATACTCGTCCACAGCCGTTGCCACTGGTAAAGGTCGTTGATTGAAAGTAGCGCATCCCAGACCGTACAAACCCGGCTCGCTCGTTTCGACCTTGACCACGCAAAGGCGTATCCTTTGTGGGGCGGTGAGAATGCTCTTGACGTTGGTGATTTTCAAACGAGGCAGTCCTTTGGTTGCCTTTTCATAAGTATTTGCAATAGTCTCACCGGCTTTTGAGGCAATTCCAAAGATGCCCGTCGTCACTCCTAGTCCCACCCCCTTGATAAGATTACGTCGATTCATTTTTTACCTCCTTTTCATTCGATACCAGTCCTAAGATGACAGCGCGTGCCAATACCCCTTTTTCAGAATGTGCTGGTACTAACACACATCGTACGGTTTGCGAGTTCACATTATCGGTATGTTCAACGCCTGTGCAATACCTTTCATATAGCCAATTGCGAAGATCTTACCCTGCATTGCATAGCCCGGACTTCTGTTGCTCTCATCTCCCAGGGTGGGTGCGTGGTCCGGGCGGATTGGCCCATCGAAACCGACATCGTGATAGAGCTTGAGCATTTCTGCCATGTCTGTTGGCCCATTATCGTGAAACGTCTCACGAAAATGTTCGCCCGTGCCGCGAACATCGCGTAAGTGGACGAAAAAGATTTTGCCTTGTTCGCCAAACTCCCTGACTAACGCCCGGATGTCTTCACCCATGAGCTTGAAGTTGGCCTGGCAGAAAGCAATGCCATTGACCGGACTCGGCACGATTTGAAGGACTCTGCGAAAGGCCTCGGCACTGGTCAGAATGCGTCCGATCCCGCGAAGAGGCGAGATTGGAGGGTCGTCCGGATGCAGGGCCATTTTCACACCAGCTTTTTCAGCAATGGGGATGACTTGTTTCAAGAAGTAAGTGAGATTGTCCCAGATTTTTTCTTCGCTGATTTTACCCCACCTGGTGAGTCCCCGCTTTTCTGCGATTTGATTATCGAACTCGCTGGTCAGCGCACCGCCACGTTCGGCTACGTCGACCTTGGTGCGATACCATCCGATCCCCGCCATAAAGTTATAGCAGCACATCGGTATCCCGACTTGACCCAGAGCCTTGATAACGGCACAGTAATTGGCGATTTCCTCATCACGGCCGGGCAAGCCTAACTTTATCTTTTCTGCTGCAACCGGATGGCTTTCAACACCTGCGATTGAGAGTCCCGACGCCTCATAAGTCGCTTTCATCTTCGCCAGGGTATCAAGGTATCGGTCCCGTTTTATTCTGGTTAACACTCGACTCGCGGGCACGATTGCGTGATTGACGCCAATCTGACGTGCCAGTACCCATCTTTCTTTATTTCGCATGTCGAGCATTAGGGCCAGCTTCATCCCTTTACCTCCCTGTCGCTCATCTGTATTGGAATGATTGTCCCTTGGAAGCTTCTCTTCGGCCGTCTGTGCAATAGACGACAAGACGGCCGGTCCACCCAGAACCCCTGCCAAAATAGCTTTGCCAAAGGCACGTCGGCTGGATTTCGATGGTTTTAGTTTAGACTCTCTGTTCATTTTATTTGTGGCCATAACTCTACTCCTTCTCTAAATTCTGTGTTCGACTGGGCTGGCCCACCGGTTTTCGATGCCACCAGGTGGCCAGGACCGACCCTGAGACATTCATCCAGGGTCCGAAGATGGCGGGCGCCAAGGCTGCAGGTGCACTTTTAAGCACATTCATAGCAAGGCCGGATGCCATTCCACCATTCTGCATGCCGACCTCAAATGCTACTGTTCGGCACGAGCTCTCATCCAAACGAGCAGCCCGGGCAAGCCAGTAGCCTAATATATAGCCGACGAAATTGTGGATGATCGAAGCTCCTATCAAGTAGAGTCCGACCGTCATCAAATCGTCCCTGGAGCGGGCCGTGATAATGGCGATGATGTAACAAATCCCTGCCATGGACACGATAGGAAGTGCTTTGTCCATCCAGTTCTCAGGGCCCTTCAACCACACACTGATGACAAGCTTAGCTAAAGCAACCACGCCTATCAACATTAACCCGACAATAAAACCATCTTTCTGCAGCGAGGCTTCACCATAAGTAAAAACAGCCGAAGGCGCCCATAAAATCATGCCGGCAGCTAACAGAACACTTGCAGCTCCTATGAGTGCTAATACACCCCCACGTTGAAAGACCTTGTGCCGACTATATAGAATGCGATTTGCTATCAGGCCTGCGACAATTGGAACGATGATCATGTTGATGATTCCAAACATCATACTTAAGAAGTTAATCTCAATGAACTGGCCGGCCAGTTTGTCCATCAAGAAGGGTGTCATGACCGGCGAGACAAGTGTCGAGCATGAAGTCATCGTAACAGACAAGGCGACGTTGCCCCCGGCCAGATATGTCATCAAATTGGAGGCGACCCCACCGGGACAGGAACCTATTAGAACAACGCCGGCGGCTATCTCCGCTTTAAATCCGAATATCTTCGCCAGAGCAAGGCCGGTTAAAGGCATCACCGAAAACTGCAGGACAAATCCGACTAAGACCGGCCAGGGCATCTTGAATACCCGGCCGAAATCCGCCACACTC
>JBGVTO010000208.1:0-8575 GCA_041862635.1 Phycisphaerae bacterium | reverse complement strand
GCCTTAGCGGTATAGCAACGACAACAGGTAAATATGTACGAGCAATTCAGGGCACAAAAGCAAAAATATATGATACTCGAAAGACAATGCCCGGCTGGCGCATCCTCGAAAAGTACGCAGTCCGCTGTGGCGGCGGGTACAATCACCGCCTGGGACTATATGACGGCATCCTGATTAAAGATAACCATCTGGCCCAGTTGGGCAGAAACTTCCAGCCGAAGCTGCGTAAAATAATTTGTAAAGCCAGAAAGGTAAAAGGCGTCAAATTCATCGCCGTAGAGGTTGACCACGTCGATGACCAGCTCAACTACGTGCTGGAGATTCCGGGTATTGACATTGTTCTGCTCGACAATATGGGCCAGTGGCAGTTAAAACACGCTGTGGATATGCGAAACCGAATGTGCGGCAAAAACAAAAAGCCGTTACTCGAGGCTTCAGGCAACATAACGTTAGACAGTGTTTCTGCCATCGCCCAGTGCGGCATCGACAGAATCGCCGTAGGCGCAATCACTCATTCGGCAAGAGCCGTTGATATCGGACTCGACAGGTAATTAAAGTTATGCCAATAACCGACGTGCCCGGCTCGGGTTCGGGCCTTCGCCGAGACGAGCTGGACCCTGATAAGATAAAGGCGAATCTGAAAACCAAACGCATCGGCAGAAAAATCCTCGTCTATAATCACACATCAAGCACACAGGCAATCGCCGCCGAATACGCAAAAAACAAAAGAAACGACGGCCTTGTAATTTTCGCTGAAGAACAAACCGCAGGCAGAGGCAGAGCCGACAACAAATGGTACAGCAGCCGTTCGGACAGTATTCTTTGTTCGATTGTTTTAACTTTCAATAAACTAAATGCTGAGCTGCTCTCGCTGACCTGTGCAGTAGCGGTCGCAGAAGCCATCGGCAAATCAGCCAAAGGCGAGGCAAAAATCAAATGGCCGAACGATATAATGCTAAACGGCAAAAAGGTTGCCGGCATCCTCCTCGAATCAAAAACGGATAACAGCGGCAATACCTGCATTATTGGCATTGGAATAAACTGCCACCAAAAAAAGGATTCTTTTGGCCTCGAATTACAATCAATCGCAACAAGTATTGACATCGAAAGTCACTCAACTTCCGACCGTATCTCGCTGGCAAAAAGACTGCTTACCTCAATGGAGCACTGGCTCGAAGTGGCAGCACAAACGAGCGAAAAAGTAATAGACCAATGGCGCAACCTGAGCGTTCAATTAGGCCAGAGGGTAAAGCTTATCTATAACAGCCGGGAATTTTCCGGCAATTGCATCGGAATTGACCCAGAAAAGGGCTTAATCCTTCAGTTAGACACCGGGGGTGTAAGAATGTTCGACGCTAGTCATACCACTATCGTCAAACAGTAACGTACCATATTTGCAAGCATTATAGAGCATTTTTACGTTAGCCCCTGCTTGGTTTGCCATAAAAAGCAAACATTAGGTTTCGTTTTTTGCCCTTTTTCGTTATATTATTGTCCTTATGTAAACGCGTATTCTATAAATGGAAAGGGCTCAAAAAATGTCAAGAAATGAATGGATTAAACGGTCGTTTGTAGTTTGGTTGGGATTGGTGGCGTGTTCACCTGCTGCCTTTTCTATCGAGCAGGTCAATAAAGAGTCAGCAGATTTCTTAAAAGCCAACGAGGAGGACATACAACAGTGGCGTGAGATGAAATTCGGCCTGTTTATCCACTGGGGGCCGGTCAGTCTGAAAGGGACGGAGATAGGATGGTCCCGCGGCGGTGAACGGCGGGGACGAAAAGACAAATCAACAGGCTCAATCCCGGTAGAGATTTATGACAATCTCTATAAACAATTCAATCCCGTCAAGTTCGATGCGGACGAATGGATACAGGTGGCCAAAGATGCAGGTATGAAGTATCTGGTGTTCACGAGCAAACATCACGATGGCTTTTCAATGTTCGACAGCCAATTAACGGACTATAAGATTACTAACTCGCCATTCAAGCGTGATGTGGTTAAAGAATTAGCCGATGCCTGTCACAAGGCAGAAATAAAACTCGGCTACTATTATTCCCCTGTTGACTGGTATCATCCGGACTATCGAACGGAAAATCATCCGCGTTATATCAAGTTTCTGCACGGCCAGCTTCGGGAGATTTGCAGCAACTACGGCAAGATTGATATCATCTGGTTCGATGGTCTTGGCGGCAGGGCGGAAGACTGGGACTCGGAGAACCTGTTCAGGATGATTCGTCGGCTTCAGCCCCACGTTATCATCAACAACAGGGCGGGCTTACCTGCCGACCACGACACGCCGGAACAAAGAATCGGCAGATTCCAGAACGACCGTCCCTGGGAGACCTGCATGACTATCTGCCGGCAGTGGGCGTGGAAACCCAACGACCAGATGAAATCTCTAAAGCAGTGCATCGATACGCTCGTACGCGTTGTCGGCGGGGACGGCAATCTCCTGTTCAATGTCGGGCCTATGCCGGACGGCCTAATAGAGCCGAGACAGGTTACACGACTTAAAGAAATGGGAAATTGGCTGGATGAGTACGGCCGAAGTATTTACGCCACCCGCGGCGGGCCTTTTAAGCCGGGCGACTGGGGCGCCAGCACATACAAGGGCAATACTATTTACATCCACGTTCTGAATTGGGACGAGGACACCCTTACGCTGCCACCTATCCCAAAGAAAATCATCACAAGCTCTGTTATGACCGGCGGGGCCGCAACTGTCAGGCAAACTGCACTGGCCGTCGAAATCTCTGTCCCGGAAGCATATCGGAAGGAGTTCGACACTATCATCGTTCTGCAGCTTGACGGCCCTGCGAATGCCATCACTCCACGTTAAGGTCTATTGTTACAGCTTCTGTAAAATTCAGGAGCTGGAATTCGAGGCCGGCTCGGCTGAACTAAGGACGATCTGAGTTTGAGTTTGATGGCAAAGAGAGTTTTGGATAATCTGTAACTTGACGTTCCAAATTGGAACTTCAAGATTAGGTGGTCACAAATTGTGACTTCAAGATTCTGATAAATTCCGGAGCGTTCAAGAATGCCTAAAAGCACAGGCTCAATTATTCCTATCGAGCGAATACAGCAGTGCATTTACCTTGTTCGCAAACATAAGATTATGCTTGCCAACGACTTAGCGCAACTATATGGGGTGGAGACAGGGGCTTTGGTCAGAGCAGTTAAGCGTAACATAGAACGTTTCCCTACTGATTTTATGTTTCAGCTAACTAAAGCAGAATATGAGATTTTTTTGAGATGCCAAATTGGCATCTCAAAAGAAGGCCGGGGCGGGCGCCGATACATGCCTTACGCCTTCACCGAACAGGGTGTTGCTATGCCATCCAGTGTCCTGCGCAGCAAAAGGGCTGTTGAGGTCAATATCGCAATAATGATGACCTTTGTTAAGCTGCGCGAGATCTTGACCACAAACTCCGCCCTTAGGCGAAAGATCGAGGCTATGGAACGTCGATATGATGAACAATTCAAACTTGTGTTTAAGGTACTATCAGAAATGGTAATGCCGACTCCCAAATCAAAATCGCAGATAGGCTATCTTACCGAAGCCAAGGGGCATAAAAAAGGCACTTCAAAAGCTAAAGCAAAATAGTAAGACGCGATAGATGGCCAATTGGCAGGGTTCTGCCTGTAATATAGTATGTGTGGTTTTTCTGGCAGATGACATAAAGGGATAAAGTAAAAATGAACAAAGCATATTTCGTTTTGATGGTTCGTTGTTTGTTTATTGGTCATATTGTAGAATATATGCGTGGGAATGTGGAAATCACGATAGCATTGATTGCTGCGATTGGGGCTTGTGTTAGTGGTATCGGAGCATGGAGGTCAGCAAGTAGAACTCGGTTGGCTGCGGAAGGACGGTTATTCTTCGAGCAAATGCAGGATTATGCCTCGAAAGAGATGCGAGATGATTTGAGAAGGCTGTATAGTTGGGATAGAGAAGAGGTTGGGCAAGATAAGGAACAAAGAGATGCAAAGGCAGAACAGTGGATAAACAATTTTGAAGAGAAAAAGTATACCTGTGTAAGGGAGCGTGCGGACGAATTAGACTTGACACGACGGCATATAACGCATTATTTCTTGAATCTGCTTCTGTTGAGAAAGGCAGGATATGTGGGCAGATTCTTTCTCAGAGAGTTTTGCAGGTCTGTAGGTACGGAGATTCTGGATATCAATTTCGCTCTTGAAAAAGCATTGATTAGGTATTTAGGAGAGAAGGACAAAAAGAGCCAAAAAGAGATTAACAAGAGTATAAAAAAAACTTGAGAGAAAAATTAAAAAGCTCAAGAAACTATCGAAGAATTCCTGGATACGGGTGTGACAGTTTGTTTATGGAGGAGAAAGGCAAATAAGATTTCTTATTTGTGTTGAGTACTGAGAAGGAAGGTAAAACGATGAGAGCGAATAAAGACAAAGACTATCAACAGAAAGTGAAATATTCGTTTCTGAAGATTTTAACCGGTTCGGATTTGTCGCGCCGGCGTTTGCCTTTTATGGTAATAGAGAGTGTTGATCCCGGTCCGATAGTCTGGCTTACCGGTTGTGTTCACGGCGATGAAGTAACCGGTATAGTTACGATTCAAGAGGTCTTCAAAAAAATACAAAAGCAACCCCTGCTTAAAGGAACTCTTTACGCTTTTCCTTTAATGAATCCGATCGGTTTTGAAGCGGCATCGCGGAATATTACTATAAGCAGAGAAGATTTAAATCGCTCCTTTCCAGGCAACAAAAACGGTTCTTTGGCGGAAAGAATCGCAGATAAGATATTTACCACCATAAAACAAACAAAACCAACTCTCGTGCTGGACCTTCATAACGACTGGATGAAGTCAATTCCCTATACTATAATAGACCCGAAACCAAAACAAACCGATGAGCAAATCTTTGAAAAAGCGCGAATTGCCGCAGAAAACTCCGGCTTTTTGGTTGTTTATGACACGGAAGAAATTCAGAAATCTTTCTCTTATAGCTTGCTTGAACAAAATGTCCCCGCCTTAACGATTGAGCTGGGGGAGTCATACGTTGTCAATGAGAAGAACGTAGAATATGGGACGAAATCTATTCTGGGGATTTTATCTTACCTTAGGATGATAGAAAGTAAAGAAGAACCCTTTAGTTTTGAATTACCGGAAAATATTAGAGGTAAACCTTTGAGATTTTCAAGAGGACCATTTAGTTCTGCCAGCGGTATAATTCGATTTTTTGCTAAGCCCGGAGAAATGGTCAAAAAGGGAAGAGCGGTGGCGAAAATCTATAATACCTTTGGAAAATTACAGGACACCGTTGTCTGTTTGCATGATGGAATAGTGTTAGGGCATTCCGATTCGTCCGTTGCTTATCCGGGTGCTCCGGTAATGGCCTTTGGGATTATATAAGCCACATTACAAAACAAAAAAATGAGCAAATACCAAACAGGTAGTTTATTTTCAGTAGAAGTCGAGAAAGAAGTATCCTGCAGTCATATCATTCGCGTGGCGTTTGAGTCGGCGGCAGATACGGAGTTCGACTATTTTGTACCGGATGAAATCTGGCCGATTGAGGTGGGGCAGAGGGTCGAAGTGCCGTTCGGCAGGAAAGACAAAACCGAAATTGGGTTTTGTACCCAATCGGATATTCGGCATGAAGATTCTTTTATTGCACGCGGTATCGGGCGAAAGCTAAAAAGGGTAACCAAATTAATCGATAAAGAGCCGTTGCTGGGTTCAGAACTGATGGAATTGGCTCGGTGGATAAGCGGTTATTATGTTTGTCCGCTCGGTCAGGTTCTGACTGCAATGGTGCCGTCTGCGGTGAAGAGGGGGGCAGGCGTTAAAACACAGAGATATGTTTACCTGAGAGCCGGCGCTGCTAATATCGAACAGACAATCAACGAGTTGAGGGGCAAAAAGCAAAAGCAAATTATCAAATTCTTAGACGGCAGGGGGGCTTCGAGTGCAAATGATGCTGTGGAGCTGCGGGATTTATTAGAAGCGGTCGGCTGCGGCGATGAGCCTATAAAGAGATTGGCGGAAAAACAAATCGTTAAAATAGGCCAAAGGACAATATTGAAGTCTCTGCCTGTTATTCCCAAAGGGATGTCAATAAAAACGGAACAGGTAATTCTCAATGACGACCAGCGAAAGGCATTAGCTCATTTTGAAGCTTTGATAGATTCAGGCGAGTTCGGCGTTACGCTTTTATACGGCGTTACCGACAGCGGCAAAACCGAGCTTTATATGAGGGTTATCGAGACGGTTTTGCGAAGAGGAGCCGGCGTTATCGTCCTGCTGCCTGAGATTGCTCTTACGGCGCAGACCGTTCAGCGATTCAATGAAAGGTTCAAAAAAATCGCTGTGATGCATTCGGGCTTAACCGCTGCCCAGCGTAACGTGCAGTGGCAAAAGATAAAATCAGGCCAGGCCAACGTTGTTATAGGCGCTCGCTCGGCTGTCTTTGCGCCGCTGCCGAGGCTTGGTCTTGTCGTTGTTGACGAGGAGCATGAGCCAAGCTACAAGCAGGACACCGCCCCGCGGTACAACGGCAGGGATGTAGCGATAAAACGGGCTCAATTGGCAAATGCACATTGTATTTTAGGCAGTGCCACGCCGTCGTTGGAGACGTTGTCTAATTGTCAAAGTAAGAAATATTTTAGCCTGGTGCGTTTGCCCAAAAGGGTTATGGACTTGCCTATGCCCAAAATGAAGCTCGTCGATTTACGGCAGGGACAGCTAACGCAAAAAGGTATTAGTCTGATAAGTGAGCCGTTGGCCGAGCGTCTGCAAGAGACACTTGCGAAAAAGGAGCAGGCGATTTTGCTTTTGAACAGGCGCGGTTACAGTAATTTTGTGTTCTGTCCATCCTGTAAGCATACGCTGCACTGCTGCAACTGTGATGTGACGCTGACCTTCCATAAGTCAAAGGTCAGCCGCCACGAGCGAATGCGAACGGTTACGGGAAAACACATCGATTATGGTTATGCGGTCTGTCATTATTGTCTGTCCCAGACGCTTGTGCCTGAAAAATGTCCTCTTTGCGGCGGCGGATTTGCAATGATAGGACTTGGCTCGCAACGGCTCGAAGAGGAATTAGCTAAAAAGTTTCCGCTGGCTCGCGTGTCGAGGATAGACAGTGATTCTATGGCAAGCAGAGATTACTATCGTCTTCTGAGAGACTTTAGCGAAGGTCGAATCGATATATTAGCCGGCACGCAGATGTTGGCTAAGGGTCTGCATTTTCCGAATGTCACGCTGGTAGGTATTATCAGTGCCGATACATCGCTCTATCTGCCGGATTTCCGGGCGAACGAACGAACCTTTCAATTAATTTCTCAGGTGGCCGGTCGGGCAGGTCGGTCCGTGAAAAAAGGTATGGTTTTTGTCCAAACGTTTCTACCGAATCAGCCGGCGATACAGTTTGCTGTCAGCGGAGACTTTGATGGCTTTGTCAAAGAGGAATTAAAGCATCGCAAGGCCTGCAATTTACCACCGTTTTGGCGATTGGCGGTTATCGTTATGCGGGACGGGAATTTTGATAGACTTGAGACGGCGTGCAAACAAATGCGCCAAAGAATAGACCGGATTATCGAGGCCGAAGGACTCAAAGCGAGCGTTCGTGGGCCGATGCCTGCGGTGATAAGTCGGATACAGCGTTTTCACAGGATGCAGATAATTATTCAGGCACCCCAGGCAGCGACCGTCCAGCAGTTGTTTGCCGGTTTGCGGGGGGCGGGACCTATTCGGCCGACGGTCAAAGTCGCTATAGATATAGACCCTGTAAATTTATTGTAGCTTGCAATTCGAGAGCTAATGTGCTATTTTACGATTTTGCTTTACCGGGGAGTAGCTCAGTTTGGCCAGAGCGCTGCGTTCGGGACGCAGAGGTCGCAGGTTCAAATCCTGTCTCCCCGATTAATGTGTCTTTTAACCAGAGCCAGAGTTTGGGAGATTTTACTTATAGCTATTTTTTGCTTTTGAAGGACTCCAGTGTCATTCCAATGTCAGTTTTATTTGCGTAGTTGCTCGGAACTGAGTCAGCAAGCCGAGCCGGTCGAGGCCAAGGTAGGCGATATTGGCGAGGCTTCATGACGGATTGGTTCAGAATAAGAGGCGGCTCATCAAGGGCTTCCTTGGCCTGAAACGGTCGCTTTGCGAAACATACAGAACAGATCCGTGGCTATAATGAGCAGACCTAAGGCCCCCGCATAAACAACCACCGCCCACCCTTCCCCTAACCGTCTATCAGCCATAGACTTACCACTCCCAATAGCACCACCACTGGCCTGAAAAACAATAGCCCTGGGTCAATTTTGGGTCATTTTTAGGCCAAATAGCCGGGGGCAAAGGCACCTATAGTACCTGATAAAACCTGAGATCCGTAAATTTGACCCTCTGAGCAGGTTCTATTTTGACTTGATATAACCTGAAAACTGTAAATTTGCCCTTGAGCAGGGGCCTTTTGGACCTGAGATAAACCTGAGAAAACCTGATAAAGCCTTAGGACTGAAAATCCGCCCGCCCCTGGGCGGGCCAGGCCATCACCTCAGGAAAGATGGCCCGGAAGTGGCGGCGGCCAATAAACAAA
>JBGVTO010000207.1:0-24071 GCA_041862635.1 Phycisphaerae bacterium | reverse complement strand
GAAATTTGCGAAGCAAATTTGGGTTCAAGGCCGAAGGCCGGAATCCCTCCTGCTCCCCTTTTTTATTGCATCACAAGGAGAAAAATGCTGCTTTGCTTCAAGATAAATACTTTAAAAAAACGCCTCTTCTTTTTTGGATAAGAAGCAAACTCCCACAAATAATAGTACCATCCCTGAAATCTGCATGACTGTAACGCCCTCACGTAAAACCAAAAAACCCAGCAATGCCGCAAAAAAGGGCGTTGAAAGCTCCATAGCACAAACCTGGGCGGCTTTAATTCGCTTTATGCTTTCATAATAAAGAATGGTCCCCGCCCCAACTACAACACCGACCAGGATTTGATAGATATTGGAAAGAACCAGCGAAGACTTAAGCGATAAGTAAATCACAAATATCACCGAGGCAATTAAATACCTGTAAAAAGTAACAACGCCGGCATTAAGCTCTCTGAGATATTTTCTCGCTACTATAGCGGTTGTTGCCCAGGCCACGGTTGCCAACAGCACATAAACATCTCCAACCGTGCCTAATTTTATCATTGACAAATTCTCTAATGTCTTGGTTGTAACAAACAAGGCAGCAATTATCATTGTGAATATGCCTATGTAATCAAATTTTGTCAGCTTATCTTCCTTTAGAAAAAGGAATCCTATCAAAATAACAAAAATCGGCTGCATATGACCTATCAGGACCGCATTAAGCACGGAAACTTTTGTTAAGGCAAAAAAGTACAACAAGTCCCCGATTATTGTCCCGGCTATCGCAATATAAAGAATTTTTGAAAGCTGATTTGAGGTAATCTTAAGCTTTCTTCCGCCCGTGACAAGAACGTACAAAAATGCAGTTAAAACAACAACTATCGCCCTGATGGCGGAGGTTTGAAGATAATCCGAGCTCGCATAAGCCAATTTTGCGAAAACAGGCTCCAGCGACCACATTATACTGGCCCCGAGTATTGCCAATATGCCCATTTTCTTTGAGTTCATAACAGTGAAAAAATTTGATATAACAGCCAAAAAATCCGATGTAACAGCAATAAAAAACTGATATAAAAGACGGGTTTTGATAGCATATTTATACACTCAAGGCAAGAGGGTAAATTTACAGATATAGCATTACAACCGCTTTTGTGCTATATGTATGGAATACTGTTGCAAAGCTACTTATAAGAAACAGGTGGAATATTAGATTTCAAAAAGGTCGGGCAAAAATATGCACATAGATTCATATCAATTCGGCAAAATCGTCATTGACGGGGTAGATTACAGCAGCGATTGCTTAATCCTTGGTGACAAAGTCCAAAGCAATTGGCGCCGAAAGCGGGGACATCTGCTATCTGAGGAGGATTTGGAGCCTGTCATTAAAGCCAAGCCGACCTTGTTAATAGTCGGCTGCGGTGCATCAGGGCTGATGAAAATCCCGAATGAGACCCGCGACTTTCTGCTGCAAGAGGACATTCAAATGGAGGCAACTGACACTGCCAGGGCCGTCGAACGATTTAATGAACTATCGCAAACCAAAGTTAAAGTTGCCGCCGCCATACATTTGACCTGTTAAAGAAGTCTTTGCAACGATCTATTTTTCAGACTCTTTTTCTGGTTTCATTACCTCTCCGGTCATAGGAACGAATCGGACGGGCATAACATTACTCTTATGTAGATTGCCCTTTTCATCCTTTGTAATCAAGACGAGGTACTGAAAATCCCATGGACGGCCGTAAGGCAGTATCATTCTGCCGCCCGGCTTTAACTGCTCGAGCAGAGGTTCAGGTATGCGTCCGGCAGCGGCCGTTCCGATGATGGCGTCAAACGGGGCCACATCCGGCCAGCCGAAAAAACCATCCCCGAACCTGACAAATACGTTCGGGTAGCCGAGCTCCTTCAGGCACTTTTCGGCCCTCTTTGCAAGCCCTTCGACAATCTCGATAGTATAGACCTCTTTTGCAATCTCGGCACAGACCGCGGCTTGATAGCCGGAGCCGGTACCTATCTCCAAGACCTTGGAATCGGGCTTTAATTGTAAGGCCTCGGTCATAAAGGCCACGATGTAAGGCTGACTTATGGTCTGGTCAAAGCCGATGGGCAGCGGATAGTCGGTATAGGCATAGCGCTGCTCGGTGGACCGGACGAAGGCGTGGCGGGGCACGATTCGCATCGCCTTTAGGACATTTGGGTCCTTGATGTTTCTGGCCTGGATTTGCCAGGCAACCATTTTTCCCCGTTCTTCGATGCGCTCGGCAAAAGCCGGATGCTTACGGTCGAGACGCAGCAGCTCCTTATCGTTCGGGTCTTTTGGCTCCTGTTCGGCCTGCCGGTTCGGCTCGGCTGGCGCCTGATTGGCATCTCCCTCTGTCTCCTGCGAAGCTACAACAGTCTCCGGCTCCTTTGCACAGTTAACCGCAAAGATAATTGTAAATAACGCCGGCAGTATCAGCAAACAAAGGGTCACATACATCCACTTCTTAATAAGTCCCGGATTTGTTGCAGCCATTTTCTATCCCTCCAATTCGCGTTCTACAATTTCCGATTGAGAATTGGCCACGGCCACCCCCAAACAAGCCTTCGACAAGCTCAGGCCAGGGTTTGAGGGTGCCACCCTGTACTTCTCTAATAACGCAAGGCCCAGCAATAGCTAATATTATACCATACCTGTAAAAAAACAACAGTAATCTAATCTTTTCCAAAAACCTCATTATTTTAGATTTTTGGAAGACTGTTTCGTACATGGCAGAGGAGAAATATTCCAGGCTTTTGAGCAAGTGATTATCATCAGTTAGCAACCATCCCGCCGGTATAAACACCAAAAATTTTGTAAAAAAACCCCTTGCATAGCCGATAAGAGCCCTTATAATTATTAGACCGTATCTCCAAATACGAGCGACGAGATGCGAAATATGCGGGTGTAGCTCAGTGGTAGAGCGTCACGTTGCCAACGTGAATGTCGTGAGTTCAAATCTCATCACCCGCTTTCAGGAGTTTTCCCAGGGATAGGGGCCTGAAAACGCATTTTCTTGCGTTTAGGAACCTTATAGTATCGGTGAGATACCAGCTAATGGGTAGTTTGGCGTTGGTTGTCGATACGTTTAGGAAATCATGAAAACCTGGCTAAAGCCCGCAACTTCGCTTTTGCGGCTGTACTGTCGTCACCACAGGTGCGAGCGAAGCAAAACGGCGGGTTGATGCCTTTTTTGTTTATTATTTCAGAATTGCACCCGCTTGTGCGGGTGTAAATTCCCGCCTGCCCCTTGCTTTTGCAGGGGTAAACTCGTCCCCGCGAAATCGGGGAGCAGGCAGCAAAATTGTTCAGGAGCACCGAAATGGTCGAAGAAGAGCAAACCGAAGAACAAACGGCAGAACAGACTGTGGAAAAGACCCAAGAGCGAGCCGAAGAAGAATCCACGGCACCGGAAGAAGAACAACCGACAACACCAGAAGAAGAATCAACGGCACCGAAAGAAGAAGAATCCGCTATGTCGAAAAACATAGTAACAATCGAAGAGGCGGGCCCCTGCAAAAAAAAGGTCTTAATAGAGATACCCGAAGAAACAATTAAGAACGCCACTGATGAAAAATACAAAGAGCTGCGCAAAGAAGCGCTGGTGCCGGGTTTTAGAAAGGGTCGAGCGCCCCGCCGACTTCTGGAAAAAAGATTCGGCAAAGAGACAACAGAGCAAATCAAATTGAAACTGCTGATTGAGGCGAGCGATTCAGCGGTCAAGGACAACGAACTGCAGATAATAGGCGAGCCGGACGTTGATTTTGAAAAAATCGAACTGCCGGACAAAGGCCCGATGAAGTTTGATTTTGAGGTCGAAGTGCGTCCCGACTTTGACCTGCCGCAGCTCGAAGGTATCCCGGTAACCAGGACAAAACTGCAAGTTTCCGACGAGCAAATCGATAGAGAGATTGAGCGATTACAAAGATGGTCCGGTATATGGACTCCGCGGAAAGATGGAGCTGTTGAGCCTGAGGACCAGATAATTGCCGATGCTCTTATCAAGGCCGAGGGAATCGAGGAAGAACAGAAACTCGACAACATCGAGATATATGTAAGGCCAAATGGTTTTGTCGGGCAAATCCCGGTTGAGAAGCTCGACGAACTACTGGCCGGAGCCAAGACCGGAGACACCAAACAGATAAGCATCGATGTCCCAAAGACATATTTCAGAGAAGAATATCGCGGCAAAAAGGTGGATATCCAAATCGAAATCAAAGATATCAAATGGCTCAAGCCCGCCGAGTTAGACGAAAACTTCCTCACGAGAATTGGGGTCGAAGACGAAAACGAGCTGCGTGAAAAAACCCAGGACACTCTACAAAGCCGATTAGAGACACAAGCTCGCACCCAAATGAGCGAGCAAATTCACCAGTATCTGCTCGAAAACACCGATTTCGACCTGCCGTTAGACATTGTCGCTGAGCAGTCAGAGACGCTGCTGCGAAGGCAATATACGAGTCTGATGATGCGTGGCTTGTCCCGCGAGCAGCTCGAAGAGCAGATAGAACAGCTTCAGGCCGCCAGCGAAGAGCAGGCAAGAGAACAGCTCAAAGCATTCTTTATTATGGATAAAGTTGCTGATAAGCTCGAGATTGATGTCAGTGACGAAGAGATTAACGGCCATATCGCCCAGATAGCCCTTCAGCGGGGACAAAGGCCCGAAAGAATGAGAGAGCAAATGGAACGCGATGGCTCGTTAGCTCAGTTCAAGTTAGAGGTACGTCAAAATAACTGCATCGCTAAATTACTCGAGACAGCAAAAATAACGGAAAAAAAGCCCGATAAGAAAGCCAAAAAAGCCCGGAAAACCGCTAAGAAATCGGCGAAAAAAACCGCTGAAAAGCTGGCCGAGGCTGAGAAAAAACAACCTAAAAAAAGCAGCTAAAAGGGGAATAATATTACAAAAATGGGGTAAAAAGAGAATCAGCAAATAAAAATATCCGATAAAAACGTATCCGCTTGTCGGTTGTCTGCAAAGGGCGAATATATGTCCTGTGAAAGCCTCGGACAAGGCACAAAACACGAGCTGTAAAAACATGAATTTCATATAAGGAAGTAATGAATGTCCATCGAACATCATGCAATAAACATTGCGAGAAACAATATAGAGCCGTACCATCAATACGGCCAGTATCAGCGCTACCGCCAGATGAGTCTGGACGATATGCTGCTGGAGAACCGGATTGTGTTTCTGATAGGGGCGATATCGTACGAAAGGGCCGCTGAGGTCATTATGAAGATGCTGTATCTGGACAATCTCAAGCGCAATACTGAAATCAGCTTGTATATCAATTCCCCGGGCGGCAGCGTTGACGATACGATGGCTATTTACGATACGATACGCTTTGTTGGCTCACCGGTAGCAACCTATTGCATCGGCAGGGCTCAGTCCGGAGCTGCGGTGATACTGTCAGCCGGCTCAAAAGGCAAAAGGTACGCCCTTCCACACGCCAAAGTTATGCTGCATCAGCCCTGGGGTGGAGTAAGCGGCCAGGCGGCCGATATCAAAATACAGGCCGAAGAAATACTCAAGGCCAAAACTATGATAAATGAAATTCTTTCAAAACACACCGGCCAGACGGTCGAAAAAATCGCCGCTGAAACTGAAAGAGACAGATATATGACTGCCGATGAGGCACAAAAATACGGCCTTATCGACGAGGTGCTACAAGAAGAAGACAAAGATAAAGAAAAAGGTCAAAAGGACGACAAAAAGAAAAAGTAAAAACAAGATCCGAAATCCAAAGAACGAAATATTGTGAGTAAACCCGAAATACGAAACTATGTAAAAGCACGAAGCACGAAATCCGAAATCCTAAACAAATTCAAAATTCTAATGTACAAATTTTCAAAACTGACAGCAAAGCTGTCATTCTGAGCGAAGCGAAGATTCTCATCATTCGTAGGCCAGATCCCTTCGGCAAGCTCAGGGCAGGCTCTTCGGCTTCGCCTCAGGATGACACCAAGTGTCATTTCGGTCATTTGATATTGTTTTGGATTTTGATATTCGATATTCGAATTTTAGTTTTGAATTGTGGTTTTTCGATGTTAACTTTAATTTTTAGTCTTAGAGGTAAATATGATAGTTAATCAGAACCTGGTGCCGATAGTAATAGAGAAAAGTGGTCGAACCGAACGCGCATACGATATTTATTCAAGACTCCTGAAGGACAGGATAGTTTTTCTCGGTGGACCAATCGAGGATGCATCTGCCAATTTAATCATTGCCCAGATGCTGTTTTTGAGCAACGAAGAAAGCAAGAACGATATCCACTTCTACATCAATTCGCCCGGGGGCTCAATCACAGCAGGCTTTGCAATCTATGATACGATGCAGTTTCTGCGTTGCGACGTTGCGACATATTGTATCGGGCAGGCAGCAAGTATGGCAGCGTTGTTACTGGCCGGCGGTAAGCCGGGTAAGAGGTTCCTCCTGGCAAACAACAGGATTCTTCTGCACCAGCCATTAATAACAGGACAACTGATTGGCCCGGCCACCGACCTGGATATCGAGGCCCAGGAAATATTGAGGCTGCGCGCCCGGCTTTATGAAATATTAGCCAAACATACAGGCCAAACTGTCGAGAAAGTTGAAAAGGATTGCGACAGGGACCTCTGGCTGGATGCAGCCGAAGCAATCGAATACGGATTGGCCGACAGAATATTGCAAAAAGCACCTGAAATAGTCAAGAACAAGGAACAAGAGGAGCTGGAATAATGAAAAATCCGAAATCCGAAATTCGAAGCACGAAACAATATCGAAATTCGAATGTCCAAATGACCAAAATGTTTGGAATTTTGAATTTCTGTCATTTGAATTTGTTTCGGATTTTGGATTTCGATATTCGGATTTCTTATGTTTTGGTGCTCTTGTGCTTTTGTACTCTGATGTACCTTGCTGTCGGCTGTGAAAACGCAAACAGCATAAGAACACCGCTGGTCGAGCAAATCGGAAACTTGACGGAGCAAAAAAAGCAGTTAGAGAACCAGCTCGAACAAACCAGGGCCGAAAACAAACAATTAACAAAACAAATGCAGGTCCTCTCCGGCTTACCTGAGGAAGTCAAGGGCGAAAACCTCTATCGCCTCCAAAAAATCAAGATTGGCAAATATACCGGATTCTTCGATAAAGACGATGACGGCAAAAAGGAAAAGCTGATTGTCTATATACAGCCCCTCGATGAAGAGGGTGATATAATAAAGGCCACAGGCGCGGTGGACGTTCAGCTCTGGGACCTGGATTCATCAGAGGCAGACCAGGCTCTGCTCGGCCAGTGGCACGTAGAACCGGGCGAGCTAAAAAAACTCTGGTTTGCCACGCTGGTAACCATCAATTACAGATTGACGTTCGATATAGCCGATAAGGTCAAAAGTTTCGACGAGCCATTGACAGTGAAGGTAACCTTCACCGATTACCTCTCCGGCAAAGTATTCAAAGAACAAAAAGTAATAAAGCCACAAAGTTTGTGACTAATACTTTGTCACAGCTATACTGTTGGGTGGCAACCTCAAAGCCGAAGGATTTGGGGATGGTGAATGCAGGAGAAGCCATCCCCAAGCTGCGCTTGAGGCTGCCACCCTTCCAAGCTATCAAATCAAATTTGTCAGACTACTAATGGCTCGCAACTCGCATTTCGTATCGCGTGATGAATAAGAACCTAATCCGATACTTTCGAGACAAGGTGGTTAGAGAAGCCGAGGTGCAATATGTTGCGCCATCCTAAAGCAAAAGAAAGATTGCCCTGAGCAAAGCCGAAGGGCCGAAGGATCCTATCCACCGAGAAAATTGAAATTCTTCACTACACTGTGCCCCATCCAGAATAACAATCAGCGAAATCGCAATTCCACTTGCAAAGTCATCGCCAGGTTGTAACATATCGCTATGCAGAAACTACTCAACAAGATAATATGCGGCGATTGCATAGAGGTTTTGGGTAAGATCGATGAGCCATTCGCCGACCTTATCTTCGCCGACCCGCCATTCAATATCGGCTACAAATACGATAAATACTACGATAAGGTCAAAAAGAAAAACTACATCGCCTGGACAAAAGAATGGATGAGCATCTGCAAAAAGGTCTTAAAGCCACACGGCTCGTTCTATATAGCGATAGGCGATGATTACGCCGCCGACGTAAAAATCATAGCTGACGAATTAGGCCTTTTTATGCGCAACTGGCTCATATGGCACTACACCTTCGGCCAGCAAATGAAAAACAAATTCGCACGCTCTCATACACACATTTTTTACTTCGTAAATGACAACAAAAATTTCACCTTTAATGACTACGCCGTCCGGGTCCTCTCAGACCGACAGTTAATTTATAACGACAGACGGGCAAATCCAAAAGGCAAGATGCCTAACGATGTCTGGGACGAATTCCCCCGTGTATGTGGCACATTTAAAGAACGCCAGGGTTGGCACCCCTGCCAGATGCCTGAAAACCTGCTGACCAGAATAGTCGCTGTCAGTTCAAATCCCGGCGATTGCGTACTCGACCCCTTCAGCGGCTCGGGAACCACCGCAGCAGCAGCAGTCCAATTAGGTAGAAATTACCTCGGCGTGGAAATATCTGAAAAATATGTTGAAAATGCAAATGAACGTTTAGCCCAGTTGAAAAAACAACACCTGGGCAATCTGTTTCTCAAGACAACGGAATTGAACGAGCTAAAACGGCTTTCGGCTGACATGAAAATACCGATAAAGGAAATTACCGCCGACGGTAAACTTTTGAAGCATCTTGCAAATCAGTTTACCGTGCGGATGAATAACCAAAAGCGCTATCGTTCAGAAGAAATAGCAACGACTTTAAAGGATTTGGCCGATTGAAAAAAGTACGGATGAACCCGCGCCAACTGCCGCGCCCTCAAGGCCGGCAGCTTTCGGGCTCCGGCCCCGGCGCCCGAGGTTCAATTGGTGAGGGATTGCTCTGTGCCCTGCCGTTCATTGCCAGTGCGGCGATGCTAACAGTGATTCAGACGCCGATTAGCTGGTCGCTGTTAGCGTGGGTATCGCTGGTGCCTTTTATTCTTGCCTGCTCGCCGGATGCTAAGCCCCGTCGTTTAATTTTTGTAAGCTACGTCATTTCATTTTGTTACTGGCTCGGTAATCTATACTGGTTGATCCCGGTCACTATTGCCGGCTGGATTGCTTTTTGTCTGTACACCGCTGCGCTCTGGCCGATACTTGCGCTTTGCCTGCGCTACTGCAGAATAAAAAAAATCCCGTTGTTCCTGGCCTCGGCGGTATTGGTTGTCGGTATCGAACGAATGCAGGGCCTTTTTTTAGGTGGTTTTTTCTGGCGGTTTCTGGCACACAGCCAGTATCAAAATATACCGCTCATCCAGATAGCCGACCTATTCGGCACGTCTGGAATATCATTTCTGATAGCGATGGTCAACGGGTTATTGGCCGAGTTAATAATTGCCGCCGGTCAAAAAAACATCTTCAAAATCAAACAATTACTAAAGGTCGCTGTTGTCTGTGCCGCTGTCGTGGCCACCATTATCTACGGACAATGGAGAATAAGCGAGGAAGACCGGTGCATTGAGCCCGGCCCTTATGTTGCATCTTTACAATCGAATGTCCCTCAGTCGGTCAAGAGAACATTTAAGTCCAGTGAGGATTTATTCAACGGATTGATGGAGCACAGTAAAGCAAGTGCACAAGCCGGTGCCGAGCTAATCGTTTGGCCCGAAACAATGGTGCAGGCAACGTTAAATCCTGAAGTGCTGCGGCTTTTGAAACCATCATATTCCTGGAACGTTTTCGACGAAAGGCTACGCGCACACTCCAAAGATACGGCTTTTGTGCTGGTGGGCGCTTATGGTGGTGTGCCGGCAATCGGGGAAAATTTAGAAATCCATTTAGCCAAGAGATATAATTCGGCTTTTCTGTACAACATAGATGGCACAAAGGCTCCTCAGAGCTACAATAAAATACACCTGGTTCCCTTTGGGGAATTTCTGCCGTTCAGGAAAAACTGCCTTTGGCTTTACAACTTCTTGATGAAGTTCACACCCTACAATTACGATTATTCACTCGACGCAGGCAGCGAATACACGGTTTTCGAAATGACAGGCCAAGTTCAGATTCCAGAGCCTTCGGCTGCGCTTAAGAATGACGAAAAAGAAACGCCAGTTTACAAATTCGGCGTAATGATTTGCTACGAAGATACTGTTCCTGCGATTGCCCGAAAATTTGCTCTGGACAAGCAGGGTACAAAGAGACTCGACTGGCTCGTAAATATAAGTAACGACGGCTGGTTCGTTCGGTTCAAGGATGATAAAGTCCTGCCAAGCGCAGAACTTGCTCAACACACAGCCGTTTGTGCCTTCAGGGCGGTCGAAAACAGACTTCCCATCCTGCGAAGCGTGAATACCGGAATAAGCTGCTTAATTGACAGTTCCGGAAGCATAAGATACGGTTTTTTGGCCGGAAATTTACCACCTCACACTATGGCAAGAACGGGTATGCCGGGATGGTTTCTCGACAAAATAATGATAGATAAAAGAATAACTTTTTTCAGCAAATTCGGCGAATGGTTAGGTTTTTGCTGTGAAGTTTGTCTTGTTTTGCTCATAATAATATCGCTTTCGGCAAGACTCTTAAGAACCAAAAAATTCAAAACTCTTTCAGCAGGGAAGCTAAATGGAACATAAGCTAAAAAAAGATAAAACACAAAAGCATGTAGTTAAAGAACCTCGTTTGCCGGTCTGGAAGCTGGTATCGAAGCTGGAAGCTCGTAAAAAAACGAACTGCGAGTTTCGCGAACGAGCATCGATACGAGTATCGATAACGTTAAACGAAAAATTCTGCTTTAGTGAGGTTTTGCTTTTTGCTTGCTTAATGGTATTCGTTTTCGGATGCGATGAATCGTCGCAAACAACATCTCGTGATTTCAATGGTACGAATATAGGTGCACCCTGGTCAAAAGCTCTGGGAATCATACAGGAGAGTTTGGCCGACAACGACCCGTTAGTCAGGGTTCGTGCCCTCGAAGTGGTTGCAGACACCGAGCAAATCAGACTTATGCCTCAGGTGCATCAACTACTTCACGATAAGTCTATGCCGGTCAGATTTGCCGCCGCTTTGGCTGTCGGCGATTTGGAATATTCCCCTTCGAAAAGTTCAATAAGTCAATTACTGAAAGACAGTGACGCAAATGTTACAACTGCCGCTGCTTATGCGATGTTTAAGCTTGGCTCTGCTAACTATCTCGAAACACTCCGAAATGCAATAGCAAGCAGCGACCAGACGGTCAGGGCCAACGCTGCTTTACTATTAGGCAAGAGTGGCGATAAAAGCTCCTTAGAGTTATTGTGGCGCGCCATGCAAAACAAGGATTCAGATGACAGAGTCGTATATCAGTCGGCAGAAGTCATAGCAATGCTCGGCGATGAGCGGATATATCCGAAGCTTTGGACGATGCTTATAAGTGCTTACGCGGACGTGCGGCTTATGGGTGCAGGGGCAATGGGCAAGCTCGGCACGCCTGAGGCAAAAAATGCCCTGATTAGAATGCTGGATGATGATATCCTGGAGATTCGGCTGGCCTCGGCCGAACAGCTCGGCGTGTTCAAAGACCCCATCGGCGAACCCAAAGTCCTCGAAGTGTTCGAAAAAAACCTTACAAGCAGCCTGGATACCGAGGCCAGAGAACGTGCCAATGTACTGACAGCGCTGGCGATAGGCCAAATTTGCACACCTACTTTGACAAAATTTCTGCCCCAATTGCTGCAAAATGAGTCAAAATTTGTCCGTATCGCTGCCGCAAAAGCCGTTTTGCAATGTACAAAATGACAATTGACTCCTAAAAATCCTATGTTATCGGATTTAGCAACGTCCATTTTTCATCGTCCATTTTAATTTAGGCTATTTGCCAAAAATAACTTGACCTTTCCGAGCTTTAAACGTAAAATTGTAATATATACATATAATATCAGGGCTGGAGGCTCTATTTTGCGAGCCTATACCAATTGAGCTCAGGCCCACAAATAATTGGTGCCGGGCAAAATAGAGTATCTCCAAATCCCTTTATCGCGTTTAGGATGCCCTCTCGTGGGGTAATGGGTGTATTGAAAAGAAAACACAAAGTTAATGAAAGGAGCCTGTTTTGAGCACGCTTACAAAGATATTAATAGTTCTGATGACGATTTCCTCGATTTTTCTCTGCGGTATCGTCGTAACTTATGTTGCCAATGCTGAAAACTACAGAAAAAATTATCTTGACGAAAGGAGAGAAAAAGATGCTGCAGAGCAGATTAAGGAACAAGCCGTAAAGGATAAAAATAAAACTATTGAGGATGCAGCCGAGCGGGAACGGAAGCTAAAAAGTGATATCGGCGCCCTTGAAACACAACTCGGCCAATTAAACACCAAACTCACCGAGGCTGAAAGACAAAAAGCGGCTTTGATTGAGGAGGCGGGTAAATGGAAGGCCATAACCAGAGACTTTTACGACACCAATGACAAGCAAAGGCAGCTGTTAGAAGATACCCTCGCTAATCTAAAGACAATTGAAGCTGAGCAAATCGATTCGGACAAAGAGCTCAAAGAAACCACAGCCACTCTTATTGAGAAAATGGCAATAATTACAACGCTGGAAAAACAATCGAAACAACTGCTCGAAGAAAGGACAGCTTTGCAAAACGAGTTAGACAAGCTCCTCCGGCAAACCGGCAAAGCGATTGTAGCTCCAGAGCCGGTTACAACGGTAAAAGAGAAAGTTCAAGTAGCTCCCCCAACGGTAGATATCGGCTTGGAAGGATTAATAGCCACGGTGGACCTGGAAAATTCTCTGGCCGAGATATCAATCGGCGCAGCAAATGGTGTCAAACAAAATATGATATTCCACGTAACTCGGGACAATAAGTTTATTTGTGACATTGTAATTTTAGACGTTGAGCCTGAAAAGGCAATCGGCACGCTGGAGCTTATGGACGTTACGAAGGAACAGCCTAAAGCCGGTGATAACGTCAGTACCAATTTGTAGAAAACCCAAAAGATGTGTTTATACTTTGTGAGGCTGATATATGAGTCCTAACGGACAGGCTCGCGGCAAAAAGATAACAGTACCGGATAACATCTATACGATTATTCTTGCTTTGGCGTTATGTGCAGTTCTGGCTACTGCCGCGTTTGTCGCTTACCAGTGCTATACGCAGTACGGCACGATATTCCAAATCCCAACGTAAATTTCACTATTGACAATACCGCTCTTTATTATATAACAATAGCCAGTTAGAAATTGCGGTTTGGGTTCCCGCCTTGCGGGGTCCCTCCGCAAGTCTCTAAACTGGAATTCAAGAAAGGAGTCGAAAGTGGTGCTGGACACAATCTTAGGTTGGTTCAGTATGGATATGGGTATCGACCTTGGTACCTGCACTACCCTGGTTTGTGTCCGGGATAAAGGTATTGTCCTCAATGAGCCCTCCGTAGTAGCTGTCCGCAAAGGAACCAACATTGTCCTGAACAACGGCGAAGCTGTGGGCCTGGTTGCCCGTGAAATGTTAGGCAAAACGCCAGGCTCGATTAGCGCAATAAGACCTCTCAAAGACGGCGTAATCAGTGACTTCGAAATCACCGAGGCGATGCTGAGCTATTTTATCAGGAAGGTGCACGGCAGGGGTGGTCTTGTCAGGCCTCGAGTCGTAATCGCTGTGCCGAGCGGAATAACTGCTGTTGAGCGCCGGGCCGTCATAGATAGTGCAGAACGGGCAGGTGCACGCAAAGTCTATCTCGTCGATGAGCCAATGGCGGCAGGAATCGGTGCTGGACTGCCGATTACGGACCCTACCGCCTCGTTGATTGTCGATATCGGCGGAGGAACGACGGAAGTGGCTATAATGAGTCTGGCCGATATCGCCACCTCAGAGTCAATTCGTATAGGCGGCGACGATATGGACGAAGCGGTAATCAACCATCTTAAGAAAACTTACAACCTGCTCATAGGCGAACCAAGGGCTGAAAAAGTCAAGATACAAATCGGCTCCGCCGCTCCGCTGGAAGAGGAATTGACGATGGAAGTGGCAGGCAGAGACACCATCTCCGGTCTGCCGAGAAAAATCGTTATTACCAGTGAGGAAATCAGAGAGTCACTCCGCGACCCCATCGCTACAATTATAGATACGGTCACCGCAACGCTGGAAAAGGCCGAGCCGGAATTGGCCGCCGACCTCATCGACAACGGCGTGCACATTTGCGGTGGCGGCTCACTGCTGCGCGGAATGGATACGGTCCTGGCAAATGCAACCGGCCTGAAGGTCGAAATAGTCGAGGACCCGCTAAGCTGCGTAGCTCGAGGTACCAGTGTCTATCTTGAAAATCTGGAATTGTGGAAGGATACGATGGACCACAATGAATACGGATGGGAATGATTCGTTGTCCATCGTACGGGACCCCCGCTTTGCGGGAAACGTAATGCGTATTATCTGAGAAACTAACATTCTGTAACATCTAACTTGATGGGTGGCAGCCTCATGCGAGTCCCGCACCAATTAGGTGTGAGCCTACTCGTCTCTGTGAAGTGCTTCGCCGAAGCAGGAAGCTCAATTGGTGCGGGACGAGCTTGGGGATGGCCCGGAGCCGCTTCTGTCCGGTGGACCCACAATACGATAATGGCAAGGAAGCAAATTAGAGTCTCCAGACGAATGCTGTTTACGTGGTTCACGTTAGCCGGCTTCATTTTCCTTTTCTCCCCAACATATCTGACGAATAAATTCCAGTTTGCTTTTCACCGCATTTTCAGCTGGCCCTTAAGCATTGGCAGAAACATTTCACTTTCAGCAGGCACTCACCAGCCACTTGGAGATATCGTCAGCCGGGATGAATACGAAAGACTCCTAAACCATCTTGCAAACGTTACACAGCAGCGTAATGATGCACAGCAAACTGTACAAAAGCTATCCAAAATGCGCAATATGCCTGCCTGGGAACGCATGGGTTTTGTGTTCGCCGATGTGATTACCGTCTCTATCAACGAGCTGCGTAGTGAGCTTATCCTGAACCGCGGCGAGGATGACGGCCTGGCTAAGGGCCAATTCGTACTGGCCGACAACAGCGTTATCGGAACCATATCCGATGTGGACGCCCGCACCGCCAAGGTCAGGCTGTTTACCGACCCGAAATCCAACACAGCGGTAAGAATCGGCGGCTCAGATTGGCTCATGCAAGGCAAGGGCAACAGCTTAGCCAAGGTTGAAATGATAAAGCAAGAGGTCAAAGTCCGCACTAAGGTTATGGCCAGCAAAAGACCCGGCTTCCTCGATACTCCCATGATTATAGGAAATGTAGCTCGATGCGAACGCAATGCGCAACCTTTGCTTTGGGACATAATGGTCGAACCGGCTTGTGACATGCAAAAGGTAGAGAACGTACATGTAATCGTGATGAATCCGCCGGAGTAACAGAGGAATTCTATAACTACAAAGCAACTTAGATTCTATCGAAAGACAAAAGGTTTTATTGTAAAAATGTTTATTTCGATTGTGCTAAACTCGAAATCCGAATCCTTCGACCTTGCTCAGGACAGGTATCGAAATTCGAAACAAATTCAAAATACGAATTACCAAAATCTCAAACGGACATGCTATTATTTGAGCGCTTATTTGTTTTGAAAATTGGGATTTCTAATTTCGAGATTGTTTCGCATTTCGGATTTCAACATAACAAACGGCTGAGGATATATAAATGCGATGGTTCCGGTTTGCAGTTTTAGTTCTTCTTGCTACCTTACTGCAGGCCAGCTTTTTTGCAGATTTGAATATCAAGCCTGATTTGCTGTTAATACTTTTGGTATTCTTTGCTGTCTACTGCAATACCTCGGAGGCCATCATAACTTCGTTCACAATAGGATTCGCTGCCGACCTTATTGGTCGCACGATGGGCCCGCAAATGATTAGCTTTGGTCTTTTCGGCACGGCTCTGGCCTACCTGCACAGGGTTATTGCTATCAAAAAAATGACTTATCAATTCCTTGCGATATTCATCACAGCCCTTTTGGCCGGCTCGCTGGTCTATTTCTTAAACTTTATAAAGGGAGAGCCAACACCACCAAACATATACTCTGCTCTTTTCGGGATAGCTCTGTACTCGGCCCTGGTGGGACCGTTTTTATTTTTGCCTTCAGCCTGGTGGATGCGTATAAAGATTCATCGCTTCAGCCGACGTTAAACCCTCACCCCGAAAATGCCGAATTACGAATCGTAGCACGTATCACTAAAGACAGAATATAATGTACGATAAGCGAATAAAAATCTCTGTTATCCTAAGCACACTGCTCTTACTGATCTGTTTGCTCCGCCTGACACAAATGCAGCTGCTTCCAACCTCTTCTGTCCAAAGTGATATCGAGGAGCTAAAACGCCAAAGAGGTCAATCCCAGGAGCTTAAAACAGTCCGAGGTAACATACTCGACAGAACAGGCAAATTAGTTTTAGCCACCGATGAACCACAGTTCCAACTGTGTATAAATTACAAGCTCACGTGTTTTATGGATGACCGCATCTGGGATGCCAGATTATCAAGCGCCGCCGACAAAGAAGATGCTGATGCTGTAGCCAATGTACAAAAAGAGCTGGATATCGGTCTGGCAGATTTGAACCAGATAATCAACAAGTGTGCCCAATTCAAAGGAGTCAAACCCTCAGAGATAAAAAAAGAAATACAGAGAATAAATGATTATATCTGGAATCAACGCACGTTTCAGGCCTGGGCACGGAAATTCCCAAATTCTGAGGTTCGTCAAAACTATGACAGTATAATCGACATTCCATTTAATGAAGCAAAAGCTGACTTTGAAACGAAGGAACCAAACGAAATAAAACGGCTTCTGCTTGTCAATAAAATCGATATTGCTGATATGCACGACCCAAAGCCGTTGCTGGAGTTAAAAACCGATGACGATATCTTTGCCGCTCAGCTGGAGTTTTTGAAAGTCGATGATATTCAGATTCTGCCAAAAGCACGAAGGACATACCCTTATGGTACGGCTGCCGCCCAAACTATAGGCTGGGTCGGGCTTGTAACACACAGTGAAGATGATAGAAGGCTCTTCGCAAATGACAAACTATCAAGCTATTTGAGCGGAGAGATCTGCGGCCGAGAGGATGGAGTCGAGTATGTTTGCGAAACCATCCTTCGCGGCAGACGAGGGGAGCTCGTTTACGACATAGACAGTCAGCTTATAAGTCAAACCAGGAGCCGATTCGGAAAAGACGTCTCGCTGACGCTGGATATCGAGCTTCAGCAAAGAATAGAAAACTATCTGACCAAATACAACCACGAACCGAGTTGCGGACCCGGAATGGCGGCAGTTGTCATTGAAGTTGCAACAGGTGATATTCTCGCATTGGTTTCGATACCGGTGTTTGATTTGAACCGTGCCAGGTATGACTACGGCGACCTTACTAACGACCCGGACAAGCCTTTAATAAATCGAGCGATAAATGAGTGGTACCCACCCGGCTCTGTTGTAAAGCCGCTGATTCTTATCGCCGGTCTCGAGTCCGGCAAAATCACCCCGGAGGAGATTATAGGCTGCCCCGCTCAGAAGGCCCCAAAAGGCTGGCCAAGCTGCTTGTTATACAACAGGTACAGAGCCGGCCACGACGGCAGGTGGAAAAATAATGCCCGCAACGCCATTAGAGGCAGCTGCAATATTTATTTTTCCCGCCTTGCAGACAGAATCGAACCCAGGGTCCTTCAACAATGGCTCTTCAAATTCGGCTACGGGCGAAACATATTATTCCCACCGCTTTCCTTTGAAGAATCCGAACTCTTCAGAAACTTTCGCCAATTACAGGGAGTAATCTCTAACACTATCCCAAGGGAAACAATCACAAGTTTTGAGCAAGTACCCCCGCTCAGTAAAAGTGAAAGAAGACAGTTCGGCATAGGCCAGGGAAATCTACGGGTTACACCTCTGCAGGTTGCCAATGCAATGGCCGCTATCGCCCGAGGCGGTACATATAAACCTCCCCGGCTGTTTATGGATAACACCTATGAATTCGACTTTAATAAAATTGACCTTGGTATTTCATTACAGACTTTAGCGGTAATCTACGACGGTATGAGCGACGTGGTTAATGAAACCGGCGGAACTGCTTATAGTACATTCGAACCGATTCTTAGAAGTCTTGCCGAGCAGGACATAAAGGTTTACGGCAAAACCGGCTCAACGCAAGACCCGGAGCACGCCTGGTTCGGAGGCTTCGCCACCGACGGGGCAAACCGCAGTATCGCAATCGCCGTCGTCGTCGAAGGCGGCCAGAGCGGCTCCGGTGACGCCGCTCCCTTGGCCCGCGATATCATCCAGTTCTGCATCGACGCCGGATATGTGGGGAAAGCAGAGACTCAACCGAATTTACCAAATCCTTAGTATGCCGATTATACAACTTAAGCAAGCGATATACTAATCGGACTATGCAGTCTGTTTAAGACCTCTTGCAGTATTTGGAAGAATCTATCATTATCAGGCCAGATAATTCTTTCATCATCCGACACAGGCTTATCCAGAACATCAAGGAACCGGGACAAAACCTCCTCATCTAATTTCTCAGCCGAAATCCCCAGGCCGAGCTTTTGTACATAATGTGCGTTTATTATCTGCTCATACTGACCGGCCAAAGGCAGAAGCAGCATCTTCTTTTTCAGGTACATACACTCACTTATCAAAGAAAAGCCGGCTGAAGCTATCACCCCACGAGCCCCCGCAAGGTCGGCCAGAAATCCCTCAGTCGAACGCTCCTTAAAAACGCAATTCTTATATTCATGTCTTTTCCTGAAACCATAAATATAAAATTTCTGTCCACTAAATTTATTAAGGACCCGTCTCAACTGTTCCTCCCCCCTGCCGGTTGTGGAGTACAACAGAATATGCTCACCCGGCTCGGTCCTAAGCGAACTGACGATGGGCCTTATAATAGGCGGCGCTAAAACAGCAGAATCAACTCTCAAGGGCGCATCAAAGAAATTCACAATAATATAGGCGACCGCACCCACATAGTGACATTCTGTTACTACACCGGCGGTTATCCTCGAAAACCAGCTCCTGCCTGTATGCTCGAGCTTACAAAGTGTAAGCATGTGTTCGTGGTCGATGCTGATAAACGGCACCCTGTTTCGCCAGGCCCACCACGCACTGAAAGGCTCAAAATCTGATATCACCAGTTCCGGCTCGAACGGCTCAAAATGTTTTTTGAAAAGCTCATCATTCTGTCTGTTGCCCTCAGGCAGCTTCAGAAGGTTTATTTTGAGAGTCTGGGATTTGTCAATTCGTCCATCTACAAAAGCAAAAGAAAGGCCGAAAATCTCCTTCACACGCTCACCAAAATATTGTTTCAGATAGAGCAGTGATTTCTGTGACCCCACAAAAATACAATCGTGCCCGGCATCGATAAGTCTCTGCCCTATCAGGTGAGACCGGCTGCTGTGTCCGAATCCCTCCCCCGCAACAGCATAAATTATCTTAGCCATTTCCTCTTTTTCAAATTTGATTACCGATAAATTGTAACTGATATGGATAAATGTTAACTGGTAAATGGTAATGAGTAAATATTTAATCAATCACCATTTCCGTTAGTGCATCAGAAATTCGCTCGGGCATATCTTGTTTCAAGATAATTAAGAGTTTTTTCGATTATTTTACCCGCCACCGGAGAGGCCACAACTCCGCCGGTATAGCCTTTGCCAAGCTTCTTGTTCGGCTTGCGGACTGAAACCAAAACCACTATGGCCGGGTCCTTCGCCGGCGCACCGGCTATAAAGGAAGCCACATAATCACTGTCCGAATAGCCTCGCTCATCGCTTTTTGCGATGTTGGCCGTTCCGCTTTTCCCGAACACCTGCCATTTGTCTAATTTGGCTCTTTTACCCGTACCTTCATTAACCACACCGACCATAGCATCGCTGACAATCCATTCGGCGACTTCCGGCTTGAGCACGTAACCCACCGGCGGCAGAGGCCGTTTTAGCTCCGTAATCTCTCCATGGTTGTCAACAATTGCTTTGACCAGGAATGGGCGAACGATACGACCGCGATTGGCAAGTACGCAGAAAGCCCTAACCAGCTGAATCGCAGTTACAGTAATTTCCTGACCAAAAGGTATCCGTGTTACGCTGTATCCGGTCCACTTGTATGGAGGTCGTAACAGTCCTTCAGCCTCGCCGGGCAAATCAACCCCCGCTTTTTTGCCGAAACCGAAAAGTCTCAGCCCATTATAAAGTTTGTCTTTACCGAGCCTCTGTCCGATTTTTGCCATTCCTATATTGCTGGACTCAACCAGAATCTCACGAAGGGTCAAATCGCCAAAGCCGTGTTGATATTCACCGATTCGTCCAAAACCTCTACCGGAATAGTTACCGTTTTCACAGAATATCTTTTCAACCTTGTTTACAGCGCTTGCATCAAGGGCAATCGCGGCTACAAGCGGCTTGATAATACTGCCCGGCTCGAACTCATCGGTTAAAACCCGATTGCGGAGATTATCAGGGTCACTCGAACGGGCCTGGGCAGGGTCGAAATCAGGCAGCGATACCATCGCCAAGATTGCCCCGGTCTTTGGCTCAACCACAACCGCCACAGCCGACTCGGCTTCGTAGTTTTCGTATTGCTTTATAAGCTCATCTCTTGCAAATTGCTGGATTGTAGCATCAATAGTCAAAATAATCCCGACGCCATTGGTTAAAATGGTCCTCTCCAGTTTGTTATTATCCGCCGGTCTATGCTCAAGAGGTGCCGGGCGAATGGGCCGGCGACGTACGTCTGCAAAGAATATATCCTGTGCCGCCAAACCGCTGAGCTGTTTGTCGTATTGATACTCAATGCCATCCAACCCCCGATTATCAAGGCTCGTAAAACCAACTGCATGAACAGCTAATCGACCCATCGGATAATGTCTTTGCCAATCAGATTCAACGCCGACAGCGCTGGAAATTCTGCGGGCGGCATCACATTCACTCGGCTTGGCATCGGCCTTGATTTTTACATATCCCGGGTTGTTGCTTTCGTTGATAAGCTTACAGATTTCGTGCGCACCCATATCCAATATCGGCTGGAGCTCGCTCGATAAATCTTTGGGGTCTTTGACCCTTCGAGGCTCAACTTTAATGAACTGAACCTTATTGCTCGCTGCGAGCACTCTGCCGCGACAATCAAGAATCACGCCGCGCTGAGGCTTGTAGGGAAGCCGTCCCTGCTTTTGTTCGAGATACCGGCCAATATAAAGGTCGTTCCGCAGAAACTGCAGATAAAAACACCGCCCTGCCAGCGCCAGGAATGCGCCGATAAGAAGCAAAGAGAAAAGAATGGTAATTCGAACGCTTTTCAACTTTTATTCGTTGGTATTTATTCCGTTAAATCGCCGCGAAAGCGCAGCGGGATTTATTAAACCTTCCAATAGCAGCTGTTTCGTGCCAAGCTCCTGTTTTAATCGGCTTTGTTCGCCTCTGCAGGAGCAAAGGTCAAAGAAAATCCGATTGTTGACACTACGCAGATAAACAGCAAAAATCAAAACAGCCGTGAAATAAAAAACAACAAAAACAAGGTGAAATCGGGACCGCATAATTAGTTAATTAGTTGACTGGTTAATTGGTTAGTGGTTATCAGGATATCAGGTAACCAGGTAGCGGGTATCAGGATACCAGGTTATCAGGATAAATTTGTCTTTTCCTGATAACTTACTAACCACTCACCAATTACTGTTTCGTACTTCGGATTTCTTATTTCATACCCGCCATTCTTATCGAGCAGGTATTCTCAATTGCATCCCAACAGCAAGATAGTCCTCGTTCCCTAAAATATCAGCATTTAGCTCACTTATCTCCTTGTAGCGAGTGCCGTCTCCAAGCTGCTCAACAGCAATTCGCCATAAACTATCACCTTCCTGTACAACGTATTGTTTGTTCCGTCCCGTCCTGGGTGCCTTAGGCGGTTCATCCGAAGTAAGTTTTCGGCCGATGGATTTCACTTTCTCGAACAGTGACCCTGAAAATACGCTGTCGGTTTTATCTATGAGCGGCGGGATAGTAAGCTCTTGCCCGACATAAATCTCATCGAGTGATTTCAACAGTTTACGATTGGCTTCGAATATCCGGGCAACGTTTATTTTCTTATTACCCTCATCTGGGCCGTAAAATTTTTGTGCTATGATAGCCAGATTATCACCTTCGCTAACGATATAGGTTTTTGGTAAAGCCGGCTCGACGGACCTGGGTTTATTGACTTTGTTTTTCTCATTGGTTTCCGACAACAGAGCAGACGGCTTGATCCTGTCAATGGGAGTTTCTACAATCAAGTCATCCTTCACAGCCGAAGTGCCTTCCGGCAAGGGCATTTCGAAGCGAACTGCTCCCTCGTTCTTTGAGACGACCGGCACTTCATCAGCACGTTCTTGTGTGAGCCGCCCCACACGGTCGAACACTGCCTGAGCTTTACGTTCCTTAGCTGCAATACCCATCGAGTCATCTGGCGAGCTGACCGTATTAGTTGTCAGCTCATTATTGTTCGTGTTACTGCGAAAGCGCGGCAGGCCGTTAATTATAAACGCAATTATAAATATAAAGACTAAACCTAACAGCAACCCAATCTTGGCATCAGAAGTCATAATGAAACTCCATTTTCTGTCGCGTATTTTTTCTGTGCAATCCTTAATTTTGCGCTTCTTGCCCGACGATTTTCGGCAATTTCCTGTCTTGTCGGCACAATCGGTTTTTTCGTAATGACCCTGTAAATACTGTCCTTTTCGTTTCGCTTAAAATCGTTTTTAACTAATCTATCTTCCAGACTGTGATAACTAATGACTGCTATACAACCATTTTTGTTCAGCAGCTCCGGTACCGAAGCAAGCAGCTTCTTCAAATTCTCCAGCTCGTCATTGACCGCAATTCTCAGGGCCTGGAAAGTCCTGGTTGCCGGGTGTATCTTACTTTTTCGGCCTCGCCGGGCACTTCCCAGCGCCTTGCAGACTATCTTTGCCAGCTGGGCGGTCGTTGTTATCGGCCCACTTTCTCGTTCCCGCACGATAAAGCGTGCAATTCGCCGTGAGGCCCTGTCCTGGCCGAATTTGTATATCAAATCAGCCAGGGATTTTTCATCTGCCTTATTAACTATATCGGCAGCGGTGCTCTTTAATCTTTTGTCAATTCTCATATCCAGCGGCATATCTTGAAGAAAACTGAGCCCCATCCGGCTGTCAGCCAACTGCGTCGAACAAAGCCCTAAATCGGCCAATATGAAATCAACCTTATCTATATCCTGCCTATGGACTTGCTCTCTGATTCGAGAAAAATTTGAATGGAGCAAAATAATCTTACAGGCAAGGTCTTTTAATTTAAATTGGGCCCTTTGGATAGCGTTCTTATCAACATCCAGGCCTACGATAACTCCCTCAGGGCCCAAGGTCTTGCCGAACAGAAAACTATGACCTCCATGTCCTATGGTCGCATCGACCATTATGCCATCCGGTGGCAATTTTATCTGCTCGGTCAATATCTCAGCGAGAACCGGAATATGCTCTATTATCGAGCCATTCACTTTTATCGTATCGCATATACAATATCGCGTATATCGTACCGGTCTCAGATGCACGGGGCCGCAATACTCAACACGCATTACACATTACATGTCAGACAACATTTATCGTGTTCTTCCGCCTTTTAAGTTTCTGTACATCCGGCGAAAATTCAATGCCGGAATAAGTCTCGTCGATTTCCTTCAATCGTTCCAACCGTTCTCCGAGAATTGCCAGGGAGGCGAAGGTCCGTTCATCAACCTCCCTTTCACCGACGAGACTTCCGGCAACAATACGACAATGATTCGAATCCGTTCCAATCATTCTGCCTCCATTCTAAAGATTACATATCTTCGCTCTGCTCTTGCAGGACAATCTGTCGTGCCTGCGACGCCTGTTTCTGATATTGAGCCATATTATCTGAAAGATATTGTTCCCAGCTTTCACTGTTCCACAGCTCGATATGGTCTCTGACACCGATAAGTGTAATTTGGTCTTTCAATCCCGCCCTCTTTCGTAGTCTTTCATTCAGGAGCAATCGTCCCTGGCCGTCTAACTCCAC
>JBGVTO010000206.1:0-11566 GCA_041862635.1 Phycisphaerae bacterium | reverse complement strand
TGCGCTAACTGCAGC
Source organism: Phycisphaerae bacterium (assembly GCA_041862635.1). Taxonomy (GTDB): domain Bacteria; phylum Planctomycetota; class Phycisphaerae; order Sedimentisphaerales; family Anaerobacaceae; genus NIOZ-UU13. The sequence continues at coordinate 11,551 of JBGVTO010000206.1, read as the reverse complement.
GCCCTTGTGGTAATGTAATATTTAGCTATCATATTCGGCACCTCCCACTCCGGCAGCTTTCCATCAGCTAAGTATTGCAGGTACTTTTCGGTAACTATTCGGAAGTGGGCCTCGTGCCCGATTCGATGCTCATCGGGTATCAGCACCTGCCAGGAATTTGCCTGTCGTTTCAATGCCAGGCCCGGGTATTTACTTTGCAGCTCAGCGACCGCTTTTTCCAGAGATGCTGCCAGCTCCTCGGCACCGGCGCCCGGGGCCGGCTCAACATAAAGCTCCGGCCGATAGTTCTGTTCTTTACCCTGCCGGATGATGACATTCGCCTTACTGCCCCTGAACAGCGAATGATGCGTGTCTCCACCGCCTTGCGGGGCCTCGAAATTCCACGTCACCGCCAGCTTCACATGCACGCCTTTCATAGTGTAAATCATTTCTCCATTGGCGTAATAGGGCAGGACTCCCTCGCTATTCAACTTGTCTTTCAGAAACTCCGGAAAATCCGGCGCCCTTGTTACCTTTTCGTACTGCTGCCGTGTGAGCATTGTCGGCCAACGCCTGGCCTCTTTCATCACGATGTCTTTTCGGTAATCGATTGGCTCATCAGGGAAACACGTCCACATCATCAGGTCTATAAGGTGCGTTGTCACGTCCACTAGTCCCTCGCCCTGCTGGGCGGTGTCAAAATACCAGGTGGGCCGTTTGATAGGTAAGCCGGAAACGTATTTGAAGAAATGGTGCACACTTTCCTTCACGACCGCCGGCTCATCCACGGAGCCTTTTTCCAATTCTCCGAACACGTTTTTATTGAGCACGAACATTTTCTGCAGAATGCAGAGGATATTGAAACGTTCGGTCATAATATCGTAAAGCAATACTCCTTTTTTCTCTGCCGTCGCAAAGGCCTGTTCCAAAAGCTTGAAGCCCTCCGCATCAATGCACATCGGCTTGTCGGAAAAGACATTAAGCCCGGCATCGACGGCGGAATTGATATACTCAGTTTTTTTCTGGTTGTTGCCGGACATAACAACGATATCGCCGGGTTTTTCAGCTAACATCTTTTCGAGGTAGTCATCCCCGATATATACTTCTTCCTGCCAATTGGTGGGATTCTCCGGGCGAGTATTGAAACTCTCGATGCGTTTTAAATATTCCTGCACCTCTGGGCCGTCCGGGGCATAAACGTAAGCGACAGGAGCAACCTGGTCGTACATACTTTTCTGGACCAGTGCCGCGTGATAATGTCCCGGATTGAGAATCATAAGCCTAAAGTTACCGCCGGTGGTGGTATCTGTCAGTTTTCCTTCCTCTTTCTCGGCACAGGAAAACAGCACCGTCAACAGGCAAAGAGATAATATGAATAAAAAGGCATTTCGTTTCATAACCAAACTCCTTTCATAGTGGTGAGTGGTAATTGGTGAGTGGTTATTGGTGAGTGGTGAGTGGACACCAATTAACCAATTAACCATTTAACCATTTAACCAATTAACCATTTATCCAATTATCCAATAAACCGCACCAATCAATATAGCCACACCTGCCCACGCGGCGAGGAAGCCGAAAATACCAACCATAGTGGGCCTGGGTATTTCAAAATCAGGGTGGTCTATGAGCGTTTTTCGCTCGGCTGGTTCCACACCTGTCGGGAGCGTAAATGGCTCGGTCTCCGGTTCATCAGGGCCGATAGGCGTTCGCAAACAGGCATAAAACCTGTCCAGGTTTTCCGCTGAGACTCTCCTTGTAAATAAGCTGACCACAACCAGAACGACAAAACCGGCACTCAAATAAATAATCATCTGCCAGGGCAGGTAGAGCTTGCCATCCCACAGCATAAAGGCCGGCAGCTTGTCGGCAAAGTGTGCATTGAAATCCCAGGGGACAACGCCCAAGGGTTTCGTGCTGGTGAAAATAAATGCGCCCAAACTGGTTAGGGTTGCGGCCCAGGCCCCGGCTGCCGTTGCACGGCGCCAGTAAAGCCCAATCCAGAAGGCAATTCCCATAAGAGCTGATACCATCCAGTAGAATTCCAGGCCCCTTACGACGCTCTCCAGGTTGAAGGCAACAAAGATACCCAGGAACACAACCAGGGCGGATGCGATACGGCCGATGAGGGTGTAATGTCTATCGGCCTTGCTGGCCACAAAGAATTTTTTGTAGATGTTTTCGGTAAACAACGCTGAAGCAACCACCATCAGCGAATCACAGGTGCTCATAATAGAGGCGAGCATACACGCAATGAATAATCCAATCAATCCGGGGGCAATACCGGGCAGCAGGTCACGCGCCATCTTGCCGTAAGCCAGATCAGCATTTTCAAGCTGGGTGTACATTACCACTGCGCACAGGCCCGTCAGCATCCAGGCAATAGTGCATATCCGTTTGCCGAAGATGCCTACGGTAACACCTGTTCTTCCCTCCATTTCCGTCTTGCCAGCCGCACAGTTTGCCATGGTCTCAGGCATAGTTACCCAGCCGACCAGAGCATTAAAGGCAATGATGATGATATAGAAGAGGGTAATCTCTCCCGGTGACACAAGTGAAAGCATATCCGGATCGGAGATTGATTGCCGCAAACCGCTCATACCGCCGACCTTGTCCAATGCAAACGGCAGGATAAGGAAAGACAGGACAACGGTCAGCAATCCCTGGACAAAGTTGGTTGCGATAGCTGCACTGAGTCCGCCGGCAACACCGTAAATGACAAACATAACCGTCATCGCTATGATAGCAAGATTGGAGCTTATAGCACCACCGGAGACGGCCTCGACCATCGCCCCGGAGCCTTTTAACATAACTCCGATGGCAACCAGAAGTGGCAAAATCCCCATCGCTGCATATAGGCCGCTGACGCTGCGGCCATAACGGACCTCAAAATAATCTCCCGTTGTTATGGCCCGCATTCGGCGGAAAAAAGGTGCAATCAGCCAAAAGAACGGCGTTACGAAAAGCCATAGCCACTGATACCAGATACCGGAGGCGCCGGCTCGGTAGGTCTTTGCGGCCACGCTGACCGCCTGGTCGGAATGGGTCCCGGAGCCGAACATGAAGAACGCCATCATCACTTTCCCGAACTTACGATCGCCGATGAAGAAACTGGCGGCACTGCGGACTTTTTTTACCGCCCACAGGCCGATGAAGGTGATGCCTACCAGATAGACGATAATGACCGCCCAGTCAATAAGTTTAAGACCTAACATTTATATACCTCCCATATCAGTTATCGGGGACATTATAGAGCTTGAAAGATAACCCTGCAAGCCCCGTTAGAAGTAATTCGGTACCAGGTACTGTCAAACACTCCGGGCAGACTTCTAACAGGGCAAGACCGAAAGTGCCGCCAATAAGCTGAATGGCAAATTGTTCAATTATGTTAAATTCGAAATCCGAAAATATAATTTCCATAAAACAGCTTAGAATTGTACTGAAGATCTGGTATCATTAGCAGAATATTATAAGAGCATCCGGTGACCCAGCCGGGCAACAGGCTACAAAGAAATATGAGGAGTATCAAAATGAATCGTCAAACCGTCAGACTTCGGCCTATCAAATCGGTAATTTTAATTTGGATAATGTTATTGTGTCTGACCGGCCCAGCCAGCCTGTCATATCTAAAAGCGGCTGAAGCACCCGGCACCACGACAACTCCTGAGCAGGAGAAATGGAAAGCCGGCATCGCCACAACCGTCATCACGCCGGCCCAGTCGATGTGGATGTCCGGCTACGCAGCGCGGACAAAACCATCGGAGGGTAAGGTCCACGACCTGCACGCCAAGGCCCTCGCACTTGAAGATTCAGAGGGCACCAGACTTGTAATCGTCACCGTCGATTTATTGGGCATTCCCCGCCCCTTACGCGACTGGATGGAAAAACAGGCCGAGCAGAGCTATAAACTGCCCCCTGAGAACCTGCTGCTAAACGCCTCCCACACGCATTGCGGTCCGGTTGTCAAGGAAATGGAGGATTCTATTTACGGAGACTCCTTTTACGACCTGTCACCGGAGCAGATTAAACGAAGTCGGCAGTATATGGAAACTTTGGAGCAGAAACTGCTGACGCTAATCGGTCAGGCAATAGAGAACTTAGCTCCGGCACGATTGGCATACACTCACGCCAAGGCGGGCTTTGCTATGAACAGGCGATTAAAGACCGAACAAGGCTATGTTATCAGTGCTAATCCCGATGGGCCGGTTGACCATGATGTCCCTGTTCTTCGGATTGATAATCCCCAAGGCGAATTACAGGCCGTCGTCTTCGGATACGCCTGTCATAATACTACTCTTAGCTTCTACGAATTCTGTGGTGACTACGCCGGTTTCGCCCAGTTATACCTGGAAGAAGCACACCCTGAGGTAACTGCCTTTTTTATAGCCGGCTGTGGCGGCGACCAAAACCCATACCCTCGTGGTACGCTGGAACTGGCACAGCAGCATGGGCGCGCTTTGGCCAATGGGGTCGAAGCAGCACTTCTCTGGCGAGCAACGCCAGTTCGGGGACCAATTCAGTCGGTCCTGGAAACAGTTACTCTTGAGTTTGCCGAACCGCCCGGCCGTCAGCAGCTCGAAAAAGAATCGCAATCAAGTAATAAGTACGAACGCCGACACGCGGAAGTGCTATTGAAGGAGCTGGAGCAAACCGGCAAGATTCGCACAGAGTATCCGTATTTGGTGCAGGTTATTCAATTCGGCGACGACCTGACTATGGTGGCGTTGTCCGGTGAAGTGGTGGTTGACTATTCGTTGCGTCTGAAAACTGAGCTGGCCGGCACGACGCTTTGGGTGGCCGGCTACTCGAACGATGTTTTCGGTTATTTACCTTCGCTTCGCGTCTTGCAGGAAGGTGGCTACGAAGGCGGCGGCGCGATGCGATACACCAACTTGCCAGGTCCCTTTGCACCTTCGGTCGAAAAGCGCGTAATAGATAAGGTGCACGAGCTGGTCAACAGTGTACGGGCTGCGAAGAGCAACTAAGGTTCCAGCGATTCGGGTCAAAGGCATTATGCCAATTGCATTTAATTACTGCGCTTCTTGTGCTTGGCACAAAAGGGTGGCTTCTTGTGCTTGGCACAAAAGGGTGGCAGCCTCAAGCGTAGCTTGGGGATGGTTCGCTGCTCTTTATGTAAAGCGCAACTTTTAATTACAATTGGTATTATCTCTTGTTACTTTGCCCGGTTGATGAGGTCTAAAGCCTCCTTTATCATAATCTCGCCGGCCCCTTTTGCCAGGTTGGTTCCGGAAACCGGTTCATATCCCCCTTCTTCGTAGGACTGGCTGTGACAGACATAGCCGATTGCGTCGTTGCTGACTGAGATAACAAAAAGCTTTTCCACACCGGCTCTTTTTTTAATCTCCAGACCAACTTCCACCAGAATTTCTCCGGGCAGCCCCAGAATATAAATATCACCAAGCCTCAAAACTTGTATCTCTGTGGTGATATAGTTTGTTTCGTCAACGTCTTTGGGTTTATCCGATGAGGAATCTGTCTTTATGGGAAATCTAATTTCCTTTTTTAGCGCATTTAAGGTGACATCGCCTACGGTAGAAACGAGCTGAAGTCTTCTAAGCGCTTCGCCCCCTAGGGCCTTACCGATTTGCTGCCGGGGTATTACTCCTCTACGGACAGGAACCGTGTTCCCCGCCAGCCCGAGAGCAAAAAGACAAATCCCTCCCTCCATCTGTTCGACAACCTTCGTTGTGTATGCAGGGTAATCGGCCGATATCGTCGTACTCAAATACGGATATATACAAACAGGATGGCAGCCAAAATTGACAAGCGAACCGATTATTCTGCCGTCCATATCCTCGACTCTGAGCACGCAAACCTCAGGGTCAATAGGCCCGAAATCCAAATCTTCCTTCTCATCCGGAAAGGTAAACGTCACTTTCACGTCACCGTCGCGGTCTGTCTCTATTTTCTTTGTTGCGGTAACTTCCGGCGGAAGAGTGAACGCCATTTTTACCGAACCATCAGCGAGTTTTGGCCTCCGATTATATAATATTTCAGGAATTTGCCCTTTTGCCGCACCTATCTTAACGTCCTGTAAATTTTTAGAGGCAAGCATTACCGAACTCGCCGTCTTTCTTATCAGCGTTTGAAGATAGGATTGGTCAATCTCAGACGCCGGAACCTCCTTCTCCGGCCTGAGCTTACTTCTGGTAAAAACTTCCGGCCCGGAATGCGTGTGGGTGGCACAGATAAAAACATTCTGTTCCGGGATGCCGATTTTGTCTTTGATAATCTTTCGTACCGGATTGGTAATCTCTTCCAGAGGTGAGTACAATAAATCGACAGAGACAATTGCCAAAGTAGTGCTTCCGTCATTAAGAACCAGCGCTTTGGCATAGAGCTCATCGAGTATATCATCGCTCGGTTTACCTTTTGAGCCGATAAGCGGAATCCCTAATGGAGAAGTGATATTTACCTTCGCACAACCTCCTTTGAGCACAGCCTGACCGGCCGGGCTCGTCTCAGCGCCGACTTGGGCCGTAGCCGGGCATAAGACCTGTACGATTAACAAAACAACCGAAACTGACATATTTGATCTTAATGCAATGTATTTTCTCATGACTACTAATCCTCATATCTGGTTATATCAGCCTATTCTACCGCTGTCTCCGGCAGGATACCAGTCCAATCGACCGTTCACAATTAGATTCTGTCCCTTCCATTCCCCCGGAAAATACGTGACAAACAACCAAAATCGTAGGGTGGGGCTCGCCCCACCACTATTCTTGTTGACACACAGACTCACGTTTGATAATATATATCTTGTGGATGGCCATAGACGAAAGAACTGGCTACAAAACCGCAGAGTCAACCATACAGAGATTTCGGGACAAAGATACAAAGAAACAGAGGTAAAAAGGCCGGTAATCTCAAATTTGAAATTTAAAATCTGAAATTCTATATGCCTTTGCCGCATCTGTCGGGAGAATACTATGCGAGATACAAACAGATTTCAATGAAAGGGAGAAATAAGTAATGTCTACTATGATTGCGTAGACTTTACATGCAACTGAATTGATGTTATTAATTAAAATGAAAAACATATATCTGAAACACCAATGCCAAAAGTAAATCCGGACATAATACATTGGGCTAGAGAAACAGCAGGACTAACCTTGGAGGAAGCTGCAAAGAAGCTTAAGCTTCATCAAGCACGAGGTGTATCTGCTGTTGATCGACTTTCTGCTTTGGAATCTGGTGACGATCATCCCACTCGCTCTCTTCTTACGAGAATGGCAAAACAGTATCGACGACCACTATTGACCTTCTACATGACAGCCCCGCCCCGAAAAGGTGACCGTGGTCAGGATTTCCGAACACTTCCGGAGGATTACTCAGACGCTGATGAGGCGTTGTTGGATGCCCTGATTCGCGATGTAAAGGCTCGACAGAGTATGGTTCGAGCAATGCTCGAAGATGAGGAGGATACGGAACCTCTTCCATTCGTTGGGTCGCTGCGAATGTCTCAAGGAGTATCCGCAGTTCTATCATCCATCCAAGAGACAATTCAGATTGATATAGCCGAATTTCGTGGCGAGACTTCTGCTTCCGATGCCTTCAGATTACTACGTGATCGAGTCGAGGCTGCGGGAATATTCGTGCTACTCATTGGTAACCTTGGAAGCTATCATACCGCATTAGACTTGGAGACATTTCGCGGATTCGCTCTCGCAGATGATATAGCACCATTTGTCGTAATCAATGACCAAGACGCTCATTCAGCATGGTCGTTTACTTTATTTCATGAGCTGGTTCATATTTGGCTTGGGCAGACTGGCGTTAGCGGCTTGAGGGCGGAAATCTCAATTGAAAAGTTCTGTAACGATGTTGCGAGTGAGTTCTTGTTGCCCACCTCAGAGCTTGAACAGCTTGACGTTAGCAACAGGACAAATTTAGAATCAGCTCAGAGTTTAATCAGTGAATTTGTGAGGAACCGGAATCTTAGTGCTTCTATGGTCGCCTATAAACTGTATCGAATTGGTACTATCGACTTTAAGAGCTGGAAATCCTTGAGTGAGACCTTTCGAAGAATGTGGCTTGATCAACGCAACCAGCAACGAATAATGGCACGTGAGCAAGAAAGGCACGGACCAACTTACTACTTCACTCGTCGACATCGTATAGGCAAAGCATTGCTTGATCTTGTTAGTTCTATGATGCGTGCTGGTGCTATAACAACATCGAAAGCGGGAAAAGTGCTCGGCGTCAAGGCTAAGAATGTACAAAACCTTCTTGACGCTGGTAGATTGTTTTAGGGGAGATTCTGTTGCTTTATTTGCTTGATGCAAATGTTCTTATTGACGCAAACCGGGATTACTACCCGCTTGAACGTGTGCCCGAGTTCTGGGAGTGGCTCGAGAATGCCGGCGGGAATGGTCACGCAAAGATACCCGTCGAAGTGTATGAAGAGATTCGTGACGGGAAAGACAACCTTGCGAAGTGGGCAAAGCAAGACCAGATTTCAACAGCGCTCCTTTTTCAAGAGGAAGTCGATGTCTCTCTCGTTGCTCATGCAACCGATCAGGGGTACGCCTCTGATCTCACAGACGATGAGGTAGTGAAGATAGGTCGTGATCCATTCTTGATAGCCCATGCCCTCAAAAACAATGAGAGCAGATGTGTAGTAACTACAGAGGTATCTAAGCCAAAGAAACGTCGAGCAAATCGCCATTTACCAGATGTGTGCCGTGATCTTGGGGTGAAGTGCTGCGATACGTTCGAGTTTCTACGCGCTTTAAATTTCAGCACTAGATGGAATTCTCCATAACTCGTAATACTTAGCCCGTTGCTCCTTATTCAAACATGAGCATCCAGCATCGCTTGTCCGCCATAGCTGTTTCCTTCGTAGCCGTTTCCTTAGTAGCCTTGGCGAAGGAGGATGGCGAAGAAGGCTAGCGACGGCTGGAGTATCCAACTTTAGCACACTCGTAGGCACTTTAGCTCACTTTAGCTCACTCCTCACTATCGAGAATCCAGAATACAGTGCCGAGTCTCGGAGATTTTTTTCAAATCTACTTGAAATCAAACTCGAAATTTGGTATAATACCCCTATGTTAGCCAGCAGGCTAACGCAAACCGCCAGTAGGCGGCAGATATAGCGGAGAACCGCACGAATCGTCCCGCACCAAATAGGTTGTTGCCGTAATTTTGTGCTGGACACGCCAAAAATCATTATCTGTCAAGCCAGACAAGGTTTTGAACATTTAAATTTGTGTAATTTGAATTTGTTTAGGATTTAGTGCTTAGGATTTCGGATTTCCAACTACCAGATAACTCCTTATGCAACAAAAACTTATCATCAATCGTCTTTATTCTGTAGTCTGTCATCTGTCGTCTGTCAACTTTCCTCGGCCCTCTACATCTGTCGAGGACCCTCTACAAATCAACCCTTTTTATGCAAAACAAACCCAATCTTGTCCGCCGTAGGCGGATTGCAAATGAACGTAAAATCATATAACACAACGGATTATGAAAATATTGCCAATTGGACACTTGGTGAAAACAAACCCAATTCAAACCCAATTCAAACCCAATCAAACCCAATTTCTTCAAAGGCCAAAATGAGCGTAAACATCTATTGCACAGAGGATTATGAAAATAAATGGCTGCGGAGAGTCAGGAAAAACAAACCCAATACAAACCCAATTCAAACCCAAGTTCTTCAAAGGCCAAAATGAACGTAAACATCTATTACACAGAGGATTATGAAAATAAATGGCTGCGGGGAGTCAGGAAAAACAAACCCAATACAAACCCAATTCAAAGCCAATTTCAACATCTCATCCACCCCCAAAGGGGTAGAGTTAAGCATAATTACTTGCCTGTGGCACTTTTTCCGTTCACTTCGAGCGGCCCGTGGTGTTATAATTACAGCGTAAGCTGTATTCATACCGTAAGGAACATTCGATGAAAGGGGTAGAAAATGGATAAGAACGATTTAACAAGGCGGCAATTCATAGCAGCATCGGCAGGCTCGCTCGCGGCTGTTACCTCAGGGACCATTCCCGCCTACGGAAACATAACTAAAAAAGCCAGCAAGCTGGCAATACTTGGCGGTGAGCCTGTCAGAAAAAACAAACCCTGGCCTCGCTGGCCGTACTGGGATGAAAATGTTATTGACTCGATATTGAAGACCACGAAGAGCAGGATATGGTGTCGAATCCAGTCTAAGTCAGGTACTGTGCCCACACTTGAAAAGAAGTTTGCCCAATTGATAGGGACGAAGTTCTGCGTGGCCACCGGCTCCGGCACGCAGGCATTGCACACCTGTGTAGAAGCGCTCGGAATCGGCCCAGGCGATGAAGTCATCACCTCACCTTATACCGACCCGGGAACGATAGCTTCCATTTTGTCCGCCAGGGCACTGCCTGTCCTGGCTGATTTGGACCCTGAATCTTATCAGCTTAACCCGGACGACGTGGAAAGAAGGGTTACCGAAAACACCAAAGCCCTTATGCCTGTGCACATGATGGGGCAGGCCTGCGATATGGAAAGAATTATGCAGATTGCCAAAAAGCACGATTTGAAAGTGATTGAAGATGCCGCGCAGGCACACCTCGCTGAGTATAAGGGTAAGAAGCTGGGAACCATTGGCGACCTCGGATGTTTCAGCTTTCAGGCGAGCAAGACAATTGCCTGTGGAGAAGGCGGTGCAGTCATAGGAAACGACGAAGAGCTGATGGACAAATGTTACACCGTCCACAACCACGGCACATCCCGCCGGGGACGCACCGAAGTGATCGGGCCGAAATATCGGATGAACGAATTCGAAGCGGCTGTGCTGCTCGGCCAATGGCCTGGTGTCCATGAACGCTTTGCCCGCCGCAATGAAAACGCTGCCCATCTGACCTCAAGGCTTAAAGATATTCCGGGTATATCTAACCAAAAACTATACGAAGGTACCACGAGCGGCTCTTTTTATATCTATGCCATGACGTACCGAAAAGAACACTTCGACGATGCGGACCGCAGCAAATTTCTCAAGGCCCTCAGTGCCGAAGGTATCAGTCTCAGCCCATATATAGCGCAGGGATTACATAAAGAGCCGTGGGTAGAGCACATATTGAATACGAAGGTCTATCAGAAGATGTTTTCCAAGAAGAGGCTTCAGAAATACCGCGAGCAGAACCTCTGTCCCAACTGCGATAAGGTTTGTCAGGAGATGGTCATGATTTGGGCTTCAGGCCCTCTGCTCGGAACTAAAGAGGATATGGACGATGTCGCCGATGCCATCCAAAAGGTCTATGAGAATAGGGATAAGCTCAGTTCGATATAATTAGTTCCTGTTGCGCAAGCATTATTTGTCATTCCCGCGGAAGCAGGAATCCAGCTTTTTCGCTCTGGACCCCTGCTTTCGCAGGGTTGACATTTTCAATTTTTGTTTTCCGAAACAGATACTAATTAGAAAATATTGCTACTGCAAGTGACTAAAACGTGCGAAGCAATCTCTGTTCCTGTAAAGATTTTCTCTGTTATGCTAATTTTCTTCTTGACAGACCTGTCTCAATCGGGCAGACTATTTTCAGGAAACAGCAGCGAAGATGCATAGTTTCAA
>JBGVTO010000205.1:0-3067 GCA_041862635.1 Phycisphaerae bacterium | reverse complement strand
CATACCGGCATTGAGCATCGCAAAACAACAGGCGGGTTCTTCCGTTTGCCTGATGAATGAAAAGCAGCTGGTTCTGGCCTGGATGATGTATGCCGAAGACAATGACTACATCATGTGCGGCCCGATGACGGGCAATACCGGCAGTCCCCGGTATGATTGGGTCGGGCCGCCCAGGGACCTTGTCTCAGGGGCTGCGAAGACATCCGACTTTACCGCTGAGGAGGAAATTCGCGGGATTGAAACGGGGACGTTGTTTCCGTACTACAAGAAAGCAAAGCTGGTGCATTGTCCGACTGACAAGCGTTTCGTAAGAGCTCCGACTTATCCCGGATATGGCGGCACCGGCGGCTACCGAACTTACTCCTGGCCTTATCATCTGAACGCACCGGTTCCCGAACTGACCAGCAGGTATGGGTCGGCCGCGGGCGCCGACCGTCTGGTCAGGATAACGGAGCTGAAGAATGCCAGCTCTACCTACATCGTTGTCGAAGAAAATGACAATCGGGACTATAACATGGATGCGTGGGCGTTCGACCCGTATCAGTTCATCTTGATCGATACCATCGCTGTCTTTCACAACAATGTGACGATGTTTGGGTATGCGGACGGCCATTCGGCGAAAAAGACCTGGGACGATCCGCGAACGCAGCGCTGGTCCAATGAAATACGGAATGGGCTCCGCTATCCTGATATGAGCGGACTGAGCGACCCCGACAATGTCGATATCCGCTGGCTGGCAACGCATTATCCCAGAAAGCATTGACATGCCCCCGGTCTTGCCTCCCTGGGTGGCGTCATTCGCACGGGGATAGCAGGGACCAATCTCAACGGCAGAGGACGGGGGGGATGCAGCTGGGGAAAAGCAGGATGAAGAAAAGGAATATCGAATTCGCCGTAAGCGAACCTTCGGTATCGAACAAGGAATGTCGAATTTGGAATGGAAGGATTAAGGTGTGCAGTGCACACCCTACCTTTTCCGGCCCCCTATTCCTGGTAATGTCAACAACACATCAGGGCAACCACGCGGGGTTGCCCCCTACGTTGAACAGCGCCCGGAATTAATCCCTTTCAAAAATATGCCTGGATATATTTGCAAAAAAAGCTTGAAATCGGGTGATGGTTTTTAGTATTATTTTATGTGATAAGCAGACACAGCGTAAAAAAGCTTTTTCCGGAGGCAACAGGATGGAAAGGCAAAAAGCCTTCACCCCGTTAGAAATAAGAATTCCCAATCGGAAAAGCGGAAGATTTCCCGAAAGACACGGGGAGGGACCCCGCTTCGCGGGAAGCCAAACAGACGTCCGGAAACGACACTGGAGTTTTCTAACAGGGTTCACCTTAATCGAGTTATTAGTTGTAATTGCTATTATAGCACTGCTGCTTGCGATTCTTATGCCAGCTCTAAGGGCGGCGAGGGCACAGGCGAGAAAAACCGTCTGCAAAGTACATGTCGGAGGATTAGGACTGGCCTTACGAATGTACGCGGACGACCATGACGGCAAGACGCATAACTCGCCAAATAACGGTCTCTGGGATAATGCACATCTACGTCTATCCAAGGTTACACCATATAGGCCAAATGACTCTTTGGCATACTGGGGGATTGCATACTTTCCATACGCTGAGAACAAAAAAATCTTCCGCTGCCCCGCCACACAACGAGTGGATGATTGGCCGGAATGGGGGGCACCATGGGGGAAACAGGCGCAGAAGTATTTCAAATATTGCTCGTACGGTCTCAATAGTTATATCACAAATGAGAATATTGACATTGAATTTAAACATCAAAGCGAGGTTATTGCTTTTCAGGACCATATCGAGCAGCTGCTGGACGACAACGGGGATATGTTTCACATCCGGCCCGGAGATCGTATCAATTTACCACAATGGCGTCCGAGCAGCCAGGGTGGGACCGGCTTTGTCGACAGCACTTGGTCTGGAGATCAGTGGCATGACACGGTTCAAGAGTGTTTTCGACATCGCGGCATATCAATGACCTGCTGGCTGGACGGCCATGTGTCGGAGATTGCTGAAACCACCGGCGAAAACGTTCCTCGCAGATGGTACATAGGCAAGTCGGAGCAGTAGCTTGAGCTCCCGATTTGCTCACCGGAGCTTCCCATCAGCAGAAATGGTTTGGAAGCCAGCAGCTGGTAGCAGCACCGGCAACCTATCATACAATCTTTGAGACAATAATCCCGGGCGTTGATATTGATTATTCTTTAAAGGCGAAATATAATTGTGGGTTGTGTTTATAAAGAACAACGAATGTTAAGCTATGCTGGAAGGAGTAGAGACTATGAGAGGTATGCAACTTCCGATTTTTTCTTTGACATTGATGGCGGCTTTATTCACAGGCTGTGAAACAAGCCCCGAAATTCAACAATTTGACAAGCCAACTGCAGAAATGGTAGGACTTAGATTCCAGGAGGTCAAGCTGGACTATGCGTCACTTCTGTTCTATGTTGAGGTTGATAATTCCTATCCGGCTGACTTGCCGTTAGTGAGACTAAAATACAGCCTTACAAGCGAAGGTAATACGTTTCTTACGTCCACTGCTATCTATTCAGTTTCTGTGCGGGCAAACAGAAAGGAAGTTGTTTCACTGCCGGATGAAGTCATCTATGCGCGTTTGTTAAAATCCTTGAACAGCAGGCCCGGCTCAACAATCCCCTATAAAGCGGTATTACAATTGTCTGTTGATGCCCCGAATTTAGGATTGATTGAGCTGTCCTCGGAAAAGGAGGGCTGGCTGGTCCTGCCGAACGCTCCAGAGATAAAGGTGGAAGGCACGATACATCGTGCTCTGGATGTGATATTTATTGCGACGCCGCAGGATGTGGTAGAACAAATGCTGGAGTTAGCAGAAGTCAAAAAGGATGATTTGCTCTATGACCTTGGCTGTGGGGACGGCCGGATTTTAGTAACAGCGGCCAAGAGGTATGGCTGCAAGGCCGTAGGCTACGACATAGACCCGGATCGTGTTAAAGAGTCGATAGAAAATGTAGAGAAAAACGAGGTTGGACACTTGGTTACAATTGAGCAGAAGGACATCTTCACCCTTGAC
>JBGVTO010000204.1:0-23841 GCA_041862635.1 Phycisphaerae bacterium | reverse complement strand
CCATTCATCCTGTTACGGCGGTACCCGGCGGATTCAGCAAACCTCTGACCGAGGCCGAACGGGAAAAACTTGTTCCAATGGCTAATGAGGTCCTCGAGTTTGCCAAGTTCGCTATAGCATTCGCCAAGGAGAACATCTTTCCTAAATATCTGGATGCCGTAAAGACGGTGGGTGTCATCAATACAGGCTTTCTCGGCACTGTTACTGATGACGGGACGCTCGACCTCTACGATGGCAAAGCCCGATTGATGAAACCAGATGGTTCATACGAAGAATTCGAGTATAGTGATTATACAGACCACATTGGTGAGCACATCGAATCTTGGACATACCTGAAGTTCCCGTATGCCAAGAATTGGGGCGAATTCTCAATGGACCTTGATAATCCATCGGCAATCTACAGGACAAATTCGCTCGCTCGCATAAATGTCTGTGACAAAATCAGTACCCCCTTGGCCCAGAAAGAGCTTGAGGAATTCCGGGAGAAGTTCGGCAGGCCGTCTCAGCTTACGTTGCTTTATAACTGGGCAAGACTCATTGAGCTACTTTACAATGCCGAAAAGGTAACCGAATTACTGAGCGATCCTGAGATAACAAGCACCGATACAAGAGTCCCGGTCACGCCGCGGGCAGCAAGGGGCGTGGGAAGCGTTGAAGCACCCAGAGGTACTCTGATCCACGATTATGAGACAGATGAGAACGGGCTGATTACCAACGTCAATCTGATTGTGGGTACGACTCACAACAATGCGCCAATCAACATGTCCGTTAAGCAGGCAGCAAAAACACTGATCAAAGACGGTAATTACGACCAGGGTATCCTCAACAAGGTTGAAATGGCTATTCGTGCTTACGATCCGTGCTTGTCCTGTGCAACACACAAGCTCGACGGCAGTATAGCTGTGAAGCTTGAGATACGGGATGCTAACGGAAAAGTAATCGACACGATGGCCAATTGAGAAATTTACCTCTGGGGATTTCTTTTTGATAGGGGGTTTAAGGGCTTTAGTGCAGGCCTCAGAGAGTCTTCGTCCTGCTTGTGTGAATATACAAAAACTTGCCAGACGAGCGCGATTATGTTATAGAGAGAAGTATAATTGATTATGGTCCGAAATCTCGGGAGAGACTTCTGGAATATGTCCCAGACTGTCCAGGAAATCCTGGGCTGCTAATCGGTTTTCCTGTGGACCCTCTTTTGCCACAGAACTGTATTGAGCGCCCAATTGCCCGCACGGGTACCGTGCGAAGGGTCGAGAATTTAGGAAGAAAGTTCGCAAAGAGATTATTTCTAATGGTTTCGGATGAGAATATTCAGACAGCTGCTTATGAACTTCCTTTGCCACAGGAGCTGCCTGCCGATGCTGAGATCAAAGACTCGGAAAGAACTCTGCCGGAATCTCTGCTCGTGCAAAATGCATTGTGGTTCTGTCGGGTCAGATGGTTAGTAATCGCAACTCTTGTCTTCTATGGCATATTCGGTTTATTTCCCAGGTCGATTGATTACTTCGGAATACGTCCTCCTGGGGCATGGCCCTTCGTAACGGCTGGGGTTTTGATACTGTACAATCTTGCTTTTCTATTCCTTGTTCGGACCAAGACCTCTTGGATTAGCACTATGTCTAATCTCTGGGGCCAGATCATTGCGGATTTAGTAGTCCTCACCGGGGTTGTTTACTTCGTCGGGAGCCTGGAGACGAATATAGCATTCGCATATCTTTTTCACATTGTTCTGTCTTGTGTGTTCTTCTCACGCAGGCAGAGTTTGATTGTAACTATCTTGGCTATTGGCATGTTTGCCGTGTGTATCACTGTAGAATATGTTCTGAAGATACTGCCTTCGATGAGTATTTTTACAGGGTCATTCCATGAACAGAATACTGCGCCGGTAAGGGTGATATTGATGGTGAACTTCTTTTTCGCCATCGGAATATGGTTGGTCGTATGGTATCTTGCCTCCCATCTATCGTCAATGGTGCGCCGGAGGGATTTCGAGCTTGCTGAGACCAACCGCCGCCTTGTGGCTGCCCAGGAAGAACGGTCCCGACATATGCTCGCCACGACCCATCAGTTAAAAGCCCCCTTTGCCGCGATCTATTCCAACGCGCAACTTCTGCTACAGGGATATTGCGGTGATATTCCGGACGAGGCATTGCAGGTGATACAGCGGATCACAGCGAGATCTCGGCGACTGACTGCAGAAATCCAGGAGATGCTCCAGTTAGCTAATCTAAGCTCAACCAGCCAGCAGTCTCTACCACGGACTAAGATAGTTTCAACAGAGTTGCTGCTGTGGTGTAAATCTCAAGTTGCTCCCATAGCTCGTGAACACGGTATTGTATTCAAAACAGATATAAGGCCGGTAGCAATGATTGGTGTTGAAGACCACTTCAAGATGCTTTTTATCAATCTCCTGTCCAATGCAGTGAGATATTCACATAGAAACGGGCAGGTCCATATTTCCTGCTACAGAGGCCCGAATTCGGAGCCTATTGTCACTATTACCGATAACGGAATAGGCATTCCAGCGGAAAAGTTACCTCGTATCTTTGAGGAGCACTACCGTACCAAAGAATCCGTGCAGCACAACAAAGAGTCTTCCGGATTGGGTTTGGCTATTGTCAAGCACGTAGCTGAATTGTACGGAATTCGTATCCGAGTGGAAAGTCGACCGGGTTTCGGTACAAAGTTTGAGCTTAAATTCCCTGCCTCAGATGAAGGCTTGGGCAGTGATAAGAAAGGAGAAACGAAATGGCCTATCTCTTGATTGTGGATGATGACGAAGATTTCGCCAATACTACAGCAACGGTCCTACGTAAAGAAGGACACGACGTCCAGGTTGAGCTGGATACTGATGATGCAGTGCAAAGTATGGAAAACAAACCTCCGGATTTGGCGATTCTGGATGTTATGTTTCCCGAAGACGCCTCTGCTGGATTTGAATTGGCACGCTTCATGCGCCACGAAAGCGAAAAGCTCAAGGATATTCCAATCCTGATGCTGACTGCTATAAATACCAAATTCCCGCTCGGGTTTGGTCCTAAGGACATCGATGACCGTTGGCTACCAGTGACTGATTTTCTGGAAAAGCCTGTGGATTTTGATGTTTTAATATGCAAAGTGGCTCAGCTCTTACATGGAAGTAGCACGGCTGACTGATAACTGACGATATTTTTCGCACATTGAAGAATCAGCTGGAATAAGTACTTAATCCTGTTGTTGAAGATTGACAAATAAATTCCAGCGAACCAGAAAAAGGACCCATCATTCAAAACAGGAAAACGTCAGCAGAATAAGGTTTATGGTAAATGGGACCGGAGTGGTACGATAAATCCATTCTCATCTTGGGATGTGGCAATGTATTGTTTGGAGACGACGGGTTTGGGCCGGCTGTGGCTCAGCACCTCCAGCACAACTTCAAAGTTCCCGCTGAAATCTGTGTCCTGGATACCGGAACTTCAGTTCGAGAGATACTCTTTGACACCATACTTGCCGACAAGAAACCGTCGAAAATCATCATTATAGACGCGATGGATTGTGGTCGCAAGCCGGGCGAGCTCTTTTCCCCGGACATCGAATCTTTTCCGAAGGCTAAGCTCGACGACTTTTCCTTGCACCAAGTACCCACATCGAATTTGCTTCGCGAGCTCCGGGACCTTTGCAGTATAGAAGTCATCGTAGTTGCTTGTCAAGTGGCTGGCGAATGTGAAAGCGTGAGCCCGGGGCTTTCAAATGCTGTCAAGGAAGCAGTAGGGCGGGCTGCTGAGATGATCGCCCGAGAGCATTTCAGATAGCTGTTCAAGGCTTCTTTTTTTCTGCAATTTGCAGCGAGGTGAACCACTCCGGCATAAAAAGTAGAGATCTGCGTTGCTGCCGACAATCAGAATCTCAGCTTTCTCTATAATTCACCTCATAAAATTAAAAAGTTTTTCGGGTGTCTTATCTGACAACACGGACACAACGTGCCTAAAATTCATCATAGAAGATGTCACTTGTTCCTTTTTCTTTAAGCACCCTTGTAACCGCCTCAATCATCAGCGGCGGCCCACAGAGAAATGCTTGTCGTCGAACGCCGGGCTCGAGATATTTGTCAACCGATAAATGAATGAAGCCCGTCTCCCCATCCCATTTCTCGTCCTCACCAAGTTTGTCTGACAGCGCATAGACTACATGGAAATTGGGATGCATTTTGGCCAGTTTCTCAAATTCCTCAAGGTAGAAGACGTCACGCGTGGCTCGACATCCAAAAAACAGCCAGCAGGCGCGGTCGGGCCACCGCTCATAAAGAGTATAAATGATATTCCTTATCGGTGCTATGCCGCAGCCTCCACCGACACATATAATTTCCACAGATGGGTCTCCGTTGAGCCAGAACTCACCGTAAGGTCCAGTAAAATTAACATAGTCTCCAGGCTTTACATTGTGCAGATAGGTCGAACCGATGCCACCCGGAACCAGCCTGACTACCAGTTGGACAATATCTGGTTCATAAACAGGGGAACTGATTGAGTAGGCCCTGAAGACTGGTCCATCCGGCGATGGGGCCTGAACCTGGACATACTGGCCGGGTCGATGTGAAATGTCGGGAGGGTCGTTGAGTCGCAAGCGTATTTCTTTCATGTCGTATGTCAGATCAACAGAACTCTCTACCGTAGTAGTGTACATCCTAACATTAAGTAAATCTTCCGGTATTCGGACATATATGTTTTCGCGAATCTTGACCTGGCAAGCGAGGCGAACATTCGACCGAATCTCCTTACGGGTCAACAAGGGTGTCTCGGTTGGTAGCACAGGCCCACCACCGGCTGGAACGGTGATCTTGCAGTGTCCACAGGTACCTTTGCCTCCACACGCCGACGGTATAAAAACCTCATTGGCGTAAAGACTGGCCAGCAGTGTCTGACCACCATCAACTTCGAGTGGTTTTTCACCGGCGTTAATATCAAGTTTGCAGATGCCGTAGTTTATCAGCAAACGCTCGGCAATCATTAACATCGCTGCCAGTGCCACAGTTAGGCCTGCGAACGATATTACCGACAACAAGTAAATCATCATGTACTCCCTATAGTTAAGAGTGCCTAAAGTGTCTAAATTATGGATATCAGTAAAACAGGAAATCAGGATGCAGGTTATCATCAGAACAGGGTATCAGAAAAAACCAATGCTACTTTGCGAAGGCTATGTAGCCCGAGCCTGATGTCCTGATAACCTGATACACTGATAGCCTGAATCTTAAGCTCACTTTAGTCACTTTAGCTCATTTTAGCTCACTTCCTGCCGAGCCTTGGCTCCGGCACGGCTGGCAGTCACTTTATTGAATTGATACCATCCCCGCGAAGCCCATAAACGCCATAGCAAGCACGCCGGTAACAACCATTGCTATTGGGACGCCCTGGAACGGCTCCGGGATATTGCTGTATCTCATTCTCTGTCTCAACCCGGCTAACAGCACAATCGCCACGGCCCAGCCGATTCCCGCGCCGAGACCAAATCCAACGGACTGTATAAAACTGTATTTGCGGATAATCATAAACAAAGATGCGCCGAGAATAGCACAGTTGACTGTAATCAAAGGCAGGAATATGCCCAATGCAAAGTACAGCCGGGGGCTGAATCGCTCGACAAACATTTCGACTAATTGCACGAAGGCCGCAATGACTGCTATGAAAACGATAAATTGCAAATGTACCAGGCCGAGAGGTACTAAGACAAAATGATAGATTACGTAATTCAGTATCGTCGTCATAGTCAGAACGAAAGTAACGGCCGTGCCAAGCCCGAGGGATGTTCTTATTTGGCCTGAGCAGGCGATAAACGAGCACATACCCAGGAAATTCGTCAGCAGTATATTGTTTGTAAATATAGCTGCTATAAATATTACCCATGCCGATGTCTCACTCATTATTTCTTCTCCTCAGGCTCCGGGCCTTTAACAGCGTTGAATATCCCGATGACAATACCCAATGCAAAAAACGCTCCTGGGGCCAGAATCATCAGTTGATTAGGTGTGTACCATTGACCGCTGAGCACCTCATATCCGAATATCTCTCCGGTCCCCAGCAGCTCCCTGAAGAACCCAATGATCGCCAATACGACAGCGTAGCCCAGACCGTTGGCCACGCCGTCGACAATGGACAAAATAGGTGGGTTTTGCAGAGCAAAGGCTTCGGCTCGGCCCATAACGATACAGTTGGTTATTATCAAGCCTACGTAAGGGCCAAGCTGTTTTGACATATCCCAATAGAAGGCCTTTAGGAACTGGTCGAACAGAATGACGAAAGTTGCTATGATGGCAACTTCGGCTATCATACGTATCCGGTGCGGCGTACGCTTTCGCAACAAAGAAACAAGTAAATTCGAGCCCACACAAACGAAGATAAGGGCCGCACCCATAACCAGTGAGTTTTCCAGCCGATTCGTTACCGCCAGGGCCGAGCAAATACCTAATATCTGAATCGCCAGAGGATTGTTTGCCCAAGCTCCATCTTTCAATGTTAACAAGCCCCTGCCCCCACACAATCCCTTGGGCTCACAGGTCATACAAGCTAACTGTTTGTCTGCCATTGTTATTGCTTCTCCTCAACAATGCTCTTTATGACCTCATTAAGCATCGCCTGGACCTTATTGCACGTCATGGTTGCACCTGTAATCCCATCGATTTCATTTTGTTCCTTTGCCGATCCTGGCTTGCAAATGACAATTCCCACCTTATCGTCTTTGTCATGAATCGTCTTTCCAACGAAACGCTTACGAAATCCTTCTGTTACAATCTCGCCGCCAAGGCCGGGCGTTTCTTCCTGCTCGTAAAAGGTTATGCCCCGGATCGTTTTCATATCCTGTTCCAACGCCAGGAAGCCCTTGATTGGTCCCCACAACCCAGGACCCGAAAACTGCAAAGCAATTGCTTGAATCTGCCCTTGTTCCTCGGGTGAAGAATAGACATAGGTAGTAATCCCACCGTATTGCTCCTCGCGTACGTTGTTCTTAAACACTTCGCCTAACTGTTTGGCAGAAGTATCAGGCTCCAAAGGAACTTTCAGCACCATAAGAATATTCAGGATTTCTTCGGCCTCGGCATTGGCTTGCCTATAAGGAGCCGTCACACCGGCTGCGGCGGTCAGAAGCAGGGCGCAAACAGCACCAAGGACCGCGGCATAGACCAGAGCGTAAAGACTACCCTTCACTTCTAAGCCTCCTAATGCGAATTCCAATAACTATTTCATCGAGAATAGGAGCAACAATATTGCCTAACAGAATCGCAAATGTCACGCCTTCTACATACCCCGTAAAATTCCGTATTAAAACGGTTATCGAACCAATTGTAATGCCGTACAACCACTTGCCTGCATTCATGGTCGGGCTCGTCACCGGATCGGTTGCCATAAAGAATGCACCAAAAAGCAAACCCCCCGCAAACAAGTGCCACATCACCGGCCCGAATACCCCGGGTATTCCACACTTAACAGCGCCGCCACCAATGAGCGCCCAGGTCAATACTATAAACGAACCTAAAATGCTCACCACCGTCCGCCAGCTGGCCACCCGCGTAAACAGCAAAAATACTCCCCCTAAGATTATCAAAATAGCCGAGGTCTCGCCTGCACTGCCCGAAACACTCCCCAAAAACAAATGCGAAATAGAACACATCTCTCCACCCTTGGCCTGCGCCAGCGGCGTAGCCACAGTGACCGCATCGACCGCTGAAGGGTCAACGGAAAAATATTCAAATAGTCGGCCCGTCAGTCCGCTGCTCGGCTCGAACCAGCTCGCCGACATCGCCTTCGGGTAGGCAAGAGCCAGAAAACAACGACCCACAAGAGCCGGATTGAATATGTTCCGCCCCGTTCCACCAAACAACTCCTTGCCTATAAATACGCCGAATGCTACACCGAGACCAACCATCCAAAGCGGCACACCGGGCGGCAGAATCAAGGGGAAGAGTATTCCCGTGACGAAAAAACCCTCATTAATGCCCTCCTTGCGCACCATTGCAAAAATCGCTTCCACTGTTAGACCCGCGGCATACGAGACAATTATCATCAGTATAAACCGCAGCCCGAAAAAGTAAAAAGCTGCCAATACCGACGGAACCACCGAGATGATAACCATCGACATGAGCCGCTTCAAATCAAGCGGGTCCCGAACATGAGGAGCTCCTATCGTCGTTGTCGACGGCGCGAAGAAGAAATGCTCCAACGCCCCAAACACGGGCTTGAAAGCATGCAGCTTTCCACCTTCCTCAAAAGTGGGGCGGACCGCTTCAATTATCTTCAGCAATCGTTTCACTCGATTCCCTCTTTGATGCTTTTCCTGGCCGATTCTTCTTGACGCAACTTCTCCTGTCGTTCTTGTTCCTGGCGTATCTCTTCCTTTTCCTGCTCAATGAGTCTCTTGGCATCGACGAATTGCTGGACAAGGTCGATCTTGGATGGGCAAACAAAGGAGCACAGACCACACTCTATGCAGAGATCCACACGGGCCTGCTCGACTTCTTCGATCAAATCTCGATATAGATACTTGTGTATCAGGTGAGGGATGATACCGGCGGGGCAAACTTCTTCACAAAAGCTGCAGGAGATGCAAGGCCGACCTTCACCACGCAAACCTGTAGTGAATCGCTCACTGAACCTTTCTCGCAGTGAGCTTAGATAGCAGGCAGCGTAACAGCTCCGGTCCCAGCCGGGCCTGATGAAACCAAGGAATTCTCTGTCTTTCAGTTCGGGAAGAATTGTTATCCCTCTGCATTCCGTATCAAGCCCTAATGTCTCTGTGCCTAACAGCTCTCCTGTTAGTATGCCACCGTTAATCATTCGGGCAACCGACTCGAATACATATTTATCTCTGATCATTTGTATCGGGTAGCCCGGCATAACTTTGATATGAGTGGGGGAGTTGACCCCTGTCCCGCCAATTGAGACTATTCTTATCAGGCAGGGCTTTGACAGTGTCAACGCCCGGTCAACCGCCAGAACTCCTTCGGTCCGGACCGCCCAGACAGGCCCTTCGTTGCGCTTAAGACCGAGCTTGCGTGCGAGAATTGCAAAATCATCATACGGGTATGTAAGAGGTATCTCGACCATTTTCGCCCACGCATGTCCACGTATATGGTTCCGTATTAGATTCGCAAATTCAGATTTAATGTCAGGCAGCACAAGGTAAATGGGTTGATACTCTAAAAGAGACTGTAATTGTTCCAGACCTCTGGTGAAATTCGACAGGCGCTTGTGGAGCTGAACGTCTCCCCTGGCGACAAAAGGCTCCAAACTCACAGTCGAGACGATGATCGCCTGAGGTGTGCCCAGAGGGTCGGGTAAAGCACCCGTATGCGCATCATAGAAGAACTGCCAGGCTCCCAATACGTTCAATCTGTATCGCTTTATGCCCCCAGCACCCATCTCCCGCTCTATGTGTGATAGCTCCTCTTTGGCCATATCAACATGCTCTTCGTGCTTGGCAACCTCCTCGAGGACTATATGGTTCTCATCTTTATTCAGACGAACCACACCTGCTCGAGGACTCAACAGACGCACATCATAATTGTTAGGATCTTTAGCTAAGGTATCACCGTTGTTCACATGCTGTCCGTCCTTCACAACAACTTCGCTAAATACGAAACGACGGCTGCGCAAAGGAAGATACAGCACTTCCGGTTCCGGCATAACTCTCACCACACCTTCAGGCCGACCCAACAACAATATGTTATGACCACCTCTGAATTTCATTTGAATGAACCTGTCTTACCACCAGACGATTCGATCAACACATTCCCTGCTATAAACAAGATCAGCACTTCATACTCTTCGTGACTTTACATTATCACAACAAGCTGCGTTATTCAATAACATATTAAATTATGACCACTCTCCAGTCAACGGTGGTGACTTGCACTAAAAGGAGAGCCGCCTAAAAACACCCAATGGGAGTCACTTAAGTTGCAAATTCTAACGTCTTTAATAATGCTGTCAAGGATTATCTATCACAGCCGTGGTTCCATGGCTGACTGCCTGATTTATTATGCAAAAGATAGTTCATAACAGGTTATTGAATTCGCTGATAGACACCGGCCTGCCGGATTCCGCTGAAAGGTCAGCAGCGAAGCATACAACATGCGTCAGTGCTGCATCTTCAATATCAGGAAACGGCTGTTCATCGTTGATTATGCAATCAAGAAAGTGAGACACCTCGCCCTGAAAAGGATGATGGGTAACATCGCCGCTGTCCGGAAGGATACAGGGAATCTTTGTGAAATTGTTTTGGCCGGGGAAAAGCTTCGGGGCGAAAAGTTCGTTGTTGCGAAGTGTGCCCTCGGTGCCATAGATTCCGATGTTGAACCTATATGGCATCTTTGCGTCAAACGTTGTGGTGCTGCGTCCGATCTTTCCATCCCTGAATTTTACGTTGATTGAAATTGTACCCGGGTATTCTGCGGGATTATCAGTTTTTACTTGATAGGCGGACACTTCCTCGACCTCACTGCGTGCGAACCATCGTAGGGCGTCCACTGCATGACAGCCTGCGGTCAGCAGGGCCGTTCCGCTTATTTCGCGACTGCCGTACCATTTCAAATCAGTTGTCATCCATATTCGGTGCAGATAATCGACCTCTACCATGAAGATGTCACCGAATGCTTCATCATCTATCAACTGGTTGATAGTCATCAGCAAAGGATTCCAATGCAATACAAAACTCACTACCGTTTTGACTTTATTCTTTCTCACTGCCTCCCGCTGCTTGCGGATATCTTCCGGAGTCAAGGCTAACGGCTTTTCGATAATAATATGCTTACCAGCCTCTGCAGCGGCGACCACATATTCCGTGTGTACATTATGGGGTGTGGATACAACTACGATATTCACATCATCTTGCCGAAGCATCTTAGAAGCGTCGGTTTCTATGGTGCACTTTAAGTTGTAGCGGTCGCGGTATCTTTCAGCGTTTGCAGGATTTCGGCTGACCAGCGTTCGTACCTCGGAGCGCTGGTCTTTTTGAAATGCCTTTACATATTCTTCTGCAACCCAACCACAACCAATAATCGCTGCGCCAAGCTTTTTCATATTTCGTTTCCTTTCTTCCTATTGTGCACTATGATTTATTTTGTGAACATACAGAACTATAATACCCTAAATCGTTAAGAATAGAAAGCAGCATATCGTTCCATTGCGTCCATAATCGCCTTTATATTTTCAAGTGGTACGCCCGGATACAATCCGTATATCATCATTAGTCCTCCATCCGGGCTGCCAAGCTTTTCGACTTCTTTGCGGATTAGTTCGTCAATCTGCTCGGGACTGCCGAAGCGGGTGATTTGCTGGCGGTCTATGTCGAGGTCGATACAGACTCGTCCCTTGAGTTTCGCAGCTATCCAGTCGATGCCATTAACGAGGTCCTGAAGGTTGAGGGCATCTACACCGCTGACTACAAGGTCGTCCACAAGGACACGAATGTCACCATCAGAGTGTATATGCACCAGACAGCCCTCTTTTTTAGCAGGTGCCATCAGATGCTCATAGATGGGTTTGATATACATTCTGAAGTATTTGGGTGAAATCATTGGGCCAAGCTGCATACCTAAATCCTCCGGATATCGCATCATCGCGACGCCGAAGTCAACGTAACGTTGCACTATCCCTATATTGAATTCTTTGACCATTTCAATTAACCGCCAGAGCCTCTTGTCTCCGTCTGCCATATCGAGCAGAAGTTTTTCGTATCCGCGAAGATAGCTAAGCCTCAAGAAGGCATGGCCATGTTGCAGGCTTCCGACACCGTGCTTACCTTCCGCCTTGGCCATTTGAATTTTGTCCTTTATCAGGGCCCAGTTTGTTGCAGCCATGCCGTTTGACTGCGCAGGGTCGGGTGGGATAAAATTATTGAAAGTGTCCCAATCGGCCAGCGGGTGCTTTGTCACCGAGCCTGTGATGCCGTCATCAGTTGTTTCCCAGGTGCAGCCCCACGCATCCATGTAAGGCTTACCGGCGTGCTCCCAGGGAGCCAATTCGGGCAATGCTGTGTCTTCCGAAGTGAAGTCAGGAAACAAAAGGCGATGTTCGGCCATTAGCTCAAACAGGGCATCCTTCGGGTAGTGATGCCAGCAGGCCGGATTGATCCAGAAAATAACAGGGATATGCTCAGGCCTTTCAAAACGGATGGCGCGTAGCGTGTTTTCAGTTATGGCGTCGGTACAATCCATATTAGGAACGCTCAGGTAAATGGTAAATGGTGAGTAGTGAGTAGTGAGAAGGTCAATTAACCACTCACCAATTAACCAAAATAAAACTTTAGCCGACTTCGATTACTATGCCCGACCGAACGGATTCATAGCATGCGGTCAGGAGCTTCTGACTTCGCAGGCCCAGCTCACCACTTATGATCGGCTCACGGTCATCTATGATTGCCTGGCTAAACTCTTCGATCTCAGCCTGATAAGTGTTTACCGGTTCGGGAGCAATAATTATGCCTTGAGCTTCGGTGCGTGCCTGCTGTGCGTCATATTCCTCGCTGTCTTGTTCAAGAAATGCAACCATCTGGCCGGCTGGCGCCTGGCCAATGGTTCCCTTGGCTAATATTGAGCCCTTTGAGCCGTAAAGTTCGAGTACGTTTTTGCTGCTGTTGTCGGGAACGCAGAAAAAGGTATCAACTGTGCCGAGTGCGCCATTTTCGAAGAACAGCATAGCTACCGCGCTGTCTTCTGATTTATAATCATGGACGGTATTGTTGATAAAGCAACTGACCTTAACAACCGTTCCGAAGAACATTTCCAATAGGTCGATGCAGTGCCCTCCCATGTCGATAAGTGAGCCACCACCTCCGGTAGCAGGATCCTGGCGCCATGCACCTTCGATGGGGGGATACCAGCATGAAAGCTGAGCCCGCGCATAGGCCGGTGTGCCGAGCTTGCCTTCTTTAATGAGCCTGAGGGCCTTTTGGTGCTGGGCGACAAAGCGCATCATAAAGGCACAACCCAGCTTAACGCCCATTTGTTTGCACAGTTCAATCATTTCTTCGGCCTCGGCAACTGTCATACCCAGAGGCTTTTCGCAGAGAACGTGCTTTCCGGCTTCGGCGCAGGCCCGGACCTGTTCGGCATGAAGGTGAGCGGGAGTAGCAATGTAAACAGCTTCGATATCATCTTTTAGCAGGTTGCCAATATTCGTTGCTTGCTTGGAGCCAAACTCTCTGGCCACTTCGGCATTTACTTTCGCATCGATATCGAATACGGCGGTCAATTCGGCATTATTGGCTTTTGAAATACCTTCTGGAATCGTTCTTCTTTTGGCAATTCCACCCGACCCAATCACACCCCATTTAATCTTCCTGGACATGATAGCAATCCTCTCTTCTATTTTGAATAAGCCTTTATTACTTTGGTCAGTGAATTACCTATCTGTTTGCAATCTTCTTCGGTGTAGGTTGGAAATGCGAAACAGGTAAACGTGTGGCTCTGGTGCCAGATGGCATTGGGCACTTCCACTTTGCTATAGTCCACACTTTCGGGATTCGTGTATTCTTTGGACTTGAAGGGAAAACCGCTCTTGCCAAAAGAATTGTGCTCCTTATATGCCCGCTCCGTATGGCACTGCGGCCAGAAGACCCTCCAGCATGGAGCACCTTCTGCTGTGCACGCAGCGACGAATTGATTTATGTCGCAAGTCATATTTTCAATATCCAGAGAAAACGCCATAACATACCAGCCGTTCTGACGCTCCTCGGTGTCAATAGGTGCATATTTGACCTGAGGCAAATCTTTTATAGCATCTATTATGATACGACAGTTACGTTTTCGATTAGGAAGATTCCAGGTATCAATTCGTTCCAACTCCGCCAAGCCTATAGCCGACTGCATCTCTGTCATACGATAGTTCCAACCGACTATGTTATGAATATAGGGCAATTTCTGCTCCAGCTCGAGCAGACTCAATCGCTGCTTGACGTCATAACCGTGGTCGCGAAAGCTGCGTGCCTGCCAGGCGAGGTCTTCGTCGTCAGTGGTTACCATACCGCCCTCGCCGCCGGTGGTAAACGTCTTGTTTTGGCAGAAGCTGCATGCAGCGATGTTACCGATGGTACCGGTTTTTCTGCCTTTATAGACGCCGCCAAATGCCTCGGCGTTGTCCTCGATGACAAACAGCTTATGTTTTTTCGCAAAGGCTGTTACCTTATCCATATCACAAACGTTGCCGTACAGGTGCACCGGCATAATCGCTTTTGTCCGCTCGTTGACCAGCTTTGACGCCGATTCGATGCTGATGCAGTGGTCATCGATATTGACATCGGCAAATCGCGGTATCGCACCGGCTTGAACAATTGAGAAGCTGCTGGCAATGAAGGTATAGCTGGGCACGATAACTTCGTCACCGGGTCCAATTCCCAAGGCGCTAAGTGCAATGTGCAGTGCCGCAGTGCCACTTGATGCACTGATAGCATATTTGCTACCCTGCCACTGGGCATATTTCTTCTCGAATTCCATTCCCCTGGGACCGGTCCAATAGTTTATCTTACCAGATCTTAGGACCTCCTCCACCGCCTTGATTGCTTTTTCATCGAATTGTGGCCAGCCGGCCAACTTGTTCGTTACGGCCTTGGGACCACCGTCGATTGCCAATTTTTCTGCCATTCTAATGCCCTTTCCAATTATTTATCCACAGACACAGGTGTAATACGAACGCTCGAACACTACTTTAGTGTGATTTACCTCAATTTTCTTCAATAGTCAAGGGCTTATGAGCAAAATCAAGCAGGAACTGTCATCTATGGAGGGCGGTCGGGAACATTGGCTGTGAGCGAATTTGAAATCGCTATTAGAATCAAAGGTGTTGACATTGTCATGACAATATATATAATTTGACTATGACGTATCACTGAGGATTGGCATTGTATATTCAGCATTAACAGTCAGTGCGAAGATACTTTGCCTTGATTTAATTTGAGAAGGTGTTGCTCAGAATCTTATAATTTGAAGGTGTTAAAACCTCAGCCAAGTCCAAATCTACAGAATTGTTGGATTGGTATGTGTGTTTTAAATAGGCTTATTTGTAAATGTAAGGAGTAAGACGAATCATGAAATCATCACTTGAATTAACTCGCCGGTGCTTTATGAAAAGTGCCGCCGGTCTGATGCTCTCCGCTACGGCGCAGGCAAGCCGGAGCAGCAAAGTGTCCACCAAACAACTGAAACCCTGGATTATCGCCTGCCGCGATGACCTTTTAAAGGCGGCTCAAAAGCCGGATTGCTGGTCGGCTATGAAGGAGCTTGGTGTTACCGGTGTGGAAGTTGAAGTCAATTTGGATCTCACATGTCCGGTCATCTATCACCCCAAGAAGAAGTACAACCTGTCTACTGCCTCGGATATACAGGTCCTCAAGGATGACCTTAGTAAAAACGGACTTGTCATCACTGCGTTTTTGATGCACAACCGCTTCGATGAGCGATTGGAAGAGGAGCTTGAGTGGACCAGGAAATTAGTCGATGCGGCTCAGAAGCTGGGTACAAGAGTCATCCGGATTGATGTCGTCCCCCGCCGAACCCAACGTGAAGAATTTTTGCCGTTTGCCATCAGGATTTGCAAACAAGTATGTGACATTGTTGAGGGAACATCCATTCGCTACGGAATTGAAAACCACGGCAGTATTACTAACGACCCTGAGTTCCTGCAGAAACTGTTCGACGGCGTCGGCTCACCGCACATTGGTCTGACGCTCGATACGGCTAACTTCTATTGGTATGGACATCCGCTGAACGAGCTTTATAAGATTTTTGAGAGATTTGCTTCGAGGACTTTCCACACCCATTGCAAGAGCATACGATATCCTCTGGACAAGAAGAATACACAACGCCCGATGGGCTGGGAATACAACAAATACTCTTCTCCTATATATGAGGGTGACATCGACTTTAAAAAAGTAGTAGAGATTCTATGCAAGGTTAACTACCAGGGTGATCTTTGCCTTGAAAACGAAACACTCGGAAAATATCCCGAGACCCGGCACGCTGAGATTCTCAAAAAAGAAATCGCCCTATTAAGGAATCTCAACAGATGAATCTCACAGAGGTCGATTTCCGACCGCAACACCTTAAACATAGGCACCCGGACAACATTCGTGGGGGCTGTCGGCATAAACCGGGCTGAGCGAGAAATCACCACGTGCGACTCGTTCCTCTTCCCTGCGGAATAAAGACAAACAGTCGTTTGCCGTCTCCTGTAGAGTCAGCGTTTCGGCTTCTTTGATTGGACGATAGGAGCATCCGGCCTCGATTGCCTTGTCGAGAAGGTCAAGAAACGAAGGCGGTATTCCCGCGGCCACAGGCCTCTGTGAAAGTGTAAATCGCATTGCAAGGTCAACTTCATCCTGAGTCTCCGTTGCGCGATACCACCATTTACGAGTTCTTTCGACACCTTCCGGCCAGGGGCCTTTTGACAATGGCTTAATAGCCAAGACTGCCGCTCTTTGCTTGTTCGCAAGTTCAAGAACCGGTTTGCCAAATCCCATTTTGAAGAACTCGACGAAATTGATAGGAAACATGACCGTATCGAAGCGAAAACCTTTCATCGCCTCGAGCGCTCCTTTAGTAGTGTGAGCCGAGAAGCCAAGATGCCGAACTTTTCCCTCTTTTTCGGCTTCTAAAAAAGTTTCGATAGCACCTCCCGGCCCCAGGGCCTGTTTGACCTCTTCAGGCGTGCGAAGATGATGCATCTGGTACAAATCGAAATAATCAGTTTTAAGCCGTTTTAACGACCGCTCCAGTTCAAAACGAGCGCCGGCCTTGTCCCTCATCCTTGTCTTACAGGCTAAGAAAATACGACTTCGGTCAATAGCAATAGCCTGCAAACCAATGCCCATCTTTTTCTCGCAGTCACCGTCTTTACCATAGGCAGGTGCGACATCATAGTAATTTACCCCTCGTTCGAATGCATCAAGCAGTCCGGCATTGCACCGGTCCTGGTCATAATGGCTAAGTGCCAGTCCAGGAAATCCGACAATTGAGACCTTCTTGCCGGTCCGCCCAAGGGTTCTTCGCGGTAATCCGGCAACCTTATCATCCTGTTGTTTCGAGAGCGATTGTTCGCAACCTACGATAGAGTGCACGGTAAGACCCGTGGCAATACCGCCCACGCCTTTCAGGAATGTCCTTCTTTTCATAATGATTTCCTCACGTTAGAATTTTACTTTAAAACTTATCCCGGTCTATGACAACTCAATCTTATCACGAACAGTATTGTAAAAAACTTGTGCATTTTGTCAATATTTTCACTTCCGTTTGTATATTTGGTTTGTTTTTTCTTTTAATAGAGTCCGTTTGAGGGTTCGGCGCCAGTAATCGTAAAGTTCGGTAGGACTCGTAAGACCACGTTGTTGCAGCGTTTTGAAAAGACGCAGTTGATAATCTTTCCGTACTTTAGCTATAAAATCCTCATCCTCCGGCTTGCGACCGCGATCATCAGTTTCACGAATCCAGTGATCAAGCTTTTCCTGGAAGCTGTGAAGTAATTTCCTATATTGGGGATTGTCTGCCAAATTATGCAATTCATGGGGATCGTGTTGGACGTCATAAAGCTCATCTTTCGGTCGGTGTCTGGCCATCCATTTAGATTGAGCAGGGGTAAGCTTGCCCACTTTGTTATATTTCTTGAGCGCAGCTAATGTTGGATGCATCATCACCATGTAAGTCTCGTCTTGATCGTAAGGCAGCTCAGGATAGTAGTTGCGGATGTATTTATAACGCTTTGTTCGCAAGCAGCGTATTCTATCAACAGCGTCATCAACCCTGTCTCGTGATGCGAAAATGTATTCTCGTTTGCTAACAGCTTTTGCGAGAAATGCACGGCCCTGTATATGTCCTGGAACATTAAGCCCAGCAAGATGTAAACAAGTTGGAGCAAAATCCACCATACTCACCAAATCGGTACAAGCTGAACCAGGCTGCAGCTTTCCAGGCCAACGAATAACTAATGGTATTGCAAGTCCCTCGTCGTAAAGGAACTGCTTGCCCCGAGGAAAAGGCCGACCTTGGTCAGAAAAGAAAAAGACAATGGTATCATCAGAATCACCTCCCTGATCCAATTTGTTCAGGACCCGACCGACTTTGCGGTCAAGTAATTGTATCGATTCCAGGTACTGTGCAAAATCGATACGAACTATTGGGTCGTCAGGATACTGCGGGGGCAGATTTATCTTGGAGGGATCAATCGGACTTTCTATATCTGTCTTAAAGGGCCTGTGTGGCTCGGAAATCTGAACTTGAGCGAAAAAGGGCTGTCCCCGTTTACGTTCCACCCAATCTGTTGCACGCTCATAGGTCGCCTCACGTTTGAACTGGAATTGGTAGTCTGTCTTTCCTGGACGTTTAATATCCCAGGTAGTGTTCACACAAAAGTAGCCTGCTTCCCTGAAGTATTCAGGCAGCAGCCTCACGTATCCAGGTAGTATTGCTCCATCGTTTCGCTGGTTGTGAGCGCCGATGCTGATTGGATACATTCCCGTAATCAGCCCCGAACGTGTGGGAGCACATGTAGGAGCGACCGCAAAAGCATTTGTAAAACGCATTCCTTCACTGGCTAATCGGTCGATGTTCGGTGTTTTTACAAGCGGATGGCCAAAGCAGCCGAGATCGTTACGCGAATGATCGTCTGATATGATCCATAGAATATTTGGCGAATGTGGCGTCTTTGTCGCTGCTGTTGAGATAAGTGGGCCGGTTAGAGCAAGTGATGCGCTCATACCGAGAGTCCCCAGAAATGTACGTCTTTTCATTTTGTTATTCTTGTTAATACCAGAGTCAACCTTCCTGTTCCAATAGCAATACACTGAAATCTATCATTGCAACATCATCTGCTTAACTATATAATTCTTTAATGTACTTTCTGAAGGTATGGTTTGCAATACAATTATGATTCTAATGAAAGGGAATCAAAAATGGATAATAAAACTCAACACGTATCTCGAAGAGGGTTTTTGAAAGCCGGTGCTGCCATTTCGGCTGGTGCGATGCTCTCGCCTACCAGCAGGGTCTTCGCAGCCGGTTCCGATACCATGCGTGTCGCATTGATTGGCTGCGGCAGCCGAGGGACTAAAGATGCTATCGATTGTCTGAAGTCCGGCGATGGGGTGGAGCTGGTTGCCATGGCGGATATATTCAAGGACAAGCTTGATAGCTCTTTGGCAAATATCAGGAAGGAGTTCCCTCGCAAAGTTAAAGTTACACCTGAAACGAGCTTTCTTGGCTTCGATGCCTATAAGAAAGTCATCGCTATGAGAGAGGTGGATATCGTGATGTTGACCACGCCGCCGGGTTTTCGTCCACAGATGGTCAGGGCGGCACTAAATGCTAATAAACATATCTTTATGGAGAAACCCGGCGCGGTGGACCCGGTCGGTGTGCGCTCTTTGCTTGATTCGGCGGAACTCGCTGATAAGAAGGGATTGTCTGTCGTTGTGGGAACACAGCAGCGATGGCAACCACAGTATCTCGAGCTTATTAAACGCATCCACGATGGATGGCTTGGGGAAATTGTCGGCGGACAGGCCTACTGGAACTGGGGCTCTTCCAAGTGGCACTTCGAGCATCGAAAACCTGGGTGGTCCGACATGGAATGGCAGATTCGCTGCTGGCCTTATTTTGTCTGGTTGTCAGGTGACCACATCGTTGAGCAGCACCTGCACAATATGGACGTTATAAATTGGGCCATCGGCTCGCATCCGGTTTTATGCCTCGGGATGGGTGGACGCCAGGCGCGAACCGGCCCCGAGTTCGGAAACATCTACGACCACTTTACCGTTGAGTACGAATATCCAGGAGGCATTCGCGTAATGAGTATGAGCTCCCAGATTGAAGGGTCCACGCCGCGGGTAGGTGAGCGCGTAGTTTGTACGAAAGGGGCTACCTTTACCACGCGAGCCGAAGGTTATATAGATAATACAAGAGGTAAGAGAATCTACGAATACAGTGACCCTATTCACAGCGGCGAGGTGGCCCAATATGCGAATCTTATTAAGAGCATTCGCCAAGGCAAGCCTATCAATGAATGCAAGAGACTCGCTGAAAGCACGATGACCGTTATCATGGGCAGGATGAGTGCTTACACAGGCCGGGCTATGAAATGGGACTGGGCAATTAAGTCAAAGCTCGACCTTTCGCCGGAAAAATACGAGCTTGGCGAGCTGCCCGTAAGACCGGTTGCAATACCCGGAAAGACTCAACTTATATAGAAAGCAAGTAAATCCGGATTAACATTGCAGCTTCCAAAAACGGCTGTTTAATGCTTTTATTACGCTTCGAGAGACCAGCCGTTGTGGTAGGGCTCTTTTATGTATTTGTTTGCATCCCTGTCGTTGGTAATCTGCATATTCTCTCCATCCCAGTTTATTTGTTTGCCCGTTCGTATAGCGATATTGCCCAATAGAACAATCTCAGTTAATGGGCCGGCCCAATCGAATTGGCAGGTGGCAGATTGCCCGCCACGCATATCTTCGAACCATTCCGACCGGGTACCGCCACGTCGCTGTAGCGTTTTTGGAGGTGGATTGTAAGCCTTCATTTTGCTTTCCGGGATAATACGCGTACCAAGTATCTTCCCTTTGTAGCCGATATAAAGTACACCCTCTGGTGGTAAGTCGCGACCGGATTCCAGCTCAGATGGGCGCGGGGGCTTAATCCCACCGTCGTACCACACCGCTTTAAGCGGCGGCATGCCCTCTCGGGCCGGGAACTCCCAGGTGACGATGGAGGCCAATGGCGCAGACTCCGACATCACCTTAGTTGATGTGGCACTGATGCTGACCGGGTGGCCAAGTTTCAATACTCGCTTGGGAATGTTGAAATGGTGACAGCCCATGTCACCCAGAGCGCCGGTGCCGAAATCCCACCAGCCACGGAAATTCCAGGGATGGTAGACTGCTTTGGGCCAGCCATTCTCGTTTTTTACACTTATCTGCTCCAGTGTGAGGTGTTCCTGAGGCCACTTATCTTTGAACGGGCGTTTCCTTGCCGGGCCGAGCCATAGGTCCCAGTCAAAAGTCTCCGGTATGGGGTCTGAACCTTTTGGACATCTCATTCCCTGTGGCCATAAAGGGCGATTAGACCAGATGTGGACTTCGTGTACGTCACCGATGACCCCGTCCCAAATCATCTCGCAGGTTTTGCAGCCGCCCTCTGTGGAATTCGCCGCAGCGGTTACCTGCGTGGCCACATTGGCCTTTAGCGCTTCGGCTACAACTCTTCTGCATTCGTAAATCGTCCGGGTAAGGGGCTTCACACAGCAAACGTGTTTGCCTTTTTTGAGTGCTGCTATTGTGATTAGCGCGTGTGTATGGTCCGGTGTGCCGACATATACCGCATCAATATCATTTTCAGACTCCAGCATTTTCCGATAGTCCCGATAGCGTCTGGCTTGAGGCCACTTGCGATAGGATTTGGCAGCGTATTCATCGTCCACATCGCACAAAGCTACGATTTGGGCATTTTGCTCATCACAACTCTGCAATTGTCCGTGACCAACTCCCCCGACCCCGACGCCAGCCAGGATAATCTTCTCGCTGGGCGGAATTCGGCCGCGGCCTCCGAGAACGTATCGGGGAACAACGGAAAAAGTCATTGCGGCGGCAGTGCCTGTTATAAATTGGCGACGGCTGAATCGTTTTTGGCTTATCATAAGTCAACCTCCTGAAAAAGAGTTATTATTTCTTAGAACATTATCTTCTCTAAACGTCATTATGTAAAGAATCATATTGATTTTGAAGGTTGAGCACGATAAATCTTGGAAAGAAGCTTTGGATTTATGGGTGAATTATGCTATTATTCCAGCGAAAAATTTGGTTCCGACACATCGAGACCACTACAAAAAAAACTAAAGAGGAAATTCCGGATATTCAATTAAAGTCAATTTTGTATCGGAGAATTACCAGTGAAGTTAAAGCGCTACGAGAACAATCCCATCCTTAGCCCTAATCCAGCCAATCAGTGGGAGAACTTAGCTGTATTTAATCCCGCCGCCTGGTATGATGAAGACAAAAAACAAGTGATACTATTGTACAGAGCCGCCGAAGCAGATCCCGAATACAAGTGTTATTTTGGTCTGGCGGTCAGCTCGGATGGGTGTCACTTCGAGCGTGTCTCAAACCAGCCGGTTTTTAGTCCCAGCATAGATGGTTTCGATGCCAGCACGGTACAGGACCCCAGAATGGTAAAAATGGGCGAATACTACTACATTACCTACGCATGCAGGTTCTTTCCATTTGGCCAGTTCTGGGAACCTGAAGAAAAACGCTATAAAGCTCCCGAATGCCCACCGGATTTCCCCCGGGTGATTAGAACGAACGCCACAAGCACGGGCTTGCTGCTGACGAAGGATTTTAAGAGCTATATTCGCGCCGGACGTCTGACCGACCCCGTGTTAGACGACAGGGACGTGATACTGTTCCCCGAAAAAATCAACGGTAAATTCGTTATGATGCACAGGCCTTTGGAATGGGTCGGAGAGGAATATGGAACGGAGTTCCCGGCTATCTGGATATCAATGTCTGATGACCTGCTGGGTTTTCGGCAAAGTAAGCTCCTTGCCAGAGTGAAGTACGACTGGGAGTGCGGCAAGATAGGTATCAACACACCGCCGATCAAAACCAGGCGCGGCTGGCTAACCATCTACCACGCGGTGGGTGCCGACAAATACTATCGCCTCGGAGCGCTATTGCTGGACTTAGAAGATCCGACACGCGTTTTGCATCGCACTTCTGACTGGATTATGCAGCCGGAAAAAGATTACGAAATCGAAGGATATTACAAAGGCTGTGTTTTTCCCTGTGGCAAAGTGGTGATTGATGGAACGTTATTTGTGTATTACGGCGCGGGGGATAAATACGTTGCTTTAGCTACGTGTGATCTTCAGGAACTTTTAGACTACCTGCTTTCCTGTCCGGCATAAAGAAAGGAAAAGGAATGGAGCTTCACTCTATCGATATTTGCATAATCATCGGCTATCTCGTGGTCGTTGTTATTATGGGTTGGCTGTTGTCCAAGCGTGCCTCGAAAAATCTCGACGCCTATTTTCTCGGAGGCAAGTCTTTACCGTGGTATGTCATAGGAACATCACATGGTGCGAGCGGATTCGATATTACCGGTACGATGTGGTTTGTGGCGATGCTTTTTACCTATGGCGTCAAGGCCGCCTTTATACCGTGGATATGGCCGCTGTTCGATAGAGTATTCCGTCAGGTATATCTTGGGCCCTGGATTAGACGGTCGAACGTAATGACGGGGGCTGAGTGGATGCGAACGCGGTTCGGCAAAGATTTAGGTGGGAATCTTTCACATATCAGCGTGGTTGTTTATGCGCTGGTGGCAACCGTCGGCTTTTTGGGCTATGCCTTCCAGGGCATCGGTAAATTCGCTGAAGTTTTCTTCCCGTGGGACCTTGCGTGGGGTCCGTTTTCCTCTACGGATATGTATGCGATAGTTATTTTAGGCATAACGACAGCATATCTCCTTTTAGGAGGGTGGTACAGTGTTGTGCTGACCGACCTGGTTCAGTTTGGCCTGTTGACCGTTGCATCGGTATTTATTGCCATTGTCGCCGTTGACAAGGTAAGTCCGGAGGCACTTAACAAGGTTGTACCTGCGGGATGGAACGAGCTGTTGTTTGGGTGGAAGCTGAATCTGGACTGGAGTGGTTTGATAGACCAGCTCAACACCAAGATAAGTGAGGACGGGTTTTCGCTATTCGGTATTTTGATAATGATGATGCTGTTTAAGGGTTTACTTGTGAGTATGGCCGGGCCGACACCGGGCTACGGGATGCAGCACGTGCTGTCAACTCGCAATCCCAGAGAGGCAGCTCTGGAAAACTGGTGGAT
>JBGVTO010000203.1:0-12607 GCA_041862635.1 Phycisphaerae bacterium | reverse complement strand
GCCGTGAAGCTCATGACCAGAGTCAAGGATTTGGGCATTTGTTTCTCTCCGGCGCTTCAGTCATACCGGGACCCAGTAGTAGTCCGAGTCCTGCCAACGGCGCCGTCAATGAAGATATGTGGGTGAGCCTTAGATGGCGGCCGGGAGATTTCGCGGTTTCGCACGATGTGTACTTCGGTGAAAATTTCGACGATGTCAACGAGGCCAGCAGAACAGATCCACGCGGTGTATTGGTCAGTCAAGACCAGAAAGGCACTATTTATGAGCCCCCCGGCTTCCTCGAATTCGCCCAGACTTACTACTGGCGAGTCGATGAGTTCAATGACGCCGAGCCGAACAGTCCATGGAAAGGTAATACCTGGACCTTTACGGTAATAGATCATTTTGTCGTGGAAGATTTTGAAGACTACAATGACTACTCTCCCGATATGATATTCGAAACCTGGTTAGACGGGTATGAGATGCCGACAAACGGCGCCCTTATAGGTCATGACGCAGATTTTAGTAAGGGAGAGCACATTGTCGAGACTACGGTTGTCCGCGGCGGCAAGCAGTCGATGCCCTATTACTACAACAACGTTGGTACAGCAACTTATTCAGAAGCCGAACGCGCGTTCAGTCCTGCGCAGGATTGGACCAGAGAAGGTGTTGGGGTATTGTCGCTGTGGTTCAGAGGTCATCCTGCCTATATGGGTAGCTTTGTAGAAGGCCCAACCGGCACTTACACGATGACTGCGGAGGGCGCGGATATCTGGGGTAATTCTGACCAGTTCCACTTCGCCTGGAAGGAGTTCTCCGGTGGAGGCTCGATTGTAGCGAAGGTGGAGAGTGTTAGTAACACCGACCCCTGGGCCAAGGCCGGCGTGATGATTCGCGATACTCTTAATGCGGATTCAAGGCATGCGATGATGGTCGTTACACCCGCTCAGGGAGTTTCCTTCCAGCGTCGCACCTCGGCGGGTGGCAGCAGTAGTAGTGACACTGAAGCTGGAATCACAGCACCGCAGTGGGTGAAATTAGAGCGTACCATAGGTGGCCTTGTCCGGGCCTACTATTCGGCGGACGGCAGCACGTGGACGCAACTGAGTATGCCTCAGACGGTCACAATGAATACACCTATGTATATAGGTTTGGCGCTGACCAGTCATAACTCCGGTGTAGAATGCGAGGCTGTATTCTCCAACATTACCAGCGATGGTACGGGCCAGTGGGTCGATGAGGATATCGGTCTGCTTAGTAATGAGGCTGAGCCGATGTATGTGACTGTCAAAGACAGCAGCGGCACGGCTGCGACGGTGTACCACGATGACCCCGACGCATCGCAGGTAAGCACCTGGACGGAATGGCGTATCGACCTGAAAGAGGTCGGTGATGCTGGCGTTGTTCTGACCGATGTCAGCAATCTGGCTATTGGCTTTGGAAGTGCGGACGACCCGCAACCAAGTGGTTCGGGCCTGGTGTTCTTTGAAGATATTCGACTGTATCGTCCGGCAGAGCAGACACCGTAAGCCGGTCTTTATGTGGCCCCCATTGCTTCTGCCGTAAGGCATCCTTCGGATTACGAAGCAAGATATGGGGGCGTGGCTGATACGAAACTCTCAAAGTTTGAGATTGCTGTGTCCCGCACCTATTGAGCATAGGCTCACGCTTAATAGTTGCGGGACAAAACGGCAGGGAAAAATAGTCAATTCTCATAGACGAGTTTTTTATGTTTGTTGGAAACAATCCCGAGAGGTCGGGGTTTTTGTGTGTGGCCAAAGCATAATTCGTAATTTTATTAACTTTTTTGAATCACGCCCGTCGAAGACGGGACGGGGTGAACCCCGCCCCTCAAAGTGGACAAAGGGGCGGGGTGAAGGAGGACTATTATGTCAAAGAAAATGATTTATTTGGTTTCTTTTGTTTTGGTGCTGACCCTGGTCAGTACAAACGTAGCGTTTGGCGGCAAGGTGTGGGAAACCAGAGTCAGCAGCACTAATGATGATGCTGAACAGGATGTCATCGGCGGCGGTATGGATTTAAGCAGCAGCGACCTGGAGATTTTTGATGATGGCGGTTTGCAGGTAATAGGTCTGCGCTTCGTAGATATCCCCATTCCGAAGGGCGCCATAGTCGATAACGCGTTTGTTGAGATCACATGCGATGAGACAAAAGGCGGCACACAACCTGTTAGTGTTCTCATCGAGGGTGAGCTGAATCCCAATCCCCCGACGTTTGCCAACGTTACTAATAATATTACCAATAGGCCTACAACGACGGCGAAGGTGATGTGGGTTCCTGTAAATTGGACCGAAGAAGGTCAAACGGCTCGGAGCTCGGACATCACCTCTATCATCCAGGAGATAATCGACCAGGATGATTGGGCCATGGGTAATGCCTTGGTGCTAATCCTCAGAGACGACCCGGATAATCCCTCTGAAGGAATTCGATGTGCCCATTCTGAAAGTGTCCCGGCCGGTGCACCGTTGCTGCATATAGAATTTAGGGGCAAATTTGCTGTCGAACCAATCCCTGCTGACGGCGCCCTGTATGAGGATACCTCGGCGATTCTTAACTGGTTACCTGGACTCAATGCGGTTTCACATGATGTCTATTTCGGCGAAAATTTTGCAGATGTGAGCGAGGGCACCGGTGACACATTCCAGGGCAACCAGGTTGAG
Organism: Phycisphaerae bacterium; assembly: GCA_041862635.1. Taxonomy (GTDB): domain Bacteria; phylum Planctomycetota; class Phycisphaerae; order Sedimentisphaerales; family Anaerobacaceae; genus NIOZ-UU13. The sequence continues at coordinate 9,947 of JBGVTO010000203.1, read as the reverse complement.
GCGTTTTTCACCATTGGTCTTCCCGGATTTCCCGTTCCGGACGGTCTCGTTCCGGGCACAACTTACTACTGGCGGATTGATGAGATTGAGGCGGATGGTACTACGATAAACAAAGGTGATATCTGGAGCTTTACAGTTCCATCCTTGAAGGCTTATAACCACAACCTGTCCGATGGTGCCTGCTTTATAGACCCGGCTACAGACCTTAGCTGGACGGCAGGCTCCGGCGCGAAAGTTCACACCGTCTTTTTCGGCGACAATTTTGACGATGTCAGCAATGCCGTTGTGGGCCTTGACCAGGCAGGTACAACTTATGACCCCGGACCGCTCGAATTAGAAAAGACTTACTACTGGCGGGTCGATGAGTTTGATGGCGTCGAGACGCATAAAGGCGATGTCCTCAGCTTTACGACTATCGGAGCCGGAGGCATAGGTTTGCGAGGAGACTATTACACAGGCGAGAACTTTGATAAACTCGAGCTGACCCGAATAGACCCTCAGGTGGACTTTGGCTGGGGCGGCAGCCCACCGGATGAGAAAGTTGGCGGCAGTAACATCTCGGTCAGATGGACCGGCGATGTCTCAGCGCAGTTTACTGATACGTACACCTTCTATACCATCACCGATGATGGTATACGTGTATGGGTGGATGGCAAATTGATTATTGAGAACTGGACTCATCACGGAGACGACGAGGATTCAGGAACTATCGACCTTGTTGCCGGCCAGACTTACAGTGTCGTAATGGAATATTTCCAGGCCGGTGGTGGTTCAACGGCACGGCTGGGCTGGACAAGTCCGCACATAACAAAGCAGATTATTCCGACATACCTACTATGGCCACCTCTAAAGGCCAGGAATCCGAATCCACCTAACGGTGCCGCCGATGTCAAGCAGACAGCTACTCTTAGCTGGGAGCCGGGAGCGGCAGCAGTTTCACACCAGTTATACTTCGGCACCGAAAAGGAGGCAGTGCGCAACGCTGATACATCTTCGCCTGAGTACAAAGGCGCCATGGACCTCGGCTCCGAGAGCCATGACCCCGGAAAACTCGATTGGGATACTAATTACTATTGGCGTGTTGATGAAGTCAATGACGCTAATCCTGACAGCCCGTGGATAGGCAACGTCTGGAGTTTTAAGACTGCTGATTTCCTTATAGTGGATGATTTTGAGGACTACGATGCCTATAACCAAATATGGTGGGCGTGGCATGACGGGGCTGGCTATGTCTCGCATCCTACTGAATCGCCCTACGCCGGTAACGGAACCGGCTCTATGGTTGGTGACGAAAACACTCCTTCTTACACCGAGGAAACTATCGTTCACGGAGGCAACCAATCGATGCCTGTATTCTATGACAACAGCGTTCTCAGGTATTCAGAGGTGGAGAAGACATTGACTTACCCGCGTGACTGGACCGAGAATGGTGTGACGACATTAACGATTTGGTTCAGGGGCGATGCAGCTAACGCTGCTGAGACGTTGTATGTTGCTCTCAATGGCAGTGCGGTGGTTTCTCATGATAATCCTGATGCAGCACAGATAGAAACCTGGACGGAATGGACTATCGACCTGCAGGCGTTTACAGACCAGGGCGTGAACTTGGCTAATGTCAATACGATTGCCCTTGGGTTAGGCAATAAGAACAACCCGCAGGCCGGCGGTTCCGGTACGATGTACTTCGACGATATTCGGCTTTATCCTCCGCCACCGACGGAACCACAAGCACCATAAACTGTGTGAGTGGTAATTCGCATAGATGAAGTTTTTTATGACTGTTGAAAACAATCCCGAGAGGTCGGGTTTTTGTATGCGGCCAAAGCATAATTCATAATTGTATTAACTTTTTTGAATCCCGCCCGTCGAAGACGGGACGGGGTGAAGGAGGATATGGTTATGTGTAAGAAATTGATTCATTTAGTTTCTTTTATTTTGGTACTGGGCCTTGCCAGCAGCGCCTCGGCTGAACTGATTGGGCGCTGGAAGCTAGATGAGGGTTCCGGCACGACCGCCGCAGACTCCATAGGCAATAATGATGGAACCCTCTACGGTGACACAGCGTGGGTGGAAGGCATTTTGGATGGCGCACTGTCGTTCGACGGCGACGGAGACTATGTGGATTGCGGGAACGATCCAATATTCAATCCATCGGGCAGCTTCAGCCTCACGCTTTGGGTGTACATTAGTGACTGGGGCTCGCCCTGGGGTAGGTCTATGTTCAGCAAGGGCGGTGATGCTGATGCCGCTGGTAGAATGGGCTGGTCAGTGCGAAGGCACACAGATGAGACCCTATGCTTTACGTGTGCAGGCCTTATGACAGAAGAGGTGGGAACCAACATAAAGGGTAACACGGCACCGCCGATGAACGAATGGTTTCACATTGCTTGCGTATATGACGTCAATAACATGGCGTACATTTATATTAATGGAGAAGTTGACGCAAGCTATGTCGCTACAGGGACAATAGTAACCGGCACCGGCGATCCCAGTGTGTATATAGGAACCAGAAGCAACGGTGCTGGTACCGCACCGGATGGGTGGGGGGCATCTTTCTTCGATGGTATGCTTGATGATGTGCGCTTCTATGACCATGCACTGGAAGATACGGAGCTTGGGCCGATTATGGAAGGTAAAGAAGAATTGCCGGGCCCCCTGGCGGCAAGGCCGAAACCTGCTGATGGGGCTACTGGTGTGCCAATGGATACGGCCCTTAGCTGGAAGGAGGGGCTTTTTGCCGACACACATGATGTGTACTTCGGGACAGTTTACGACGATGTCAACAATGCCAGCAGAGACAATGATCCAAACGGTGTTCTGGTCAGTCAAAACCAGGACGAAACTACTTATGAACCTGCCGACCTTCTCGAATTCGGCCAGAGGTATTACTGGCGAGTCGATGAAGTCAATGCACCACCCGAGGCCACAGTCTATAAAGGTGACATCTGGAGCTTTATGATAGTCAACTATCTTATCGTAGACGATTTCGAGGACTACAATGACTTTCCACCGGATGATATATTTAGTACGTGGACAGATGGGTGGGACGACCCAACAAACGGTTCCACGATAGGTTATGAAGATCCGGACTTTAACGCTGGAGAGCATTTCGTTGAGACCACGATTGTCCACGGGGGCGAGCAGGCGATGCCATATTTTTATAACAACAGTGGTACAGCAAATTATTCAGAAGCCAAACGTGCGTTTAGTCCCGCGCAGGATTGGACCAGGCAAGGCGTTACATTATTGTCGCTGTGGTTTAGAGGTTATCCGGGCTATACCGGCAGCTTCGTGGAAGAACCAGCCGGCACCTATACGATGACCGGCTCCGGCGCAGATATCTGGGGCACGTCCGATGAGTTCCACTTCGCGTTCAAGGAGCTCACCAGCCCAGGCTCGATTATAGCAAAAATCGAGAGCGTGGAGCAGACGCACAACTGGGCTAAAGCCGGCGTGATGCTCCGCGATACCCTCGATACGGACTCCATCCATGCTATGATGATCGTCTCAGCTACACAGGGCGTTTCATTTCAGCGCCGCAGATCGGCGGGTGGTGTGAGCTTTGCCACGGATATAGCAGGGATCATGGCGCCGCAATGGGTGAAAATAGAACGCAACGTTAGCGGTGCTGTTACGGCCTCTTATTCGGCTGACGGCACATCCTGGACACAGGTTGGCAACGAGAGCATGAAAATGAATATTCCTATGTATATAGGTCTGGCAGTGACCGCACATAACGCCAACGAGGTCTGTGAGGCCAAGTTCTCTAACGTTAGTATCATCGGCACAGTCTCTGGGGAGTGGACGAACCAGGATATCGGCATACTCAGCAACGCTCCTCAGCCGATGTATGTGGTTCTCAATGGTAGTGCTGTGGTCTATCACGATAATCCAAATGCAGCGCTGATAGATGAGTGGACAGAATGGAATATCAACCTGCAAGAGTTTGCAGACCAGGGCGTGGACCTGACCGATGTCAACAGCATCGCCCTTGGGTTCGGCGACAGGAATCCCGATGTTTCGGGACAGGCTGGTGGTGAAGGTTTGATGTACTTTGACGATATTCGACTGGTTTGCCCGGCACCGGCACCTTAAGCTGAGATTTGGTTGGCCCCCATTGCTTCTACCGTAAGGCATCCTTCGGATTGCGAAGCAAGATATGGGGGGTATCGTTGATATAGCAGATTTGCGTCATTTCGGGGCTTATACTGATTCTGTATAGGCCCCTTTTTAATTGTCTATTGGATATTGATTATTTTTTGATTCAGTCCATAACTTTTGTGTAACGGTTATTTTTAACAGATACCCTTTTTAAAATAGGTCATTGAAAATGTTCACAAATTTCATATTTTTACAAATCACTGATAATACAACGTTTATGGAATGGTCATTTTCATAAAATTGGCAGATAACGAGCCCTCCAGTTGTATGTTGGTTGTAGGCGTGAACTCGCGAAAATGGGGCCATTTTGGGAGCGATCCGTGTGTGTCTCAGTGCGCTCTGGTTGGCTGGTGGGACTGGTCCTGAAAATTCCGATAGATCTGTGGTTTTCATGATCAATAGAGCTAATGATGAATATTAGACTAATCCCAGACTTTCCTTGAGTTGTTGGCAGGAACCTTCTGGCACACTATCAACACCGTGGCTTTGATGAAGAGGCACACAACTGTTTTCTTGCTATCAATGTAGAATCCAATATACTTGCCCATAACATTCTCCTGTAATAAAGGCAAGTATGTTTTATAGTCAAAAACTGTGTGTGATAACCAATTAGCGAAGATCCGGTTACATAGTTTCTGTAAGCTGAATATTAGCTTTTTCGAGAAGTGGAGTTGGCCAATGAATCCAAGGGTTGTCTTTTTGTTGGCAGTATTGCTTTACCCAGTCAGTGTGAATGGAGGTGAAGGAGAAGAATCGAAAAGCAAAGATTTGATTGATGTTTACTCCTCTACAAACAGCCAAGAACCTATTGGGAAGTCAGGGCTCGTGGCAACGTACCGCCATGAATCTGGCGGCTTAATCCCCGGTTCCGTTGTGCGAACCTTCACGCTGACCTTTGGCCCCTTAGAAAAGAAGAAGGGAACTCAGTTCCAATGGCTCCATCTGCAAGCAACTAAAGCAATTGGAGAACAGTTTAATGTTTGGATTCTTACCGGCAGGTATCCCCCTGCTAGTTTGACCGCTGCCCGGGAAACAACGGCGCGGTACATATTACAGGAGGGAAACTCCAAGCCTTTGGAGTTTCGTCACCAATTCTCAGGCGATGCAGTTCTCCCCTCGCTTGGTGCCTGGAAACATCTTTTTCCACATGCTATAGATAGTGGTTCTTCCGATGGTCTATTTGCCAAAAAAATCAAATACTTGGGAAATGCTTATATGCTCAAAAGACTCGAAGACTCAAAAAAAATGACTCAGCCAGTTGATGTCAAAATTCTCAAACTCCTTCCGGATGTGCTCATCGGTGTTCCTCACAATACAAGGCAAAAAGATGAAACTCGGCTTTATGACGACTCTGATTACGAGTTGATTCGGCTCACAAAAAACGATTACGACGAAATGATTGAAGCGGGAATGAATTGCCTCCGGGTTGACAAAGAACAGGCGGACTGGATCGACCATCGAGAAGTGTTCTACTGGGGGATAGGCGGAGAACAGGTCAATTATCCGGAGTGCCTTTATCGTAGCAATTACCTTGGACCTATCCTATTTCTGGATGAACCGGCGGTTTGTACAAGGGATCACGTCATTCGGCCCCGTTTAGGGAATGATCGAGAGTTTCGAAAGACTATTACCCCTCAGATTGTCTTAGGAGAATTTCAGAAATATTTTCACAATGCAAAGTATCAAGGTAATCCCACAGTCTTACTTCGTGGTTTGTCGGCACGGCCGGATGTAGATATTGGTGATATGGAATTTCTTCAGCAGAACCTTTATACCTGGGAGACCATGATAAGTTCGGCGCTTCATCAGCTTGGCGAAGGGAAGAACGGGCCTCCTTCTTCGATGGTTTTCGAACCACCAGGCCGTTTTGGAACGCTTAGGACGCTCCCCGAGATGAACATGGCTTATTGTTGCCAAATCCCCGTTGATGACCCCAAAAACCTGATAGGTATTATTTATGGGTTTCTGCGCGGCGCGGCAAGACTCACGAACAAAGGATGGGGAACGAGTATCTATGGCCAAGTCGATCGTGCGGACGCTTTTTGGTTTCTGACGCATGCCTACGATCTCGGTGCGAGACTGTTCTTTTTTTGGGATACGCACCGACTTGCCTGCGTTCCTTATAACGAGTGTTTGGCCTTAGCGAGAAATCTGCGGGCGCATGCCGAAAGCCATCCTTACAGGGACCTGAAAAAACTAAGACAGGCAGCCGAAGTCGCTATTCTTCTGCCTCCCGGCTACAACCTCGGCCATGTTTATATGGGTAAAGGTAATTTATGGGGACTCGGCGAACTCAACCTGGAACGTGTGAACCGAGAAGGTGTCAAGTACCGTACGGTAATGGGTAACTTCTTCACAGAAATTGAGCGGTGTATCCGGATGGGTGTTGCATACGATCTCTTTTGGGATATCGAAGGATATCAGCTTCCCGGATACCGGGAGACTGTTCACGTCAGGGAAGATGGAAAGGTCATGGTGACGGTTGATGGGAAAAATGTTTTGCATAAAGGACCGAGAATCCCAGACCGCCCTGAAGGTAACTCACCCCAACTTGCTATTGAGCTTTCGATCGAGACCGGCAAAGCACCTTTAGAAGTCGCCGCCCGCGCTTTTCTTGTCGAAGGCTCATCGCCTATCTATTACACATTAGGTGCCAATCCAAAAGGTATTTATAAAAATGTAAAAGTTTTTTGGGAATTGTATGGGCCTGGAGAGGAGGATTATCGCTTTCTACTCGGTAGGAATCGGGAGCCACGTATTCGTGACGAAGGCACCCGGACAAGCTTGGATATAAAATTCAGAATCAGTCAGCCGGGAAAATATCGTCTCCGAGCCGCAACGGTGGATTTGGCCGGACGAACGGCGGTTGTTTGGAAAAACATCGCCGTCGAGGACTGACTTGAGATTCGAAAATCAATTAAGAGAAGAGATAAACCAAAAACCGCCGTACATCGTGGTTGTTTTCCATCTTGTCAAGGCTTACATAATTAATATTCATCTGCCTTCTTAAGGTTTAGAATCTGCTGTGCTATTTTTTCCCGAGCGGCAAGGAATTCATTAGGATTTTTTGAGAAATTCCACCAGTTTGGCGCAATGGTATCGATGAATTTCTTTACAGTTTTTTTATCAGTAAGTCTTTCGAGGATCACAAAGTACTCATAGTCTTCCATACCATCTCTAAGGTTTTTCATGCGCATACTGATTACAGGGCCGTCGATACCGCAAGGCAGACCGGGATAAAACAGAAAACCACCTCCATTGTAATGCCTGGGATGAGCAAAAGCCGGATTCGACCACGGCTCGATGACCGTAGTGACTGTGCTCCAGTAGAGTAATCCGGTAATATCATACTGGTAGTTGATCCATGTTGGGACACGGTAAACAGTCAGTGGGCGATCAATATGCCAGTACGGTGGATCGAAATCCTTGACGGTTTGGTACTGTGGATGATATCGAGGTGCGCGTTGTACCAAAGCAGTATATGACCATACTTCATCGCCATGAGCGAGTTTGTCATTGATAGTCTTTCTGTCAATAAAAGACCATAATGGGCACCATATATCCACTGCTTGGTCTATATCCAGCCAGGAAGGGTCCTGCAGATACGTCTGTTCTACAACCAGACATTTGAATTGTGGTACGGCTTCATGAACAAGCTCGCCGAGGACAAGCACCTGCTCGTAGTTTTCACGCAGGTTAGGCTCATCCAGCATATATACATAGGCACCTTCCTCCCAGCCATTGTCTTTCAAATATTTGTAGAATTCCCTGTAATACCGTTGAGCTTTTTTTCTGTTGGGGGGAGATATAGTTTTGTAATCAGACCTTAATGTCGAACTTGGCAGCCGGGCGAATGGTTCTCTTGGTATTTCAAAATCGGTCACGTAGAGTTCTGTAATAAACTCTTTTAAGGCCGTATGTCTTTCTGGAATGATTTCCAAAGAGCCGTCATCATTTGATTGCGGCAGCAGATAGCGCGGGATTGGAGGATTTATGCGATGCTCGGACATCGCCTGGCAATAGCGCATTTCGATTTGTTTGAATCTATCTGAATTTCTCTCTATACTAAAATATCGCGCAATGTTGCTGAAACCACCAAAATGGTTTCTATGTGTTGGGCCATCGGGCAGTGTAAAGTCCCAGACAGTGACAGCTATAGGGATTTGTTCGGAAATTCCTCCTCTTGCCAAAACACGTAGCTGTCCACTATATATACCGGCGGGAACATTCTTAGGGACATATACGTCAACCCAAAAAGCCTGGTTTTGCCCTTTGAATACCTCAAACGGTACAGCATACATATCGTGGCCAGTGGTTGTAGCCGGTTCTCCCCATCTCTTGCGGATTCTGGTAAGAGGATCAATGGGCTTGCCGGTTATGGGATTAATGAATGGAACAAGAGGGTCCGGATATAATCCCGGAGGTAGTTCCGCCCGGGGGGTGGACATTCTGACTCGGACATATTCTTCTCTAAAGAGCTTGATGTTGTCTTTTTCAATCTTCGAGCCTTCCGGCCCAATAAGGTCAGAAATCTCCACTTTGATTACATCAATATTTTCTTTTGGAGCAGAAACCACGACCTGAAAAGATTCCACTTCATTTCTTGCGGATTGAATTTTAACCGTAGCGGCTCCATCGATCTTTTGATCCTGACCTATCCGCTCCATACTATTTAATGCTGTTAGTATTATCCTTTCACCTGCTGAGGAATATTTAAATGAACTTAGAATCAGAAAAAGGATGACTGTTTTACATATTCCATTTTTCATATTTATTACTCCCAATGTCTCAATATAAACTGATGTTTTTCAACTCGAACAATTGTATTAGCGAACAAGAATAATCTGACAGCGCCCCGGAACACTTTCAACTTTAATTATTCTATCATTAACGATGATTTCCACAGCGTCACCTGTCTTTGTAAAATCCGTTCGTCGCACTAAAACACGGTCTCCTAATTGTAATCCTGATACAACCGCTCCCGGCTGCTTAGGAACATTGAAACTGATTGGCTTTCCATTAGAGAGAAACTCTCCGTACTGCTGCGCTTCTGAATAAACTTGATGAACCAGCTCAATTTCCTTAGCTGCTTCTTGCTTTCTACACCAAAGAAAGAAAGTGTCTGTTCCTCTAAGTAACATATGCCATAACAGCTCCTGATATTTGGCCTCACTAAATTGCTTGGCTGTGTCAGGAAAATCCTTGGATTCAATAGTGTGCCAATGTACAAAGCTGATAATAGGTATCTCTGGAGGAGTATGTTGTCCTGCATTGCTGGCTACTAACAGCATATTATAGAACCATCGATAATCTGTATCGAAATAATCATACCAGTCGAAAATCCTGCGCCATGTGTACACAACCGGCATGGCAAAGCTATAACCGCTTTCGGGAAATTCATGATACCATTTTCGATACTTTGCTCGCTGGTCTGCCCGATATGGTTGTCCATCGACATAGTATTCGTAGTAGTCATACCAATAGCGGTAGCCGTTATGTGGGTAAACTCCGTAGTTGCCCACTAAGACACCGGGGAAATTGTTTCTCATAGGCTCCGCATAAACCTCACGCTGTAATTCGCATCTGTGTTTTCGAAGTACTTTTTGAAACTCTTCAAAATCATCGATATTTTTGATGTTTTTTTGACAACGTCGACATCGTTTTGAGGCAGCGTGAGCTTTGTTGAATTCGATGGGGCCATCAATCTCCCAATCGGCAAAAATGAAATCGACGTCTAAATCTGCTTTCTTAAATGCCTTCACAAAATATTCCAATTGCTCCTGGAT
>JBGVTO010000202.1:0-14064 GCA_041862635.1 Phycisphaerae bacterium | reverse complement strand
TTGCAAAAATCAAGCTCATATTCCACCGGGTCTTCAACTGTCGAGATGTTCAGCTTATCGCCGTCCATCTGGCACAGAGCGGAGTACAAAGTAGTGCTCTTGCCGGAACCCGTAGGGCCGGTAACCAGTAAAATCCCGTGTGGCAGCGCTATCTGCTCACGAAAAACACCCATCACGTCAGACTCCATACCAAGCTGCTCAAGGCCGCGCAGAATAGACTTGCTGTCCAGCACACGGATAACCACTTTTTCTCCATGATTCGTCGGCAGTACCGAGACCCGCAGATCGATTGCTCTTCCGCCGACGTTGACCTTAATTTTGCCGTCCTGCGGCAGGCGTCTTTCCGAAATATCGAGATTGGCCATAATTTTAATGCGCGAGACAATCGCAGGATGCATCTTTAACGGCGACTGCATTGTCTCAAAAAGGACGCCATCTATGCGGTACCTTGTCTTCATAGACTTTTCCTTTGGCTCAATATGGATGTCACTGGCGCCTTCACGCACTGCGTTGCTAATCAGATAATTGACGAACTTAATGACGGGCGATTGGCCTGCCATTTGTTCCAGGTCTTCTGAATCTTCCTGCTGGTCCTGAACGACCTCAACATCCGCCATATCGCTTATGATATTATCGAGGTCATAATCAAGCCTTTCATCCTTGAAGGAATCGCACACGTCCTTGATGTCTTCCGTGCTGCACACTACGACCCTCACCTCCATTTGGGTTTGTCTTTTCACATCCTCTATCGCGAGGACATTTGCCGGCTCACTTGTTGCAACAACCAAAGTCCCTTGCTCTATAGCAATCGGACAAACGGAGTTGCTCTTTATAAAATCAATGTTAAGTTTCTCAAGAGCTTCCTTCTGCACGTTATCCGGCCCTATATGTCTGAACTCGAGGTCATATAGTTTGGCCGTGGCCGTCAAAATATCATCAGCACTAATCTTTTCCATCTTCAACAGCAAGGCTGTGACATCAGAAGCTGGTTTTGCCTGCTGTTGTTTTCGCAGGCTTGTGAGCTGCTTAGAATTAATCTTGCCCATCTCCAGCAGGACGTCAGCAATATCGTACATGTGTGATTCGCTCGCCTGTTCCGGAGAATAAAGCTCACTTAGCCCGCGTACCAACTGGTCCTCGGAGCAGTCCGGACTTGTTGCCGAGCCGGGATCTAAGCTCCGTTCTAAATCCTTTTTCGGGTTCAATGAATCCTTTCTTTTTTCAGATATGAAGGGTAGTTTCATTCCGATAACTTCAATATTATTTGCACACCATCCGATTCAAGCTTGACGTCACTATCGCCAATTTGGAGCACCTTAAAACCTTCTATTGAATCGCCCTCATAGAGGATTTTATCATCTATCATGCAGCAATTTCTCCCGTTCGATTGCATAATACTCAAAAGCTGCATGCCCTCTGATTTATATCTTATCTGCTGTTGCCATAGCTTTTTTGCGTCAATTTCCCCGGCACCGGGTTTCTTCCTTAGATTGGCTAAAAACGTTTCGACCTCAAAAGGATTTTTTGATAGCTCATTGACCTTGACCTGTGGTACGTTCGAAAACTCATAGAATTTTTTGACTATTTCATCCATCCTGTCAAAGATTTTTGACTTAATGCCGGTCAGTCGGGCAATGGCCGTCTCAATAAGCGTGTCTTCCGTCTCAACAGACGCTGCGGATGCTGCTTGCGGGGTGCTCTTTTTTATCATAAACCAAAGGCACAGCAGACCTATAATAAACAAAACGGCAAGCAGCCTGGTACTTTTGTGAACTCGTTTTTTCTGAGTCGCTACGGTAAGGTATTCAGATTCCTGTGATTTGTCGGTGCCGTCACCAGATGCCTTGCCGGCGGATTTGTTCGTCTTTTTTTGTGCCGGTATATCTTCAAGGTTTTGATCGCGTAAAAAAGATAACATAATTAAGCTCCGTTAAATTGTATCTCGTTTGAGATGGAATATTTGTTATCCGATTTTATTCTGGAAAAATATACTTATTATAAAATCGGCAGCTATCTGGCCCTCGGTGCTTTTATGCTTATCCAGCTTAAGTTCACGAATTTTCATTATGCGCGGAAGCTTCTCAAGCTCTAACAGGAACGAGTAAAAGGAACTAAAATTGCCCTCCAATTCCATTTTTAACGGCTGTTCTATATAGCCCATATTGTCTTTTTTCTTGAGTGTTCGAATTGTCTTGGGCTTTAGGCCCTGCTTTTGGGCAATCACGGTTACCTGCTCGAGCACCTTGTGAATCTGGCTTTTCGGAGGCAGCTTGCTTTCAAAAAACTTTATCGCCTCTTCCAGCTGCTCAAGCTGCTTTGTGAGGTCCTCTGCCGCTGTAGCGGCTTCTCCAAATTTGCTTAATTGAATCAGTTTTGTCTCAAGACGCCCTTTTGTATCGGCCAGATGTCTGTTGGCTGGCTTAATCATATATTGGTAGCCGACTATAGTCACACCGAACAATAAGGCGGAAAATACTATTTTTCTAAAACCGCTTGTCATAATTATGCCCTCATCTTAGGGACCACAGATGACACAGATTCGAATTGATTAACACGGATAAATCTGTGAAATCCGTAATCGTCAGTGCAATCTGTGGTCAAAAATTCCACAATGTATTCTCAGCTCCGTCTCTGATTTTCTTAACGTCTTCCCTGGTAAGGTGAACGTCTTTCCCGAGCATTGCCGTCAGTTTGAATCGCCTGAACGTGCTGTCCTCGATTTTATGTTCTTTTGATTCCACCAGCGCTACGTTGTCCAGCAAACTCGAATTACTCAGCCGTTCGATATAAGCTGCAACCTGAAGGTCGCTCGGAGCCATGCCTTCGATATCTATATGGGTCTCTATTAATTTCTCTGGTGAGACGTTGTCTTCTGCTGCTGTCTTTTTAGCCTGTGCGGCTTGGTATTTACTGCTTGGTGCAGCTTGGCTGCTTTGCTTGGGCTCTTTCTGAAGCAGGTTCAGTTTTATCAGCGAGACACCCGAAGGCAGGTTGTTCGTCAATGACGCTAACAAAACACTTCTCGGCACCGGCTCAAGCAGCTCTGCAGTCGTAAGAGCGGTCCTCATCATTGCACCACGCTTGGCCTGAAGCTCTTCGAACTGTTTTATGGCCTTTTGTATCTGAGCCATCTTTGTATTCACGAGTTTTTCTTTAACACTACAGGCCCGCTGACGTATTTTGATGGTCATAAATGAACCGCCTAACGCTATCATCAACACCACAAACAACACAAGATATATCAAGTTTGTTCTGCGAGATTCGTTGTCTTGAACGTAATCATCGGGCACAAAATTTATATTTACCATTTTCTTGTTTGTCTCCTCATAGAACACGGACTAACACTGACTTGTCAGTGTCTTTCAGTTTTCTCGTCAGTGTCACTACGATAGGCTAAGCCCAAAGGCAATAGCCCAGTTAACGTGACAATTCCGTCTATCTATCGGGGCCCCTGAAGAGCCTTTATCGCCTTTGGAGTCACTCCTTAGATGACAGGGCTCTGTTATTTCCACTGCCGCCAGACAATCTCCCAGCTGTGCCGGCATTTCCAGCTGCTTTGCTATAGTCATATATATGTCTCCTTCTACAGCCTGGCCTGAAAGAAAAAGCAGGCGCTCGATTTGAGCTTTTGGGTACATTGAAGCAAACTGCCGCCTGCACCCGGTCAGCTCCAAAACCAATCTGTTTATCCCTTTCTTGTTGCCGATCTGCTTTAATCCTATCGATATCAAACGAGCAAAAAGCAAATTCTTGTGACGGCAAATAACAACATTAGTACAGTTCGCCTCAATACAAACTATCATTACGATCGCTTCAAGGTCGGATTTACGCCGACCAAAAAACTTGGTATAGCAGTTTGCCAGAGCGACAGGCCAAACACCTATGGACTTAATCGACAGGCCTGCCTTTTCATATATCGCCAGATATCTATCGATAATCTTCCGCTCGGTTGCTATTACCAAAACATTATCCTGCTCCATAGGGATGTACTTCATCACTGTGTTCTCTTGGACCGGTTCGAACGGAAGTTTCTGTTTTATCCTCGAAAAGATAGCATCATTGAGCTTGCTGTTATCTGCCTTCGGCATTCTTATATGGTCAATAAACAGCTCGCTCGTCGGCATTGCCGCTATCACCTCCTTGCCCTGAAAATCGCCGTTCGATGACAGTTGACGCATAGCCTCGATAGCCCATCTTTGCCACTGGCTGCTGCCGGGTTTCACATCCTTCGGCAGATTTTGAGTGCTGCCGGCAATTAAGCTTATACCTTTTCCGTTATCTCTAAGCTGGACCAGCTTGAGACAATCGTCTCCAATGTCCACACCAATCGAATATGCGCGGTTTTTCGAGAGTCTAAACATAAGAATTTCACCCGCAAAGGCGCATTTTTTTATCAGGTGTAACGCTTATAACACCTGTAAGGGTTTTTATTTTTCCACTCCACATTAGCCGAAACTCAGGCATGTGTTTCCATTTCGATACTTATGATAAAACAAACGTCTCCTGCTGAATTATCCTGATTTATCGGGATTCCAGGTCGTTACCTGCATTAAATTACTCAGCCCTATTCTTCTAACAACCGTGATACCAACTAAAATATATAAAACAAAAGCCGGCCCAGCCAATCGACTGCAAAAATTTCAGTAGCTCGTTTTGCAGAGTATTGCAAAAAGACGCCCTCACTTCTGATAAAATCACCGTTCCAAATCCATCCCGACAGCTTCCGCTCAGAAAACCACTGTTCCATTTTGAAATCTTCCTCTAAAGAAAAATTTATCAAAAGATTAGAGATTTTTCGCACACCAAAAAGTCCTCTCGAAATGAATATGAGATGATTGTGGAAGTTCTTGCAACAGGTCTGGAGAAAATAAAGTTTATAGGACTCTGGATGCTCGATACTCGATGGTGGATGCTCGTAAGAAGGTAAGTGGTTATCAGATTATCAGAAAATCGGGTTGAAGGTTATCAGGAGAACAGGGTATCAGGCAAACAACGGAAGACAGATGGCGGACGAGAGACGAGGTACGAGTACCGAGAATCGAGTATCGCTTGTCCGCCGACTTGTCCGTCGTAGCTTCAGCGAAGGCGGAAGCATCGAGATTAATCACTCAGCCTTGAGCTGGCGTTTCATTAGATCTGCAATAGCCGTCTGTACCGGCTTGTTCTCAAACAGAACCTCATAGACAGCCTGTGTAATCGGCATCTCAACATTATATCGGGCCCCAAGAGCAACGACTGATTTGCAGGTGGCAACGCCCTCAACGACCGATTCGGTGGCCCTTTGGGCCTGCTCTGCGGTTTGACCTTTGCCGACCCTTTCGCCGAATGAGCGGTTCCTTCCTTTTGGCGAAATGCAGGTCGTTACCAAATCACCAAGGCCGGTCAATCCAGCAAAGGTCTGCTCCCTGGCGCCCATTGTAACACCCAGGCGAGTTATCTCGGCAAGCCCTCTGGTCAATAGCGCCGCCTTGGCGTTATCACCAGCGCCTGTGCCGTCTATAATCCCCGCAGCTATGGCTATAATATTTTTCATAGCACCCGCTAACTCAACTCCGACAATATCGGTATTTGTATAGACTCGCAGCCAGGGCACACCATCGGAAAAGGTGTGTTGAATTTCTTTAGCCAACGCCTCATCGTCGGCTGCCGCACAGGCCGTCGCCGGAAGCCTTCGGGCCAGCTCATCGGCAATCGTAGGTCCGGAGAGAACGGCAAATCTCGTCTCTCGTCCCTCGTCTCTCGTCCCTCGTCTCTCGTCCCTCATCCCTCGTCCCTCGTCCCTGATCCCTCGTTTTTCGTCCAATATCTCCCCAAGTATCTGGGTAGGGCGCAGCAGAGTATCATTTTCAATACCCTTGGCGACCGAGATAATAGGAATGCTTTGCGGAACGTAATCTTTCAGGCGGTTCCAAATCCCCCGCATAAACTGACACGGCACAGCGGAGACAATCAGGTCGGCCCCGGCCACTATACGCTCATCATCGGCTTCAAACACAAGCTCTCTCGGCAGTTTATAGCCGGGCAGAAATTTCTTATTCTCGCGATTTCGCTTTATTTCTTCTAACTGCCGGTGGTCGTACCCCCACATCCGCGTGGCTATACCCTTCTCACAGAGCAGCATAGATAAAACGGTGCCCATCCCGCCATCGCCGATTATGGAAATATTCTTAAACATTGAGGAAATTATAATCCCAGACCTCAGAATTGCAATGCGTTTGTAAAAGAAGTAGAGTCGCGACAGTAATGGAGCGGTAAACCAACCAACCCCAGGAATTTCAATCTTGATACGCCTGTTAGAAGCGTACGAATCCGTATTTCCCCGGTCATTGCGAGGCCGCCCTTATATTTCCGTTGTCATTGCGAGCGAGGCGCAGCCGATCGCGGCAATCTACAGTGGTAGGGTGTGCACCGCACACCATTAGGTTTTACCGAAAATGTCGAATGATTGAAAATCTGAAATTTAAAATCTTAAATCTTAGATCCGAGCGACGAGCGACGAATCAGTCGTGCCGTAGTGCCACGACAGGGTCAACGCGTGCCGCCCGCAACGCCGGATAGAGCCCGGCCGCTAAGCTGACGAGTATGGAAAAGGCAACTGCCCCGAAGCAAAGCCACAAGGGAAAGCTGAAGTAATTGACATACGGAACGCCCTGTTTGGCTAAAAAATGATTGGCGACTTGATTGATGACCATGCTCACTACCCATCCTAAAGCAAGACCGAAAGTGCCGCCTAAAAAGCCAATCATTCCGGATTCAAAAAAGAATATTTTTTTTACATCTTTATCGCTGGCCCCGATTGCCTTCATAATTCCGATTTCTCTATATCTCTCCAGAATGGACATCACCATCGTATTGATTATCCCCAAAGAAGCGACTGTAATGCCAATCATCGCGACCGCAGCTAAGAACATATCCATAAATAAAAATGCGGTCTTGATTTCCTTTAGCTGGTCTATGAGTGCGAAGGTCCTGAGCCCCTTCGCTTCCATCTGCTCTTTAACAGGGTCAATATATTTTACCGAAGCCACCTTGATAGTCACTGCCGAATAGCCTTTGAGCTTTTCCGCCGGCTGGAAAAAATCCCGGATACTCGTCAGCGATATTTTTTTCATATCCTCGGCCGGGCCGGGGGGTATATAAACATCGCTGCGAACAGGAATAAATCCGCCCATTCCCATACGTTCAGCCACACCGATGATGGTGAACCTATAGCTCTCCTGGCTAAAAGGAAGCTTGTCACCCTGCATAATCGACATCATATTTGCCGGATTAAGAAGGGCCGAATCAATAGCTAAAGTGGAGACCTCGATTTGTTCTCCGAGCACGTTTTCGAACTCCTTGATATCCATACGGCGCAGCAGTGAATCATTTATAATCAAGGAATTTTCCGCATCATCGACATATGCCTTGCCTGCCCTTAGTTTCATCAATTCGGACTGACAAACATCGGCAGACATAACCTGGACAATACTGAACTGTTCATTTTCCCTGAATTTAATCAGAGCAGGGAAACGGATTTCGGGAAAAGCCGTTTCCACGCCTTTCATTTTTCTGACTTCCTGCAGAAAATTAACGTCGAGGATAGGACTGTTTGCCGAATCGGGGACTTGCTCATTTCGGGTTTGGTCATGCTGGTCATCGGGGTCCATATTGGCCCGTTCGATTCTGCTTCTATTTGAGGCTGAATAGACGGCGATATAATTGAACAGCCCCATTTCTTTGAAACTGTCAGTAACGTTTTTCTGAACGCCCTTGCCGAAAGAAAACATCGAAACAAGGGCTCCTATTCCTATTACCACACCGAACGTTGTAAGAAACGTGCGCAGTTTCTTCTTGCGCAAGTTGGAAAAGGATTGCTCGATGTAGTCGGAAATTCTCATCTGTTTTTTACCTGATTTTTTCCTGTTCAACAACTTCCCCGTCGCGCAGATGAATAATATTATCAGCGAATTCAGACAGGAGAGCCTGTTCATGAGATATCATAATGACGGTTAAGCCCTGGTTCCTGTTCAAGTCTGAGAGCATTTGCACAATCTGTCTTGATGTCCCTGTATCCAGGTTGCCGGTGGGCTCGTCGGCAAGCAGGATTTTCGGCTGATTGACTAACGCACGAGCAATGGCCACCCTTTGCTGTTCACCGCCGGAAAGCTCGGCTGGTCGATGGTCTTTGCGATTGATTAATCCTACCTTTGCCAGCACCTCGTCTGCCCGCCGATTTCTTTCTTTTTTGGGCACACCTGAAAAAAGCAGCGGAAAAGCTACGTTATCGAGAGCTGTATAGGAAGGTATAATATTGAATGTCTGGAATATCATCCCGACCTGGTATCGCCGGTAAAGGGCCAGCTCTTCCTTGTTCAATTCGGAGATAAATTTCCCTTCGACTTTGATACTCCCTGAAGAGGGCCTGTCCAATCCGCCTAACAGATTCATCAGAGTCGATTTGCCCGACCCGGATGGCCCTGTTACCCCTAAGAATTTCCCCTCTTCGACAGATAGATTCACATCCTTAAGCGCATTAACGTGAATCTTACCCGAAGAGTATATCTTGGTCAGACCCTCTGTCTCTACAAAACCGTCAGAATTCATACTTTGTTCTTGATACATTACTTGTTAAGTCAAACATTGCAGTGCATTAGACTGAGCACGCTCAGGATGCGCATTAGAACAGCCATTTGCAGAAATGTCAATCTTGATATATCGACATCCATCATTGTAAGTCCCCCAAATACAGATGTGGCAATCTCTATTCACTCGCCCTTCACCGCAGCACCTTTTTACCGTCAACGCACCCAGGCCGAGCAGCACAATGTGGTGTTCTAAAACCCCCCAAAAAAGTGGGCTGCAAGTCCCGATTAATTCGGGCCTCGCAGCCCCTATGAAATATATATTAACAGACGCGACTAAAGCGTTCTGCGTCTGCGCAGCCGGCCGACACGCACTACCCCAATGCTGCCCAGCAGAATAACACCGGGGGCGGGAATTACATAGAGAAAACTGTAGTGCACGTTCGAGGAGTCCCAGTAAACACCAACAATGTTGCGTCCGTCGATGCCCGATGCCGCTGTCCATGTTGCTCCAGGCGCGTCGAGCGTGGTCCAGCCTGCATCTGCATATCCTATGCAGAACATTACTATTAATGCTGCAGCTAAAACGGTTATACCTATCATCTGCTGCATCCTGTACTCGTACCGTTCTTTCGCAACACAATTACATTGATTATTTAGACCATAATAGCGATAGCGTTCTAATTAATCTCCTTTCCGTTTACGCTTCTGCTACGTTAGGATTGTAAAAAGTGTTATCCGGGGGTGGAAGCTTAAAAGGCAAATAAAAAAACTCACTCACCCTCATCCTTAAATAACATTTTATTTTTATAAGATGAAATTGTCAAGAGAGGAACCCAAAAACCACAGTTTTTTCGTGTTCCTTTCTTGCTTAATTATGATTGAGAAAAATAAGATAATGACATTTTCGAGCCTCGATTTTAAGAGCCCGCTTGATTGTTTGCGGTTCAGCGCAAATTGTGTGACGGTAACAATAACGCAGAGTGAGAAATGTAGAACCTTTACCTTGCTTGGATTTTCGAAACCAGTTCTTCACCTGCCTTGTGTGCTTTAAGCAGTGCCTTCTCGGATAGCTCTGAATCTTTATCACCGCAGACCGGCCCGAAGTAAAGTGATTTCACCACTTTTGCCCCCATAACCCTCGCAGCCTTTTTCATCATACTCAGCGCGCCTGGCATCAAAATTCTGCCGATAAACGCGGGACATGCACTCGACGTGACGGTTATTGCCTTCTTATCCAATTTCTTTATTCGATAAACCGGTGCCACCGCCTTGCCCCAGGGCCAGTAAGAATATGGGATTAGCCTTTCGATAAATCTTTTCATAATAGCTGTAACATTGCCGAAGTTGATCGGAGCCCCCAACACCACTGCATCGGCCTCGTCAATCTCCGCCAGTATCCCCTCCATATCATCGTTGTGTACGCATTTGCCTCTCCTTGCCTCGACTTTCTCCTGCGCGCAGCTTCTGCAATTTGTACAAAACTCAATATGCTCATCGAGCAGGTAAATCTTTTTCGTTTCGGCCCCTTTCGCTTTCGCCCCTTCGAGCACCGCCGATACTGCACTGTCGATAGTTTTGCTTTTGCGATAACTTCCAACGATTCCAACAATTTTTATACCCATTACTTATGCTCCTGATATTTGAAATGAGGATCTTGAGGTATATACTATAGATATGAGCTTTCAGTTTCAGCTTTTTCGTTTTCTTCTTCTATACTTTTTTTGGGGTTTGCTTTTACTTCGTTTCGTTGGCGCTGTAGCCAATGGCTCGATAGGAGTGACATTCAACTGACGTGCGGGGACATTCACTGATACTATACGCACTTTTATGGCCTGGCCCAGGCGAATGCTGCATCCCGAGCGTTGGCCTACGATGCACTGTGCCTTTGTGTTGTATTTCCAGTAGTCTTGTCCTAAGTCACTCATCCGGATAAGGCCTTCGATGCCGAACTTTCGCGACTGCACGAATACGCCAAAGCTTGTTAATCCGCTAACGACGCAGTCGAGCTCCTCGCCGATTTTCTTGCTCAACATTTGCAGTATCAGCACTGTCGTCAATTCTTTTTCTGCATCCTCAGCTCTTTGCTCGGTGAATGTGATATGTTTGCCAATCTCTGTTAAATCCAGACCTGCTGAAACGTCCCTCGCCAAATCCGGTCGTTTTTGAAGGTAGTATTCCAAAACGCGATGAACAAGTAAATCCGCATACCGGCGTATCGGGCTGGTGAAGTGGCAATAATGAGTAGAGGCCAGGGCATAATGGCCGATGTGCAGCGGTGCGTACTGGGCCTTTTCGAAACTTCGCAGGACGGCCAAGTTCACCGCAAAGGAGCAGTCGGCTCCTTCAACCGCAGCTAACAAATCCTGTATTGCCCTGCGGTTGGGATTTCGCGGCAGACTGAATCCAAAGGCCTTAAGGAGTTTGGCGAGGTTTTTCATACTCAAAGCATCCGGCTCCGGGTGAATCCGTCGAATGAAGGCCAGATTCAGCCTGTCCAGAAGTGAAGCTACGGCTTCATTCGCCTCGACCATAAACATCTCGATTATCGTATGTGGATAGCTGGTATCGGCCAGGTGGGCACCAACAACTCGTCCGGATTTATCCATTACCAATTCCGTCTCCGGCAAATCCAGATGTATCATTCCATTTTTCGTCCGTCGTTGCTCAATCACTCGGGCAAGTGTCTCCATATCTTTCAGAAGCTCAATTATTTCGGGTTTCACATCTTTGGTATGCCCTTTCAAAATTCTGTCTGCCTTCTGGTAGGTCAAACGCTGCGTCGAGCACATAGCAGAGTTGGCAAAACTGCGGGATATAATGTTACCATTCTGGTCGTAAGTTATATACACGCTTTTGACAAAGCGCTTCTGGTTGGGCTGAAGACTGCAGATACCGTTGCTCAAAATCTCCGGCAGCATTGGAATTGTTTTGCCCGGCAGATAGACGGTGTTTCCACGTTCTTTTGCTTCGGCATCCAGCGGCGAATCCTGCTGCATAAAGTGACTGACATCGGCGATATGAACACCTAAGACCCAGTTGCCGTCGGCGTTTTTTTCGAGGCTTATCGCATCGTCAAAATCCTTCGCATCCGGCGGGTCAATTGTAATTATCACTTTATCCGTAATGTCGTCTCGATGGTTCAGCTCTTCGGGATTGAATTGGGCAGCCCCCTGGCGTGCCTGCTCGATACAATCACTCTCAAACTCACCCGGCAAGTGATATTGCCGGATTATCGATTGTATCTCGCTTTCGTATTGTCCCGCCTTGCCTAATACCTCAATAATTACGCCGCGTGCCAAATATTTTTCCGTCGGATACGAAAGTATTTCCACCACGACCTTGTCTTTTTCCTTGGCCCCTTTTGCACCGACGTCGTCAACGGAAATCGGCTCGAAGAAGCTCGTTCCGTCCGGCTGAACTATCCAGGCCTCCGGATGTTTCAACAGGGTCCCGACGAATCTGTTTTGTGCTCGTTCGAGGACCTCGATTACTTCGCCGCTGTACCGCATCTGGCCGCCGCGCTTACCTTGTCTCTTGACCTTTACAATAACAATGTCACCGGTCATTGCATCGCCCGTAGCATCGGGCCGAATGAACAAATCACCGTGCGAATTGGGTTCACGGGGCGTTACGAAGCCGAATCCTTTCGGGTTTGCTCTGAATGTCCCCACGATTTGACCGGCCAGGCAGGGCAGGCTGACCAGGTTCCTCGCCCCAATCACCACGTGCCCGGCCTGACGAAGCTGGTCGAAGGCCTCTTTGAACTGTGGATAAGCTTCAGAGCTTACCCCCAATGCCTTGGCTAATTGTCCGAGTTTCAGCGGTGCGTAATCGGTATGCTTTAGCAGTTTGATTATTCGCTCTTTAAATATTTCCGCCATTTAAGTCTATCTGTAACAGCAATCTCATTTTTAGTCCCCCAATTTATTGGGGGATTTTATTTATGGAATTAGTATTACAGGCCATTAGTCTATAAACAAGTAAAAAATACCTAATTGTCTCACCTGAATATTTCAAGTGATTTTGCCGGGTTTTTTCTTGAAAAATACTCGGAAGATGTTATATTGAATATTCGTACCTGATAAACTTTTTGGAGGAGAAGTCCAAATTGTTTTCAATCAGCGAGTTCTTCATCAAAGCAAGTTTAAGCTCTCAAACATGCGCACAGTTTGCAGTGTTAGAATATTTTTTTTGGAAGGTCAATCGGATGAAAAGAACAATGTCAACAATTTTGGCTTTAGCTTTGTGCCCGATTTTCTGTCAGGCCCAGATCATCGATACGGATAACCTCCCCTCACCGATAATTACAGAAAACTCCGTGGAAGTCTGCCTGAACAGCAGGTACTCGCAGCATTCCCTGCGAGGCACTGCTAATACTCAGCAGATAAGTAACATCGTATGGGCTGCAGGAATAATCCCCTTCACAGGGACTCATAGAGACATATATGTCCTCACACCGTCTGCGACATATTTATATGACCCGAATAGCCACTCACTAACTTGGCATTCAGCCCAAGCAAGGGATGACGGTGCCTTCGCGATTAGATATGAAAGCGAGCTTGATTTCGATACCGGGGTTTCTTTTATGCCGGCACTGCTCGCGTCTGTTTCTTTATGCAACAGTACCGAATCGCCCGTGGCGAGCTGCCCGAAAGGAATTGGATACCTAAAGACAAGATTGTTTTTTGGAGTGCAGTCAGGTAGACGGCTGACGACTAAATTGGCTGTACATTCTTCTGTACCGGAAGGTGAGCCTGGATGGCTGCCGGACCCTTCAACCACCGGTGATAACAGCCTTGAAGAAGTGTTGGCCAATCTGAACTACGTTAACAGTTTTGCTCAAACGAATTTGACACTGCAGCAGATTTCACAGATTTTATGGGCCGGATATGGCTGTACCGACCATACACCAAGTGGTAAGGCAGGTTTAACCGTTCCCTCAGCCTATGCCAGCTATTATTTAACCCGGAGCATTTATCTTGCAAACGAAAATGGTGTTTATCGTTATCACAATAGAAATCCCGCCACAAACTTATCTACAAGGGACCATAGAATTGAGCAAATAGACTCAAGTAGTGCCGGAAGAGGCGGTCCGCGACCTGCCGATGCTCGAGGCAGGCTGCAATCGGCCGTTAGTGGTTTACCTCAGGCGCCCTGTTATATCATAATTTGCCTTGATTCTTCCTATGTAGGCCAGAAGTACGCTCATTTGGAAACGGGTTTTGTGGCCGGCAATATGCTCATCCAGGCCACTGCAATTGATTTAGGCTGTCACTTTAATCCTGTGCTGACCTCTACTGAGCAGAAAAGTATTCAATCCGCCACAAACATACCCGCCTCACACGTCCCCCAGGCCATAGTCAGCATAGGTTCAGTAGAAGTCCTTGTGTCTATTTCTGTTGTTCTTCAGGGTGATGCCCGTCCTGATGTTGGCTGGGCCGTTCCATTGACGGTAAAGTTCTTTACGCCGGGAGCTGATGTATTAAATGATACTCCG
>JBGVTO010000201.1:0-9653 GCA_041862635.1 Phycisphaerae bacterium | reverse complement strand
AGGGGGGTGATATTTCACACCGATGCAGTGCAGGCGATTGGCAAGATACCGTTGGACCTCTCGAAAAGCAATATCGATTTGCTCAGTCTCTCCGGCCATAAGCTGCACGCCCCGAAGGGTGTAGGCGTTTTGTACGTCCGCAAGGGGACACGCCTGTCGCCGTTTATGTTGGGCGGCCATCAGGAAGCAGGACGCAGGGCCGGCACAGAAAATGTACCTGGTATCGTAGGCCTGGGCAAAGCGTGCGAATTGGCAGCAAAGAATATCGAAGAGGAAAATAACAAAGTTAAATTCCTCCGTGATAAGCTTGAGAAAGCAATACTGGAAAAGTGCCCTGATTCCCGCCTCAACGGCGACAAGGAAAATCGCCTGCCGAATACGACTAATATCAGCTTCGAGTATATCGAGGGTGAAGCCATTCTGCTTATGTTGGATAAATATGGCATCTGTGCCAGCAGCGGCTCAGCCTGCACTTCCGGCTCACTCGAACCCAGCCACGTATTACGCGCGATGGGCGTACCCTTCACCGCCGCCCACGGCTCGATTCGATTCAGTCTGAGCAGATACAATACTGAAGAGGAAGTGGATTACACAATCGAAAAAATGCCGGGCATTGTCAACCAGCTCCGCGAGCTCTCACCCTTTGTAGCGACCTAAATGTGTAGAAGTCTGATAGAGTCCTTACTCTGTTTTTCAGCTCTCTTAACGTTTTTTATTGCTTTAGAAAACACTTTTTAGTAATATATTCGATATAAGGTGAAAGGATTCTTTCTGTGCTTCTGGAGTTACTAAAAGAGATTCGCATGTATTCACCGAAAGAGGTGATTAGATATGATGAAAAATAAGAAATTCGATTGTGTTCGGATGAAGTGGGATATTCAGCGGCAGATTTCGGAGGAATTTGCAGGATTGTCGGATGAAGAGACACACAAAATGCAGATGGCTAAGGTTATGCAGAATCCTATTTTAGGCCCATTCTGCAAAAAGGTTTGTTCAGTAAAGGATACTTCGAGCAAATAGAACTTTTTCATCTTCTGCTACCCTCAAAGGGTCAGGCGGATTACACTATAAAAAAAATCCCCCAGATTGTCAACCAGCTCCGCAAACTCTCACCCTTTGTAGCCAAATAAAAGACGGCTCTTGTCCCTGTGCATCAAGACATGAGAAAATAGGATTTACATTGTGTGCAAATTATCTTATAATTAACCAACATTGAACTTTAAGTAAGGGGCGTAAAGAATGAATTACTTAATAGTTTTTGTGTTGATTAATTTCCTCATTCTAATTCATGAGCTGGGTCATCTCACTGCTGCAAAATTATCACATATACCTATCGAAATATTTTCCGTCGGTTTTGGTCCAAAATTATGGTCTTTTGAAAAGAGCCAAACAGAATATCGTATATCAGCCTTGCCCATTGCGGGGTATGTTTTGCCGAAGATTCAAAACGAGGATGACTTGTATCAAATCGCTCCTTCCAGACGTATCGTTTTCGCTTTAGGCGGACCATTGACAAATGTTATTTTGGCTGTAATTTGCTTGGCTCTTTTGAACGTGACGACTACAGGTTTTTCGTTCTATGCAATTCTGCTTTATCCCTTCGTCCAGATAATAAAAATGACCTCTCAGCTTCTATACGCATTGCCCGGTTTATTCTCCCATCCCGACCAATTAGCTGGAGTAATTGGAATCGTGGCCATAGGTGGACAATTTGTAGCTGGTGATTTTTTGAGAATATTGAACTTAGCCGTCATGCTTAATATCAATCTTGCTATATTAAATCTGCTGCCGATACTACCTTTAGATGGTGGAAAGATTGTATTTTGCTTACTCGAAAGAATTCATCGTTCACTTCTCAAGCTGCGCCTACCGCTTACGGTTACAGGCTGGGTATTGCTTTTAGGATTAATTTCCTACGTTACTGTGCTTGACGTATGTAGGTATGTTTTAAGAATCTATGCTTAATTGCTATAGCATAATCTATGAGGAATCTATTTTTAATAGACCCCTCGACCTTGCTCGGGGTGATGATAATTCTCAGCAATGTCAGCCATCAATTTCGCTGCGACAAACCAGTAGTAGTCGGCATGTAATAAGTTTCCCGCTTGCACGGGAATGACAATACTAAACGCGATACGCACGACGCATCACGAATAACTGCCGGAGGTGGGACTCGGACCCACACCCTGTTGCCAGGACGGGATTTTGAATCCCGCGCGTCTGCCAATTCCGCCACTCCGGCCCTTCTAATTTACTATTTGTTATTTACTATTAAAGCGGTGATGTTAAATAATAAATAGTCAATAGTCAATAGCCAATAATTATAATATCCTCCGGTGTGGCAGCAACATCTATGTGGGCGGGTCCTATCGCTTTTGGTTGAAGGTTGCTACCCTTCCTTCCAGTACCGCTGCACGATACCGTCTTTTATCTCGAAGGAAACGCTGTGGTCTGTTTCTTTATCATCGACAATGATGATCGGAAACAGAACAAAGGCGTTGTCCTTCTTCATTATGCATCTGTACTTGAGGATTTCGGTCCCGTCTTCCATCAAACGTTCTTCGGTTGGTTCACCTAATGCCGCCACAAGCCATTCCTTTGTCGTCTCGCCGCATTCGATCTGCCTGAGTGTCTGGTTTCCGATAGGCCTATCTCTACCGGTGTAGTGTTCGTCCGTCTTGCTGATCACACATCCGGCAAGCAAAACTGACGTCACGGCCAGCAACGCAAAAAGAGCAATCTCACTGCGTTTATCCGGTTTCATTTCTCGCTTCTCCTAAATCAGTTGATATTTCCACAGAACAATCTACAGATACTCCCACGCCTTTCAATTGCATATAATCTCAAACATCTCTTTCAATGTCTATCTTTTACCACCTCTAACATAATAAAGGCCTGCGAAATCCCGATGGTAACAAAAAAAATCAGCCATACCCTGGAATCATATCTGGCGCGAAGACCTCACGAAAGGCGTTTTATAAAGGAACCGGCTTAAATTCAGGAATGTCCCAAGCACACTATCTAATGCTTATAGAACCATAGCTGGTTTTCAAACTCAGCATTCCATTTCCTTCACCGATTGTTCCTTCTATTCGTTTGCTGCTTATCTTGCCCTTCACTACAATCGGCAGGTCGGTTTTTATCGAGCCGTAGTTGGTTGCAAGCTCGACTTGTCCGGCGAATCCGGGCGGTGCTGTAAAGTCAATGCTGCCGTACGATGTGCTTACATATGCCTGTATTTGGCCCGGCGCCGAATCCGAATATTCGATGTCGATATTGCCGTAATTTGAGCCGGCAGTCAGCTCGTCAGATATGATTTTCCTGCAATGGACACTGCCATAGGATGTATCCGCCTGAATTTGGCCATTGATGCTGTCGCAGTCAATCGAGCCATAGTTGGTGTGTGCTTTCACATAGCCGCTGGTATCAGCCAGTTCTATCGAGCCGTATGAGCTGGCACATTCGATGTTAGTTTGCATAGGAACAGTTATTTGGTAGCTAATGCTTATTGAGCGGTTATTTTTCACGTGCGGCTTGTCTGCCCTGACCGTTAGTGTCTTTCCGGCCGGCTCAAGATGTATAGTCACTTTTTCAGCAATTTCAGCGGCTTCCTCCTCAGTAGGAGCCTGCACAGAAATTGTAGCGACCACATCGCAATCGGCAGTGTCAGCACCGCCTGCTTTTATAGAGCCATAGTTTGTTTTAGCCACAACGGTTGAGCCGGATTCCAAAGGCGCCTGGAGTCTTATTGTTTTTTCGTATTTGGCCCGCGGCCAATCACCGATATGAATAATGCACCCGCTAATAGCAAACAGTAAGCATAAGCCGAGAGCCAATACTATCGTATAATTTTTCTTCATTTTTCTGCCCTTTAATTCTATAACTATTTCTTGTACGAGTCCGTCGTTGGTTTTCTGTTTATATGAGAACCGAGTTAAATTCGGGAATATATCAAGAATATTATCTTATTCTTATTGAGCCATCGTTTGTCTTGATATATAGCCTGCCTTCTCCCGTTCCGATTGTTCCTTTAATTCCGCTTTTACCTAATTTTCCCGTCACCTTTATTGGCAAATCCGTATTTATCGAGCCGTCGTCCGTTATAATTTCGACGTCCGCAGAAAAGTTCGCCGGGGCCGTAAAGTCGACGGTGGCATCATCTGTAACCAGCGAAACATTACAAACACTGCCGGCATCTTCAGCGTAAACCACTGTGATTCTTCCATCATCGCTCTGAATATTTACATCGCCGGCAACCTCTTCGACTCTGGTCGAGCCATCATTACTTCTGACTTTTATGTCCCCGACTACTCGTGACATGGTTACCGAACCGTCATCGGTCTGGATGTCTATCCATCCCGCTCTCTGCAAATTTACGTCACTGTTAAATTCCTGTATATTGATTGAGCCGTCGTTGCTTCTGATTTTTATATCTCCAGTAATACGTGCAAGCGACACTGAACCATCATCGGTTTTTATGTCAATATCCCCATTGATGTTTTCTATCGTAATATCCCCGTCGTCCGTGTCAAGTTCCACATCGCAGCTCTTTAGTACCATTGCCTCGACCTGAATATCTACGCTCTGGTTCATAATCAATATCGGTTTTTCAAGTTTTACCGTTAGCTTAGAGCCGAATTGTTCAAGTTTTACCTTTGTCTTTTCAGCGATTGTTCTGGCTTTTTCATCCGAATCAGCCCTGGCGATAATCGTGGCGGTAACATTGCAATCCGTAACCTCGCCGCCGGTTACAGTAATCCGGCCGTCGTTGCTCTTGGCCGCAAATAAAGAGCCGGCCGACATTGGCCTGGATAGCTGCACTGTCCTTTCATATCTTGCCCGAGGGTAACTATATCCTCTTATTTGGATATAGCAGCCTGCAACGGCGATTAACGAGCAAAGCAAACAATACAGCAATATTTTTATGAACATACCTTTTCTCATTTTCTTCCCTTTCAATTAATATTTTCTATGTCTCGCAGTGCTCGCAACAATCATCATAATTTTTCCGACGACTTTGAAATTTAGGTTTGACAGGAGCAATTATGCCGGCCAAATGTTACCATTTTGTTACGGATTTGTCCTTTTTTTGTTACTTTTTTTGATTTTTTTGCTTCCCAGCGGTCGATTAAGTTATTTAATATATGCGTTCGCCTTGTTGGTGGATTTTGGATTAGAAAATTATAATTGGGAGGATAAGAAAATGTGCAATACTTGTGGCTGTCGCTCAAAAAAGAAAGCCAAGAAAAAAACAACAAAGAAAAAAGCCAAGAAGAAAAAGAAATAGCTTATCCCCGCACGCCTTAAGCGGGGACCTAATATCATAAATCCGTCTCCGTTGGAATCATTTCAAACGCGGCCGCACGCGGGAGGTAGGAATTTGTCATCTTGGACTTGCCGGAGTGAACCCACCATCATTCCGTGTGCCATCGTCACATCCGGCAAGGGGTACGCTCGGCCTATGTTGTTCCCTGTGGGGTGCTTAGCCTCGGATGAAAACATATGCACCCGCCTTGACGGGACGTCTGAATTCGTAGTAAGCTTTGTCCAGTTTGATGTGTCCCTCTTCGGGCGTTTCCATTGCAGGAGGGCCAACGATCAGTCCATAGTCATCCATGAAAAGGAGCCAGGTGATTTCCACGGTTGGCCCATTTTTGGAGATGGAATCGCTAAATGAGATGAATATCGGATTAAGCTCAACGAGGCACTCGGGCAATTCTTCGGGGAAGCCCCCTTCACCATGATATTGCTGCCCTGCGTATTTTGCTCCCTCGCCGGCCAACCACTGTTGGATAGCCTCTATGTCCGCCTTTTGCAGGACCCATTGCTCGAAGCCTTCCAGGAAGACAGGAGCAAGGGGGCCCTTGTATAAGAAAGCACAACAGCAGATGATAGGACCAAGGAGTATCAATGCGAGCTTGAGCAAAATCCGACCGATATTGCGGTGCCGGAGCACGAGACTGATCAGCGCAAGAATGGAAGCAATAGCTGCGATCCATGCCGTAAGAAAGAACAACATTATAGAAAGTCCGAAGCCATAGACAACACTATAGTTGGCGTCATTCCGTGTGCCGGCCACGTACTCAAATCGGCGAGCGAGGATGGATCCGCCGATTGCCAGGACTGTAAGAACAATTATGAGGATGATATAGGCTATGCTCAAAGCTCGGTCGTAGCTGGAAATCTTTGTGGTTGCTGCCATTGTGCAAACCTCTCACAGGGAGCCAGGTAGAGCAGGCTTCAACCTATGTGGTTCTTTGAAGTATCAAATAATATATTATCAGTCGTCAATAGTCAATTATGACGATATCTTCCGGGATTGCTATTACATCTCGATGTTCGGGGCCGAGGAGCTTTTTTATCTCGGTGCTGTGCTTGCCGGCTAAGACCTTCAATTGAGTGCTGCCGATACTCGTTACGGCCTTGGCGTTATTATTTAGCATAATAACCGAGCCGGCCTCAAAAGAGCCTTTTACCGAAATTACGCCACTGGGCAGAAGACTTTTGCGATTTTTGATCGCCTGCATAGCACCCTCGTCGATAAATATCGTCCCAGCCGGGCTGCTGTTGAGAATCCATCTTGAACGATTTGAGAGCTTCCGTTTCGGCATAAAGACCGTGCCGATTTCTTCGCCGGCCATAATACGGCCGATGATGTTTTTCACTCTGCCGTCCGCTAACACTATCCGGTAGCCGGCGTTGGAGGCAATTTTCGCAGCTTCAATTTTGGTTTTCATTCCGCCGGTACCATGTCTGCTGCCCCTGCCGCCGGCGTTTTTAATAATATCGCCGGTTATCTCGAAAACGGCGTGTATCGGCCTGGCATCGGCAAATTTTTGTGGGTCCTTATCGTAAAGGGCGTCGATATCGCTGAGCATAATCAAAAGGTCGGCGTCGATTTTACTGGCGACGAGTGCGCTTAGCTTGTCGTTATCGCCGAAGGCTGTGCCGATTTCGTCGGTGCTTACACTGTCGTTCTCGTTCAGGATTGGCACCACCGACAATTCGAGCAGGGTCTCGATGGAATTACGAAGGTTCAGATAGGTTCTTCTGTTATTCAGCACCTCGGCGGTCAGCAAAACCTGGGCGACGGTAATACCGTAGCGGGCAAACGACTTTCTGTATTCAGCCATAAGCAGTGGCTGCCCGATGGCCGCACAGGCTTGCCGCATCTTTATATCTTTTACCTTGCCTGCCAGTCCAGACTGGACATCTCTCATACCTGATGGCCTGATACCCTGATACCCTGATAACTGTCCCTTGCCCATACCAATAGCGCCTGAGGTGATGATAACGACCTGTCTGCCGGTTTTGAGCAGTGAATTTATCTGACGGGCGATTCGGCGAACGTAGCCGGCGTCTATCCCGCCGTTTTTCGTCAGAATATTCGTGCCGATTTTTACAACTATTCGCTTTGCTTTACTAAAATCCCGCATTATTTGTCACTCGTGTTTAGTGATTCGTTCAATTCACCAATCGCTAATTCTCTATTGTCCTGTGCGTAAATTGTTTTGCGTTTGGGCCGGAATAGTCTGCTACGACCTGGCCGGTGCCGAAGAGCTTCCATTTATGTATCACAAGGCCTTCTAAGCCCACCGGCCCGCGGGCGTGTATCTTGTTGGTGCTGATACCCACTTCGGCGCCAAGTCCGTAGCGAAAACCGTCAGCAAAACGCGTGCTGCAGTTCCAGAATACGTTTGCAGAATCGACCAGGGCCATAAACCTCTCGGCCTTTTCCTTATCAGCAGTAACAATGCTGTCGGTATGTCCAGAGCCGTAATGGTTAATATGCTCAATCGCCTGGTCAAGGCCGTCAACGACTTTTATCGAAAGGATATAATCCAGATACTCGGTTGACCAATCTTCCTCGTTTGCAGGCTTTACTTCAATTATTGATAATGTTTTTTTGCAGCCGCGAAGCTCTACGCCCTTTTCCTCTAAGGCGATTTTGACTTTCGGCAGAAACTTTTCGGCAATTTTATTATCTACTAACAAAGTTTCTGCGGCATTACAAACCGCAACGTACTGGCACTTGGAATCGACCGTGATATTCACAGCCATATCCAAATCGGCATTGCTGTCAATATAAACGTGGCATATACCATCAGCGTGCCCAAGGACGGGTATATTTGTATTGTCCATAATATAGCGCACGAATTCATTCGACCCGCGGGGAATAACAAGGTCGATATATTCGTCTAAGGCCAACATCTGAGCAACGTCCTGGCGCGTTTCCAACAGTTGAATCCATCCTTTTGGTATTCCTGCATTTTCACTCGCCTCGGAGATTGTCTCCGCTAAGATTTTGTTGGTTTTTGCAGCTTCGCTTCCGCCTTTTAATAGAACGGCATTTCCGCTTTTTAGGCAGAGCGTTGAAATTTGTACAAGGGCGTCCGGCCGGGATTCAAAAACAACGCCGATAACACCAATCGGACAACTAACTTTATAAAGCTCCAGACCCTTATCGAGCTCGGTGGCAGTGATTGTTTTATCAACAGGGTCGTCGAGTTTGATTAGGCTCTCGATACCGGCACAAACATCAACTATTTTACCTTCGTCGAACTTTAGACGTTTGAGTAAAGGCCCAGCCAGGTTATTCTTTTCAGCAGTGACCAGGTCTTCTTTGTTGGCTGAGACGATTTCATTGCTGTTTTGCTTCAGCGCTTTGCCAATCTCAGCTAAAGCGTTGTTCTTTACATCGGTCCTGCTCACCGCCAGTTTGAGCGAGGCTGACCTGGCTGCCGCGGCTATTTCGAAAATATTCATTATTAGTTTTCCATTGACTATTTGTTGTTAAATGCCTATATTTCGATTGCCGAATTGTAAGTAAACAGTACTTGATAATCAATAATCAATATCGAAGAAACGCTGTAGGTGGAATCAATTGTATTGCGGGCGTGGCTCAATGGCAGAGCATCGGCCTTCCAAGCCGAGTATGTGGGTTCGATTCCCATCGCCCGCTTTTGTTATAGAGTCTTTTCTCTTTAAGTGCTTCTATGGTATCGCCCGGATTTTCTTGTGGTTTTGGATGAATTGTTGCGAAATTTACAGGCCCCTGTGGAAAACGGTCGGGGGAGCGCAAAAAATAATTGGCTCTGACAGAAGTATTATATTTGTGTAAGCACTTTTATTTGCGGGGATTAGATTCTTTCAGGGGCCGTCCTATAATAAAATTTCTCATAAATTTTGAAAAAAGTGTATTTGTTTGTTGACAAAGTGGTAGGAAGTGGTACGATTTCCCATATTGAATGTATCAAGTGGGACTAATGCCATGCTTTTATTAACAGGCGAATATCTTCACGTTGTCGATAACAAGAGCAGAGTCCTCATCTCGAACAAGCTGAGAAGTCAGATTGATGTTGATAAGCACGGCAGCAATTTCTACCTTGTACTCGGGGCAAACGGAATACTTTGTTTGTATCCCGAAAGGTACTTCGAGCAGATAGCCCTTGCGATTACACCCGGCACCACCGCGCCTGATGAGGCTGTAGCGTTCGAGCGAATCAGCTTTGCTTTGGCCAGTAAGGTGGAGTTAGACGGCCAGGGACGATTGCTCCTGAATGAAAGACTACGAAAGAGGGCGGGATTGAAAGACCAAATTACA
This sequence comes from Phycisphaerae bacterium, assembly GCA_041862635.1. Taxonomy (GTDB): domain Bacteria; phylum Planctomycetota; class Phycisphaerae; order Sedimentisphaerales; family Anaerobacaceae; genus NIOZ-UU13. The sequence goes on along the minus strand of JBGVTO010000201.1, from coordinate 49 downwards.
CTTATCGGTGTCAGAGACCATATCGAGCTGTGGAACAGTGAAAGCTGGG
>JBGVTO010000200.1:0-7695 GCA_041862635.1 Phycisphaerae bacterium | reverse complement strand
ATCCCCAAGCTTGGACTCCGCTTTGCTGGAGTCCTGCGCTTGAGGCTGCCACACATTCTTTATTAATTTTATTGGGTGGCAGCCTCATCCCGATGTCGTTTATCGGGATGGGGATGGTTTTTCCCTGACTAAACACATACAGTTATATGTAACTTTAGGCACTTTTCACAAGTTACGCCTTTGGTGCCACGCTAAAAGGCCTACACCGTCCGACGTTATTTAATAAACCTATTGAGGCCATACTAACCAACAGGCTTGAGCCTCCGTAGCTTACCAGTGGTAAAGTCAAGCCCGTGATGGGCATCAGGCCAACGGTCATACTCACATTGATGATAACCTCAACGACAAACATTGCGATAATACCGACAGCTAACAATTTGCCGAAGGGGTCGGTATTGTGTGCTGCTATTTCCAGCCCACAGCCGACAATAATAATGTAGAGGGCGAGCAAGCCGAGGCAGCCCCAGAAGCCCCATTGGTGGGCGATCATAGCAAATATGAAATCGTTATGCCGTTCGGGCAGAAAGTTATATTTGATAAACGGCCCTGCCCGAAAGCCATAGCCTTTGCCGTGATTTATTCCGCCGGAGGCAACCGCATACTTCGAACGGACCAAATGGTAACCCCAATCGTTTTTCCACTGCTTTGTACTAAATTTTCCGCCGACGAGAATGTTACCGAGGGTAGGGTATTGCTCGGCTTTCTGGCGAATCCACCCATTTTGCAGCAGTACACTGCTTATTCTGGTCCGCTGATAAGGCTTCATCTTGTACCAAAGCAGCGGACTTACCAGAAGTGCCATAAGTATTATAATCAGCAAATGCTTAACCTTTGCCCCCGCTACGAACAGCATTGTGAACAGGATTGGCATCATTAGCATCACAGTGCCCAGGTCCGGCTCAAGGAGTATAAGGACCATCGGCAGAAGGGTTAAAACAAAAGGGCCGATTAGGGAGTTAAGGCTGTCGTAATTGCTTCGGTACCGGAGATACCAGGCCAAGGCCAGGACATACACGAGCTTGCAAAATTCAGAGGGCTGTAGGGCCGGCAGGTCCCGGCCGGCTATTTTGAATTTAATCCATCTGTGCGTACCATTGATTTCAGGAACGAATGGTAAATTTACAACGTACCTGCCGATTAGTAATAGAGCTAAAAGCAGCAATATAAAAGCATATATCCGATAGCTTGCCGCTCCAAAGCGTCTGTAATTGACTGCGTTAACCGCAACAAAACCGACTATGGCGACCGCGGCGAATACGACCTGCTTTTTCCAAAGGTTGCTCAGATTACCGATATCGGTGGCCGGGCTGGGCTCTACGGGGTGGCCAACGGAGTAGATAGTAGCTATGCCGATGCCAACCAGGATTAAAGTAGCCGCCAGCAGGCATAGTCTTACAATTATTAGTCGTCCCTTTAGAAACTTGAACATAACCGCAACATTAACATAGACACTCTAAAATTGCATATACGAACCGCAAAATCAAAAAAACTTTCCTTGTTACAGCAAAATATCCTCGATATTCGATTCTTGTTTTTCGCTTTACCGAATCTCCTTTCTTGAGCCTCGACGAGCATCGAGATACGCTGCAATCCATCGAAATTGGCCTAAAAAACAACTAACAATCAAACATATTAGCCTGAATCAGTGGCCCCAATAGGCATCACGCCTGTCCGAAGCGTGCGTATCCACATTTGCCTTACAAACCAGAACGGCTATTCATTGACTTTTCTATGTGTTAAATCGGGTAATTATGTCTAAAATTCTGATTTTTTTCGTTTTTTTACATTTCTTTTTGATTCTTGCACAAACCTGTGGCGTTTTCCACTTAATTTTCGCAAAGAGTCTGCCATGGGCGGATAGGTACTTTACTATTTATGTGGTTTCCGCCGGTTGGCCTGAAAAAAGCGGATGCAGACAATGGATTTACAGGCTCAATTTTTCGCTTTTTTTGGCAGATTTTTCTTGAAATACATAAAAACTTGTGTTAGGATACATTTGATCTTCACCAAGATTAAACCTGTAAAAGTATTGTAGGACATATATTTCGCTAATCAGCGAGAAAGGAGGATGTGTAAAGTAAAAATGTGTCCGGTTGTTCCTGCCGGCCGGGGCGCTATGTTCAATAATTCAAACGTGCTAAGTGTAATAATGGACAAGCGTGCCTTTTCTGCAGTAGGAAACAAAACCAAGAGTGCAGAGTGTGTGGCTCTGTGCAGACGAGAGAAGATAAGGAGTTGTATTATGAGAAAGATGTTTTTTGCTCTGGCGGTGGCTATGCTTGCTACACCGGTGTGGGCAACTGTTACGATTACTGCCACTGACCTGGGCGGAGGAGTAGTTGCCATCGACTATTCGTCGGATGATGCTGAGCTGGTCAGAGCGTTTGCTCTGGACATCACGGTTGATGCCGGCACTATTGAGGCCGTAGGTGACTTCAACGTGGGGGACAACAACAACGGCTACGGCATTTTCCCGGCTAATTTCAGCCGGTACATTACCGTCGACCCTGAGACTGGTGAAGTCACTGACTGGGGCGTAGACGGTTATACACCCGTGGCTGACGGTAGTGACCCGGGTGCACTGGGTGGCCTGGGCACGAACGGTATCACCATCGAGATGGGTTCACTCTATGACACTAAGGCTCCACCCAAGCAGGGAAGACTTTGTACGGTTACGTGCAGTGAAACGTGCTTGCTGACTGTTACTACGAATGCGACCCGGGGAAATGTGGTGCTCGAAGATGCTTCAGAAGCAACTGTGGATTTGACCGGCGCAACCAATTATCCAGTCAGCGTTGGTGCACCACAGACCTACACCGGTGCGCAAATGGACGAATGGGTTGCTGTGGGTAAGCCTGATTGTTGGTGTGCCAGTATTAATCCGAGACAGTGCCATGGTGACGCAGATGGTCAGTCTCAGGGTAACAACAAATACTGGGTATCAATCAATGACTTGAACATTCTGATTGAAGCCTGGAATAAGCCGTTGGAATCACTGACCGGCAATCAGATTTGTGCTGACTTCGACCACCTGCCTCAGGGTAAAGACAAGTATCGCGTCTCGAGCAATGACTTGAACATCTTGATTGCCAACTGGCAGCTTGCCGATGCTCCGGCTCCTGACTGCCCGTAATATGGACCCAGAAAAGCAGTAATTGGCGAATTTGAAGGGCGAGAGACATTAAGAGGGGTCTTTTTCTGCGTCGTTGCAAATAAAATAGTTTGCCTTGGCCAAGGCCAACAAGTTGGTTTGCAAAGAGGCGAGTCTTCGGACTTGCCTCTTTTTTTTGTCTTGCAGGGCGTGTTGAGGTTTCTTAATATTTATAAACGGGCTTTGACCTATGAAAACACTATTGGTCTTATCGATTTGTGGTTTATCCGGTTTTCTGCTTGGTAGCTGCCGGAGTTCCGGCGGGAATAGAAGTGGCATCGAAGTAATCATTGACGGCGATGGACGGTTCCCTTCATTTCTTGTTGGCACATGGAAAGCAGATAAAGGCGGCTGGGAAGTTGTCTTTGAGCCGGATGGGACAATTTCCTCAGCAGTAGTCAGTCTCGGCAGGGTGAGAATGAAGCCCGGGCAGGTAACTACCACGAAGATGATATTAGGTGGTAAAGGACGGTTCGAGCCGGGCCAGTGGACAGTTCAATACTCACAGGCCAAACGCGAATTAATTGTTGAGATTGCAATAGAACATTTTCGTGTCGAACTTGGCGATAATGTGGTGCAAGGTCAAACCTGGGATTTTTTCGTTGGTTTGGTTTCCAGTGATGGCCAATTGTGGTGGGCCGACCGGTTCAGTTTTCCCGAGTACATTGTAGATACGAAGAAATATCCGAATTATAAGCTGCCTTTTGACCCCAATGACGAACCGCGGGAGAGCTTAATTTTCCGAAAGGTTACAAAATCAGAATAGGTTATTTTTCTGCTTTATTTTATATCAGGGGAAAATATAAAAGCGTAAAGGAAATTAGAAAGTGCCTAAAGTGAGCAACAGTTGACCAGTTTTAGAAGCTTGTTTGTCGGCCTCGAAGCTGGTATCGGACTGGAAGCTCGACGTTGGATGCTCGAGGAAAAGCGAGTTTGGGTTCCCGCAAGGCGGGGTCCCTTCAAGCTTCTATGACAAGCATCGATACGAGTCCCGTCTTCGACGGGCGGGATGAGCATCGACAACCTTAAACGAAAACTGCACTTTAGGCACTCCAAACTTTAGTCACTTTGAATTAATGAAATTGATTTTCAGTAGTCAAAGTAGCGAATTCCATATTTATCCATATCCTGCCAATCGAGTCTGATTGTTTTTGTTGTCGCCTGATGTTTATCCCTTGCCAACAAGCGCACAATTCACGCACCGCAAATGTCTTTTCTCTTATCGATTTACGCAATCGACCGCTTGAGTAGGCCAATAAGTTATGGGACGCTTTTTTGTCTGCCTGTCGCGACGCCCCTTGCGATGCCCGCCGTGACGGAGCGCCGGCGAGGCAGGCAACGCGACGAATGACCACGGCACGGCGGGCAGGGGAAAATAAATCCAGCGATAATAAATACTGGAAAAATCTTCGGCGAAAGGTATAATTTGGATGGTCGCACAGATTGGCAGTGCTTTGTGAGACGTGATTTGCTTGTCCTTAAGGGAAGGGTTGTTTGCGGGCGTAATTCAGTGGTAGAATGTCAGCTTCCCAAGCTGGACGTCGAGGGTTCGAATCCCTTCGCCCGCTTTTTTGATAAAGCCCTTAGTATCACTCAAGATTTATCGAGACAACTATTGTGGTATCTTGTCCCGTCCCGTCTGCGACGGGCGGGCCTTGTCTGGTTTTTCCACCGGTATCCGGCTGATGTTTTTGAGTTATTCAGCTTCCAGTATGGCCTTGATTTCACTTAATGAAACTAAGCCGGAAGTAGCCAGCTTTATTTTTCCCTCTGGGTCAATAAAGAAACTGCTCGGGATGGCGTTTATGGTATTATATGGGCCCGGTAAAGTACTTGGGTCGAGTAAGACCGTATAATTGATTTTCGCCTGAGTGACAAAGCTTTTCACCAGGTCCGGTTTCTCATTTGATATGGCCAGCATTGCCAAATTGTCCTCGCTGACTGTTTTCCGTAGTTCGATTAAATCCGGGATTTCCTTCCGGCAGGGCGGGCACCAGGTCGCCCAGAAGACAAGCAGAACCTTCTTACCCTTATAATCGCTCAGTTTGTGTTCTTTGCCGTCTAAGTCAGTTAAAGCAAAGTCCGGCGCTGGCTTGCCATACCAGGGTGTAAAGGCTGGGCCCCAGGTCCTTGCGGCCTGGATGATGTCATTGAGACTGGCCTTCGGACCGGTGGAAGGTGTGATGTCTATTGTTGCAGATTCGCTGGTAGTCTGGGCGACAGGCTCCGATGGCGTGGGTTCGGGGTTAGGTTGTTCGGTCTGGGTTTGTTCGGCGGGCTGTTTTTTGCATCCCGGCCAGATTACTATTGACGCGAACATAATCGTAGAGACACTAACGCGTAGCCAAAAAACTTTTTCTTTCTTTTGTTCGAACATTTTATGGTACTCCAATAAATCGCTAGTAAATAAAGTTTCTGTATCGCAACTAAGTTCTTATATAAAGTGCTCAAATTAGCAAATCTTAACCTTGTGCCATATGTGAAAATATCAAATATCTTTTGGTTTTACAATAACTTTCCTCTATTAGAAAAAACTGATAGACTTACTTGAGTGGTAATGGTTCTTTGTCCACCTGAGTTTTACGGTCGGCCTGGATGTGAGCGATTTCATCGGCGGCGGCGTGGACATGGTCTTTGCCAACGTGAAGCGCAAAATCTATTGTGAAAAGACGGCTTTGATGCGGGGCAAGCTTGGGGACACGGCCGAACCTTCGCTCGATCGCTCTGTTGCGGGGAAAGCCGGTTCCCGGTTCGAGGCCTGTTACATAACCGTCCTCGTAAGCCACAGGATTTTTCCAGAGCGTGAAGAAAGGTAGCTGCTCGATGGAAAAGGCCATTGATACGGCTTTGTCGGCTGCGGCGTTACGAAGCATTACCTTTGTCCGGTCGTTCTTGTCGGCCCAGAGCCGAAGGCAATAAACCTGTTCTGGAAATCCCCGCATCGGGGCACGGTAGAGGTTGTAAGTGGAGACATCTGAGGCTGAATGCTCGTTAATCGGCGTTACCTGACGCACCGGAGCAACGAACTTTGCGCCTTTTTCCATCAGAGGTGTGCCGTAATTTGCGTGGTAAAGAATGCCGAACTCCTGTTCGACGGCGCTGCGGTTGGTTATCTTGTCCGAGATTCGGAGAGTATTGGAACCCGGCAAAGTTGATATTTCTGATGACAGTTCCAGCTTTGGTCCGTGCATGCAGGTCTCATCGACTCTGCCGAGTATTCGGATACGATATGGTGCCTGTCGTTCAACAATCACTTCCACCTGCGATGCCGGGGTGTTTCCAATCTTGCCGTGCAGTGTTAAATCCATCTTTGCCTTTTTGCCTGTGTTGTCGATAAATTCGTCGGTGCCGGGCCCGCCGAAGAACTCCAGGCCGCACCGGACCATCCATTCGTTAAAGCCTTCCAGCCAGCCCAGACCCTGGCGTGTGTGCTGGTTGATATATTTCGGGTGTACTAAGCCCTTCACCGGCGAATCCCAGCCGAGACGCAAATCACCCATCAGGACCTCCTGGATGGACATCCCACGCGTAGGAACTACTGTAAAGCGGAGCTTGCCGTTGTTGACGTCAATGACCTCGACACCCTCCTGTTTGCCTCCATGAAGCACATACTTGCGAACCGACCACGAAACGGGACAATCAGGGGTAATATTACGACTTGTGATATATAAGGTTTCAATATAAATGTTTTGCTCGATGTCGGTGAGGACCTGACGAAAAGGCTCGACGGACTGGGCTGGTGAAATACCCACAGTTAAAAATATGATAGAAGCCCATCTTAACATTTCTGCACCACCTTTCTAAGTGAGTTTATCTGATAGTTCCATTTTGTTTGCCAATGGCGACTCACGTGCTCCATTACCACGCGCCTTTCAAGTGTAGCATATCGCATTGTTTGTGCAAGGGAACTTTGCATTTGAAATTGGGTTTGATTGGGTTTGTTTTCACCAAGTGTCCAATTGTGTTTATTTTCATAAGCCATTTGTGAAAAGATACTTACATTCATTTTGGCCTTTGAAGAAATTGGCTTTGAATTGGGTTTGTTTTTTTGGACTGCGAAATCATCTTTTTTTCTGTAATCCTTTGTATCATAGACATTTGCAATCCGCCTACGGCGGACAAGATTGGGTTTGATTGGGTTTGAATTGGGTTTGTTTTCACCAAGTGTCCAATCGCTTATATTTTCATAATCCATTTGTAAAAATATACTTACATTCATTTGACTTTTCGGAAGATTGGGTTTGTTTTGCATAAAAAGTAGCTGATTTGTAGAGGGTTCTCGACAGATGTAGAGGGGCCTTTGGCAGATAACGGACGATTGACGATTGAAGATTGACGATTGACGATTGATGATAAAATCTTGTTGCATAAGGAGTTATCTGGTAGTTTGAAAACCGAAATCCTAAGCACTATCCGCCTACGTCAAGACTACGGCGGACAAGAATCTTAGACAAATCCAAATTACACAAAATTAAATGTTCAAAACCTTGTCTGGCTTGACAGATAATGCTTTTTGGCGTGTATCTGCTGATACGAAAACGTGC
>JBGVTO010000199.1:0-29105 GCA_041862635.1 Phycisphaerae bacterium | reverse complement strand
TTACAACGGCCCTGTCCTTAAATCGGCCGTGTTCGGCCACCAGTACATAAGGTAATTCCATATCCCCGAAGGTAAAAAGCATCCGTTGGTATTCTCGGATTACCTCGGTGGATCTCCAGTATTCGTTAAATTTCTCTCTGTCAAATTCGGGCATTTCTTCCTTTTTCAAGAGCGAAACAACAAAAACACACCCTGGATAGTACACGGAGAAAAACGCCTCGCGGATAATCCAAGATGCAAATCGCTGGGCAAGGCTAACAGGGAGAGTGGATTGTCATCCGGATATAGCCGTTATTCTTACTCCTGGTTGTTGCCTAGCGTCTGCTTCATGATCCGGCCCATCTTGAATTTCACCGCTCGTTTGGCTGGAATATGAACTTGTTCCAGAGTTCTGGGATTCCTCGCATCTCTGGTTGCTCGTATCCTGGTCTCAAAAACACCAAAATCACGGAATTCTAAGCGGTTTCCCTCGACAAGCTCGGCAACGATCTCGTCGAGAAAATGCTGAATTACTGACTTAACCAACACTTGCTTTGTTTGAGTGTTCTGAGCAATTCGGTCGACGAGTTCTTTCTTTGTTACTGTTGACATTGGCCATCTCCAGAGCGATTTATTATAACAGCTGTAAGACTCCAACATGTACTTAGAGTAGTCTAACAAACAAGGCCCTTCTAATCAAATATTTTGTTGTTTTCTCTCTAATATCACAACGGCCATATATGCCAAGACAAATCAGCGGGAACCATTGATAACAGAATTAAAGAGGGGCTTGATCATCCGGGGCAGCTCTGAGTGGTTTGCTGGTTCTTTAGACATAAGACTCTTACTATGCCCCTTTCTTCTGTCTTTTTAACACCCTTTCCACAGTCCTGGCTGTGGGCTTCTTTCCGGCAGCCTACTAACTCCAACGACATTTGGTACTTCACGCACGATGAATCAGAAATGGAAGCACTTCTCTACGATGACTACGCCCCGAACGATGATTACGTCGACCAGCGCGATCCTGACAACTGGACATACGCCGGTATCGCCTTCTGCGCTGAGGTTGCTGGCAAGCTCAATACGCTGCCCATGTACCGATTGTAGGCCTCGAACTATGTTTAAAGAAAAGGAGAATAGGATACTTGCTTTGCGCAACTGATTGTAATATACAGGTATAAAGTATATTTGATTGAAATGAGTTTATATTGCAGCGCTCCTAACGGAACTAAAAGCTACTGAATCATCATCGACGTACATCGTTATTCATCATTTCCATCATTCTGCCGCCCTTTATAAGCAGAGGTGCCTTACATCCCACTTCTATCTACAGAACGTGCTGACCAGCGACCAGCCGCCGATAATGGCAAAACCTGCAAGTGAGAGCCATAGCATTGTGTCCCATAGCAGGCCTGGCCTCAGGTTCTCGTCGCTCCGTTGATAACGAAAATACAAAGCCGCCGCTCCCAGCATCGGCAGCATGACTGCCTGAGCGGTTCCGCTGGCCAGGACCATTTTCGTCGGGGCACGCACACCTATATACAACACCAGTGCAACAAGTGGCCATATGACGCAAATTATGCGCGTCCACCTCGACCGCGTCTGCTCGGAATCATCAGTAATTCCAAACAAGCCGAGCGCATCGGCCACCATGCGGGCACATCCCGCTGCGGCGACAAAGAACGTAGAATACAATACCGCGAAAGCCCCTGAAAGGAATACCCCGTCGGCCCAAGGGCCGAAGACCGGCACGTACATCGCAGCCAGAGTGCGCACCATATGCTTTCCCGCTGGATTAAGCCCCGTTTTGGCAAGCACGGAGGCTCCGAGCAGGTAGAAGGCGACCGTCGCCAACGTATAGACTACCATCGATGTCCACGCGTCGATGTGCAATACACGCAGCCAGCCGCGAGCACGCTTTATCCATTGCGCCGTGCCTTCTCTTGGACCGGTGAACTTAGCATAGCCCTTTTCCAGACACCAATAGGGATACATTATCAGTTCCAAAGCGCCGACGCCAATTATGCCAAATGCCGCCAGCGCTGTGGCAATTGGATTGGTGTCCGTGCCCTCGGTAGCAGGCGGCAGACGGAAACTCAGTCCGCTCACCAGATCGCCGCCTGTTACAGCCCATTCTGGTTTTGTCTGCAACACGATCAGCGTTATTATCGTCACGATCGTGAATGTCACGACTAATACAATTGCAACAAACTGGATCAGTCCATATCGACCGACGAACAGCAGCACAGATGTTGCAATTGCCAAGATAGTGGCCCAGAGATACGCGTCCGTCGGCTCTCTAAGCTCTGCGGTTTCAGAGGCTAATGAGGCGATATTCTGTTGCAGTTCGGTTATCGCGGCACTTTCGGCACTTTGCGCCTGAGACACCTTTAACTCAACCTTAGCTCTAACCAGCTCATTCTGCAGGTGATTGTACTGTCTGCCATAGCTCGTTAGGGGCTGACTGATGGCCAGTGTCTGTCCGACACCACCTACGATACCACCTTGTTGGGAGACCACCAATAGTATCATAATCGCCCAGTACCATACTAACCAGTTTACTTTTAGTCGCGGCCCCGGCACTCTGTTAAGCGCATACAAAGGCGTTTGGCTCCACGTGATGGTGTACCGGCCGAACTCTATCTGCGTGGAGACCTTGATTACACAACCGACGATTATGAGCCACAGCAGCCAGAATCCCGCCTCGGCGCCGGCTTTAGTCGTGGCAATTAACTCTCCCGACCCCACTATCGAGCCGGCGATTATCATACCGGGACCAAGCCGAAGAAGTGTCGCGCCCAGCGTTCGCGGCGGTTCCCTTACAAGCGAAGTATCCGCCAGTGACTCCTTGTTGTTGCGGACATTGTCAGTTTTCGATTTGCCTTTTGTTGGCATGTGACTGTTCTCAGCAACAATATGCAGACAAAATCTTAAGTCCTTGCTTCATAGGATTTATAATCTATAGTTATGTTCTGAGCAACACTTTTCCAAGTTCGGTATGTGCCCTTGGAGGTTCGTCCCGGATGTCCGTCAAGATTGAGATACTCGCGGTAGGTGTTAATCTGCTCATATATCGCAAAAATGATGTTTGCCGCAAATAGTTGACGCCGAAGAGGGCATTGGTTACTATGCTCAAAAGTCAACGGGCTGCAGGTTAATTTGCCCATATCTGCAAAAAATGAGATTCAAGAAAATGGAAATAAATCCGTGGAAGAATCCTGCGGTATTAGACACCGCGACTTGGGAACCCGCAAGCGCCTGGAGCAGAGTCTCGGCTGTGGACGAATCGCACTTCAATTCGGTCGCCAAGGCAATCCGGCAAGCCCATCGGTTGCCCGTTGACGAACGTTGCGTTGTGTATGCCGGCTCTTGTGCTGAATGCCGGGCAAGCGTTTTTTTCCTTGCCGGTCTCGCTGACGGTCAACAGGTATTCGTTGAACTTGGAACCAATGGTAAGGGTACCGTATTGGGAGAACCGATTGGGGCCCGATCCCTTGAGGACGGGACCAGCCTGGTTGTTTACCGGACAGATGCTGCTACTATTGACCGTTATGTCTCTCTGATAAGGCCGGACAAAGGCCCCAAAGCGCTCGGCGCCACGCCGCGAATTGGTGTTGGATCGCGAATGTCTGTTGCCGCATGGCCCGGGGTGTGGCAAGCAATGAACAGATGCAATTTCCAGGCTAACCCAATTCAGAACTCGGTCCGTGAGGTCAACCTGCTGGAGGATATACTGGCCGGGCGACCACCACACCTTAATTACTTGGCCAATTTTGGTAAGGTCGAGGAAGGACACACCGGCAGTACTTTTGAAGGTCTCTGGGTGGCCGGCGTTCTGGAAGCCCTCAAGGCCGCTTCGTCTCCAGAGTTTGGTGCCGATGCAGACCACATCACTGTAAGACGTGGTGCCGACGATATCAATCGTGCCAAACGTGTGATAGAAGCTGCTCGTCATTACACGTTTTTCACTTTGGATGTATCCGATCTATTAGACTACGGTGCGCTAAACGTTAGCTCGGAAAGTACGGCTATGGGGTATCTGGCCAATCACATTTGCCAGCCGAAACAGCAAAGCGAGGTCCTTGCTTACCACACTGACAAGCGGTGCTTTGCTGAGCGGCAGTACCACTTGGATAAGGCAGCCGTCGGACGCTTCGTAGGCAAGTATTGGTTCGCCCTGGATGCAATCGAGCAACTATTCGACCATATTAATGTCGGAAAAAATGGGATTCCTTTCGACCTCGAGTTGAGCATCGATGAGACACCGTGGGGTATAGACGCATTTACCTGTCTGACCTCGGAGATTGAGCTGATGTTCCTCATGCTGGAGCTGCAAAGGCGACGAATACCTGTGACACATGTAGCCCCTAATTTTGGAATAGAAAAGGGGCTGGACTACAGAGGCCAAGACGGCCTTGTCGGCTTGGAGAAGCGCATCCGGGGGCTTTATGATATCGCTTGTGAGTTTGGGCTCATGATGGATTGCCATTCGGGCGACGATCTCAAATCGGCGACTCGACAGGCTGTCGGCCGTGCTACGCGTGGCCATATCCATTTCAAGGTGTCTCCTGCCCTGCAGGTAATCTTCGCCGAGACTGTGAACGATGTCGAGCCCGACTGGTTCCGCTTCTGGTGGGACGATACGCTAAACTATGCGCGCCGGGAAGCGGCGGCCGGTTCTGATTTCGCGGCTGATTGCGTTCGCAGATGTGAAGCCATCAGTGGTCCGGAACCTTCACCTAATCACGCAGTCTTCCACTACTACTGCTTTGCATCCGTGGGTAAGCGTGATCAAAACGGGCAGTTCATTCACCGTGAGAGGTTCTATGATTTATCTGCCGATTTCTATCGTGAATATCAGATGCGTGTTTGCAATTACCTGTGCAAAGTAGCGGCTGATGTCTTCAATCAAACTTGAACAAAATCCTCTTAAGAAACACAAGGATGTTTTGAGAAATGGCCTTGCTTTTCGTATGATATGCTGAAGAAATAGGGACAGGGTATCATGGAGCAGCGACTTAGTGAAAGAATAGCAATTGTAACCGGCTCCGGTCAGGGAATCGGCAAGGCGGTAGCGTTGCGGCTGGCCAAAGAAGGAGCAAACGTGGTTGTTGCAGACATCAATCCAGCCACTGCTGAACAGAGCGCCGAAGAAATCCAAACGCTCGGTCGCTACGCATTGGCCTATCACATTGACGTTGCCAACGTTGCTGAGATTCAGCCGATGGTTGATCGTGCTGTGGCTGAATTCGATCGGATCGACGTTTTAATCAATGCCGCTGGCGTAGCACAAACGGGACTGTTCTTGGAACTTAACGAGCAACAATGGGATCATGTTGTCGATACCAACCTAAAGGGGACAACCTTTTGTATTCAGGCAGTCGGCCGCCAGATGATAAGGCAAGTGCCGGAGCAGGTCGTAGCAGCCGGCCGTGCAAACTGCAGCTACGGGAAGATTGTGAACTTTTCCTCAATCTCTGGCCGACGCGGCAGAGGTAAGCAGGTCCCGTATGCGGCGAGTAAAGCCGCCATCATAAGCATTACACAATCGGCAGCTTTGGCCTTTGCTCCGTACAATATCAACGTCAATGCCATTTGTCCCGGTATCATCCCCACCCCGATGTGGGAGCAGATCGACCGAGACCATGGTCGCATTTCCGGCCTTGCTGTAGGAGAGTCGATGAAATCATTTATCGAGCGAATTCCATTGAAAAGGGCCGGCAGCTCTGAGAATGTGGCTGGTGTGGTTGCCTTTTTATGCTCGTCAGATTCTGATTACATAACCGGTCAGACGCTGAATGTAGACGGTGGATTCGAAATGGATTGACCAGATGTTCAAGAGATATCGCAGCTGAGGTGAACTCTTACGTAAGTGACTACCCTAATGATCTCTGAACGGCCGATATGCTCAAAGGCAATGGTGCCTTTGAAAGGTTCAGGCATTAAAAAATGAAAAACAAAAGTCCCTGGACGGAATTCCTTTTATACTGTGAACCAGCATGACTATAAAATGGTAGAGATTACGGTAGAAAGTATTCCGGTATGCGACCATGGATGGGGTAATGTGTTTTGTTGACATTGGTATTTTCGGCCTTCCCAAGCCGGCATCTTAGAACGATGGGCCTATTCTATTGATCGCAAACTCTCTACAGTTGTTGACCTCGGCAGCGGTTTGCCTGCCGTTGCACACGTCGAGAAGAAACTCGAATATCTTATCAGCCAAGGCGTCGACCTGGGTGCCTTTGATGATTTCGCCGGCGTCGATATCAATGAAGTCGCCCATGCGCCGATACATTTCTGTATTGGACGAAATTTTTATCACTGGCGCAACCGGATTGCCGACGGGCGTTCCTGTGCCTGTGGTGAACAGTACCAGATTTGCCCCGCCGGCAACCATTCCAGTCACTGACTCGGGGTCGTTGCCGGGCGTGTCCATCACAACAAGTCCTTTACACTTTGGCCGGCGGGCGTACTCAACGAATTCGTTGATGTTCGAACAGCCGCCCTTTATAATAGACCCCAGTGACTTTTCCTCAATGGTACTGAGCCCAGCCTTGATGTTGCCCGGCGCCGGATTGCAGCCTCGCAGGTCGCCACCGGCGTCTTTTGCCAGTTGCACATAGTCCTTAATCCGCCTCAGCAGTCTCCGCCTTACGGTATCATCAGGAGTTCTGGATTCCAGGGATGCTTCTGCGCCGATCATCTCCGGGATTTCGGAGAGAATCACTGTTGCGCCAAGCTCCACGAGTCTGTCACTAACAAGTCCGACAGCGGGATTGGCAGTTATCCCGGAGAAAGGATCTGAGCCGCCGCATTCAAGGCCTACTGTCAGATGGCGGATGTCAAAGTCACTCCGCTGCTGCTTCGAGACGAAATCCTTTATTCGGCGAAGACTATCACGAGCAGTATCCATAATCTTTTGTATCTCACCGACCTCCTGAATCACCAGGGTTTTGACAGGTTTCCCGTCAGCATCCGCACATGATGCAATGTCGTTTACGCTTATGCTCTCGCAACCAAGCCCTACCAGCAGCGCACCGCCAACATTCGGGTTGTTACAGGTCCCGCTGAGGGTCCAGAGCACTTGCTCAGTATCGGCACCCATATGCGTGCAGCCGTGTTGATGTGTAATCGGGATAATGTCAGTATCGGTCTTTGCTATTCGCTCCACAACAGAATTGGCGCAGGAAACGCTGGACATTACGACAATGTGGTTGCGTATGCCAAAAAGGCTGTCGCTTCGCCGATATCCTTTGAGTTTGATTTCGGACATACGGTTGTCACTCCACAGAACTATATTGAGCTGACCAGATTATGGACATGCACACAATGGCCTTTCTTAATATCTGTCTTGGCCAGGCCGATTACATATCCATACTTGTATACCGGCTCTGCCTTGCGGATGTCCGAAAGGGCCAGCTTGAAACCGGCACTGATATCTTCAGGTACGGTGATCGTAGTCCGGCTTTCACCAGAGCTGGAAATATAATTTCCCGCTGGCAAATCAACCAGCGCAGTCGCTACGTTATCTTTGCCGCTGAGAATAATGGCGTAGTCTGCAAGATTTCGATGCTGGTCCATCTGTCACTCCATACTTCACGGTCCATCAGCGGACCTCTCTTCAGGCTTTGAATCGATTCCCCTGGACTTTTGGAATTTGAACCTCATTTCTTCACATATCCTTTGAACCTGTCACACAATAGGCGTCCAGTCCAAACACTTATCACCCTCTCAAGTGACAAGTATCTTGGAGTCATACTTTTTAGATATTCGTTTGCACCTAAGACCAAATACGACAGCATATTATCACAAGGGCTTCACATTTCAAGAGTTATCGCTACAATCGTTTATCCTTGGTTCGCCCGTGTGAACATTTGGACTGGGCACGACCGGATCACCGATTTTGCCTTAGTGCGGCGCTCACACTGAAGGAACTGGTATGGGCACCGCTTGTTGCGTGTCAACCACAGACGGACCCCACGAGAAGACCCACGCAACGGAACTCTGAGCAACGACACTTGAACAAATAGTTAGCATGTTGCGAAATCCACATTTTTACCCCAAGAAACGGGTCTTGTTTTTCCCGCTTTCCTTTACTTTTTTACCCTCCAATCGTGGGCTTTATGTGCTCCGTTGATCTTACATTTTGGGTATGTTTATCAGGCTGAAAGGCCACTTGGATATATGTAGCTTACATGAAGTAACCAGCAGACACTTATGAAGAGCTCAAAGTCAAATACTAAAATCCCTGTTGCCACAAATTTTTTAGGACATTCTCATTATAACATATCAGCCAATGTTCACTACTTGTAGTCAGGAACTGCTGGGCACGTACATTGAATCCAGTGCCAAATTTTTCTATTTTTGTAAATCCTTTATAATCAAGGCTTTATGAGACAAGCATCTTTGCTGAATTGGAAGATAACGGGTTGTCGGATTGTATGTTGGTTGTAGCCGTCAACTGAGGAAAATGGGGCCATTTTGGGGGCGTCTGTGCGCGGCACGGTGCGCTCTGGTTGGCTGGCGGGATTGGTCCGGGGAATTTTAGAGTTCGTCCTTTAAAGGTTCCTGCAGAAGCATTAAAATTGAAAGATGAGGGGTGGTATGTGAGATTCCACAAATAGACTTAACTGCCTTTTCTTAGATACATCTACAATATTTTGAAGAAGATGCCCAAATAGGAAATATACCTTTGACCATACCGCATTTTTACACAATCCTATCAAAAACACCTAGCAATACACAATCCTGAGATTTTCCTTGACGGGAAAGTGTCTGATTTGGTATAAATAGAATCGGTGAATATTATGTCCGCATATGAGGGTATCTGCGGTTTTCGCTCCTCAAAGTCACGGAATCATCGTAGTTTATCGAATAGTCGTCGTTATCGTAACCTTTTGATAGGAGGATGTATCATGAGAACTCGGGTAGTCTGGTTGACAGCATTTTTGTTGATAGGATTCATAGTATTCGCTCCAAGCCACGCACAAGAAGTCGAAAATATACTAGCTAACGGTGGCTTTGAGGACGGTGTTGCTGCGCTGTGGGGCACATGGGGTGACGTTACCACAGAAGTGGTTGAAGAATTGGAGGGCGCAGCGGTTCCCGATGATCCTATTGAGGGAAACTTTTGTTTACACGTTACGGTTAACTCGACAGATACGGATTTGTGGAATATTGGTCTGAACCAAGGAGGATATGTTTTTGAACAAGGCAAGAAATACACTCTTTCGGCCTTTCTAAAGTACAAGCAAGGTACATTGGATATCAATTTCAAGCCGGAACTAGCAGAAGACCCATGGACGGGATATGCTGAGCAGCCCTTCACCATGACTGAAGAATGGACAGAAATTAGCATAACAACTCCTGTTTTTTCTGAGGACGTCAGTCCAGCGGAGATCGTATTCCACGTAGGTTTTGCACCCGGTGATTTCTGGATAGATGGCATAAGATGGTACGAAGGCGATTATGTCCCACCTGATTTAGGAGAGAAATCCTTGACCGAATCCGGCGATTGCGGTTTTTGGCAATACCCGTGAGTCCGGGATGAAGTGTAGAACCGCTAATAACCGACTTACTGAATGGAGGGCGACGGTTGCGGTGTGCCAAAAAAGTAAGAAGAAGTTGCTTTTCAACGTATTTGCTCGACTTCGTTGGATTTTTTTTCGAGAAAACTCGCTGATTCTGCCAGAATATTGTTGATACTGAGATGAAATTACGTTATTATAAGACTTGAAGCTCGCAGGAGTGTTTCAGTGAGGTGTATATGGGAAATCCCGGTTTAGATTACGTGAGCTTTGAAATTGGCTCTGGCAAAATAGTGGGCCTACTTAGGCCAAATGGTGCAGGCAAAACTATTTCTATGATAATATTGACAGGTTATCTGGCCTACGAAAACGGCGAAGTTGAAATTTTGTATATGCGGCAATCTCTTAGATAGTAAATAAGCCTTATGGCTCATTTACCATTGAAAATATTTAACCGAGTTAAATGGATTTCGAAAGAGTATACCTGATAAAAGTGTTAGTCGGGTTGTGGAAAAAACAGGTCTTAAAAACATGTTTACTGGCAGCAATTTTCTGCACAGAGGAGATAGTTTTCGCCTGATTTCCAGCTTTGGTACTATTGTCAACGTCACGTTTTATTTATGAAGGAGGAAGTAAGATGGGTAAGATCCAAAGTTTCACTATGCTTGTTCTTATGCTCTCGGTTGCCAACGCCTGGGGAGCAGGTTTCAGGGACGACTTCAATAGACCCAATGGCGATTTAGGGAACGATTGGGCGACTCAGACTAATGGGACCATTGAGGTCAAAATTGTAGACAACGAGGTTCTCATTGAAGGACAGCAGGCCACCGACTGGACGCGGTCGGGTCTCTCCCGAGCCGTTGAGGATGAGACGAGAATCTCCTTCGACTTCAAGGCGGATGACAACTTCAACGTCCACATCCGCATCGACGACGCGTCAACCAGCGGTTATATCGATGTCTACGCCTGGCCGGGCGGCCCCTTTTCGTATGCCTCTTCCGAAGATGGCAGCTGGCCTGGCTGGACCGAAATCTCCGGTTCGGGGATGATACCAGGGGAGTACAACACCCTAATGTTGGAGCAAGAGTATACAGAGTTTATCGTCACCCTGAATGGCACGGTGGTCGGTACTGTCACGAATGAAAACCTCCCCAATATCGGGAGCGTGCTCATCTCCTGCGATTCGGCTGCTGATACCTCTGGAAGTCTTCACATCGACAATGTGCAGATAGGGGTTGTAAATGCTGAAATAGCAAAGGACCCGATTCCGGAGGATGGCGCCCTACATCCGGATACATGGGTTAGTCTTGTCTGGAAGCCTGGAGATTTTGCTCTCTCGCACGATGTGTACTTCGGAGATAATTTTGATGATGTAAATGACGGCACCGGCGATACATTCAGGGGCAATCAAGCCTCGGCGAATTATATTGTTGGTTTTCCCGGTTTTGCTTTTCCGGAGGGCCTCGTTCCGGGCACGACTTACTACTGGCGAATCGACGAGGTCAATGAGCTGGATCCAAATAGTCCCTGGAAGGGCCCTGTATGGAGCTTTAGTATTCCCCCCAAGACCGCCTATGCACCGAACCCGGCTGATGCTGCAGAGCAGGTAGACCCGGATGTAACTTTGAGGTGGACAGAAGGTTTCGGTTCAAAACTGCACACTGTGTATTTTGGCGATAATTTTGACGATGTGAACGATGCCGCTGGGGGTCTTCCTCAAGGAGTTACGACCTATGACCCCGGCACACTTAAATTGGCTCATACTTACTACTGGCGTGTCGATGAGTTTGATATTATCGAGACGTATAAAGGCCACGTCTGGAGCTTTACTACCCAGGGTGCCGTCGGGAGCCCGAATCCGGCTAATGGTGCTGTGGATGTAAAGCGGACACAGATTATTACCTTCTCGCCGAGTATCTTTGCTGCTTCGCATCAGTTATACTTTGGCACAGATAAAGATGCCGTGAAAAATGCCGATACCGGCTCACCGGAGTATAAAGGCACCAGGGACCTTGGTTCTGAGAGCTATGACCCCGGAAAACTCGAGCTGGGTGTCACCTACTACTGGCGTGTTGACGAGGTCAATGACGTCAATCCCGACAGTCCGTGGCCGGGCATCCTCTGGAGCTTTACGACCGCCAACTTCCTTGTCGTGGATGATTTCGAGGACTACGATTCGGGGGACAACCAGATATGGTACGCCTGGCATGACGGGCTTGGCTATGCCGCGTACGGTAATGAACCAGCCTATCCCGGTAACGGGACCGGCTCGGCTGTTGGCGACGAAAGCACAGATTCTTTTACCGAGGAAACTATCGTTTACGGAGGCAACCAATCGATGCCATTCTGGTACGACAACAGCATCTTATTGTATTCAGAGGTTGAGAAGACGCTGACCTATCCGCGTGACTGGACCGAGGAGGGTGTAGGAGTACTGTCAATCTGGTTCAGAGGCAATTCGGATAATGCTGCTGAGCCGATGTATGTTGCTCTCAATGGCAGTGCAGTAGTCACTCACGAAAATCCGAATGCAGCACAGATAAATAAGTGGACCCGATGGACTATCGACTTACAGGCATTTGCCGACCAGGGCGTGAACCTGGCCAATGTCAATACTATTGCTATTGGTTTTGGCGACAAGAAAAATCCGGTGGCTGGCGGTTCGGGTATAATGTACTTTGATGATATTCGTCTGTATCGACCGGCAGAGACGGCACCGTAAGCCGGGATTTAGTTGGCCTCCATTGCTTCTGCCGCAAGGCATCCTGTGGACTTCGGATTTCGAAGCAAGATACGGGGGCGTGGTTAATGTAGTAGATTTGTTCAATTCGGGGCTTATACTGATTGATTAGGTATAGGCCCCATTTTCGTAGAGCAATATCAAAGCCGTAGGTTAGACCACCTCAGGATTTTCTGTATCCCCCCTCTAAGAGGTGTTTAATCGTTCTACAATGGCCAAACTCAAGCCGAAGGGTATCTGAGGTAGGGTCAAGGGATTTTGGACAGTTAGCAAAGCAGTATCAGGAACAGTTGATGACCAAACAACTTGACATACTTACCGATTCTCTCGGAGTATCAGTAGAAAGCCTGGAAAGGTTAAATATCGGTTGGGATGGCAAAGCATATACATTCCCGATGTCTAATGATTTCGACAATACCAGTTCTTTGCGTCAGGCGATCGCTGAAGTTCTTGACGAACTTAATAGTAATCCGGAAAGCGATTTGACACTTCGTTTCCGCGATCCATTGTCTAAAAATATACTCAAGGTAGCTTAGATGATGGTGAAGCGGGGCTTCTGTTGATGGGATACACTAAACAATACATACCCCCGTGGTAATCCACACTGGACCAGTATCGTATTCGGCCATACATTCTGGGGCGGAGTTTACAGAAAGAACGCTACACTCTCCAGGATATTTTCTTCCTCGAAAGGTTTAGTAATATAATCGTTAGCACCCACTTTATAACCTCTAACTCGGTCATCTATCGCTCCTTTGGCCGACACCATGATGATCTTTGTATGCGATAGCGAAGAGTGCTCTCGTAGCAGTCGACACACCTCGTAGCCGTCCATATCGGGCAACATAATATCGAGCAAAATGATGTCAGGCCGGAAATCCAGCGCGGTCTTCAGAGCTTCCTTGCCTGTTGCGGCTGTCCTAAGATCGTAGTGATCACCAAATAGTTCCTCGACAATTGTGGTATTGTTCGGATCATCATCGACGGCTAACATTTTCTTCTTTGCTTGCATAAGCCTGTTCCTTTCTATATTTTATGTTTTAACTTAGTTTGTGCCAGCTCAAGTTACTCACATGCTCCAGAGTCAGCAGCAGCACCACTCAGTGCCGGCTGTGTTGCGGTTCTAGTCTCCGCAGCTATCGGGATCTCAAATGAGAATATGACGCCGTCCTCCGGCCGGTTCTCGGCCCAGATGCAACCGTCGTGAAGCTCAACCAATCCCTTGGCCACAGCTAACTCAAAGTCCGTGTTGTGTCTGCCTGAGCTAACATATTTCTCAATCTGAATCGATCGGCTGAAGAGCTCGTTTATTTTGCTGATTTCTATGCCTCGTCCGCTGCCTTCAATATCCACACCAATTCTGTCTCGTAGATTTTTCACTCGTATATAGATACTGTCACCTTCATGAGCAACTCTGATTATCTCGCCTATCAGATGTCCAAGTATTTTGACAATCTTTTGGCGATCAGCATTGACTAACAACTCTTCAGTGGGCATATCGATGTTAAAGTCGATCAGCTTCAAAGCCGTCTTCAGCTTGAGCAGGTTTACTACTTCTAATACCACAGATTGCATACTAAAAAGGGTCGGTTGTAATTCCACTTTGCCGGCATATATTTCTGAGATATCAATGAAGTTGCTGATAGTTTTCTCAAGATGGCCCATACAATCATTAGCTATTTCGAGCTGGTGACGTAGCTTCGAATCAATTTTTCTGTAAATATTCGTGTTAACATTGGAGAAGATATTCGCGCTAACAATGGAAATGATGTTCTTGGCAACTACTACCGGAGTTCTCAAATTTTCCATTACTGTAATAGTAACTTCATGTCTCATCTGTTCCACTTCTTCGGCGTGTTTTAGGCGCAGATAGACGCGTACCTTTGCCAGGAATTCATCTCCCTCGAAGGGTTTAGTTATATAATCGTCCGCTCCAGCCTTATAGCCTTCAAGCCGATCCGTTACCATCGCTCTGGCGGAGACTATGATGATCTTCGTATGCTTGAGCGTACAGTGCTCTCGTAGCCGTCGACACAGCTCATGGCCGTCCATACCAGGCATCATAATATCGACCAAAATGATGTCGGGCTGGAAATCCTGCGCAATCTCCAGAGCTTGCTCACCTGTCGTGGCCGCTTTGAGATCGTAGTTATCATCTAATAGTTCCTTCAAAATTGTGATATTGTTAGGATCATCATCCACAGCTAAGATTTTTCCTTGTACTTGCATAATTTTTTCCCATTCCAAATTTTTAAACCCTGGCGCAGTATACTTACACAACGCTATGGGCCCCTATAAATTTACTGTTCGACTACAAGCCATCGTCAGCACCAGCCAAGGCAAGTTGGTCATCCGTATGTGTGTCTATGGATAGCGGTATCTCAAATGAGAACACCGCCCCACCCTCTGGCCTGTTTTCTGCCCAGATGCGGCCTTTATGCGCGGCGACGATCTCATGACAGATCGCGAGCCCCAGGCCTGTGCCACCTGCTCCTGTCTTCGTCTTGCTCGACTGTATAAACTTGTCGAACACCGTTTCCAGCTCATTCTGAGGAATCCCAGGGCCTTGGTCACAAACTGAAACTCTAACTGAGCTACCTACACGGCATACAGCAACAACGATGGTCCCGCCCTCTGGCGAGAACTTGATTGCATTATCCAGAAGGTTGCGGAGTACCTGCTTGATCTTATCAGCGTCGAGCGTGACTTCTTCATCGAGTTTGGACACTTCATGTCGTATCCTCAATTTCCGTTCCGATAGTAATGTATCTAATTCATTCGTCACGATTCTGACCAGTATGCCAAGATTGGATGGCTCGAACGCAAACATCGCTCTTCTTGATTCCAGCTTTGCCAGGTCAAGTAGATCGTTGAGTAGCTCCAGGAGCGTTTGTCCGCTCTTTTTGATTCTGTTGAAGTAATCGAGGAGCTTCTCTGGTTTGGCATTAGTGTATTTCTTAGTGCCAAACGAAGCGAAGCTGAGGATGCTATGCAGCGGTGTACGCAGTTCGTGTGACATATTGGCCAAGAATTCGGTCTTGGCTCGGTTGGAGGCCTCGGCTTCTCTTTTAGCTATCAAGAGTTTCTGTTCTATCTGCTTGCGATCATCTATCTCATTGCGTAGTTGTTTGTTTACTTCCTGCAGGTTAGCAGTACGCTCATTCACTATTAGCTCAAGGTATTCACGGTGGCTTCTCAATTCATCCTCCATGCGTTTACGATCGGTGATATCCTGGCCGACCGCAATGATTCCGATGGCTTGGCCCTTAGCATCGAAGAGAGCCGAAGCGTTCCACAACAGGATACGCCGGCTTCCATCGCGTATGCGAATCGAGTTTTCAAAGCTTTTGGTCGTTTTCCCTGACAGCACCTTTCTCATATCGGTGACGACTTTGTCTCGGATTTCCTCCGGTACAAATAGCCGTAGATAGTCTTTATTCAGTACCTCCTGCCGTTGCCGACCATAGAGGTGCTCTGCTTGCTCATTCCATTCGATTATTCGATATTCAGGTGACAACACGAAGATTGCGCTTCCGGCGGTTTGGACTACAGAACGGAACCGGTTCTCAGTCTCTGTTAACCGCTGCCTTACACGCTTCCTCTCAAGCGAATAACGGATAGTCCTGACTAATATGTGTTCCAGAGATTTTCCTTTAATAAGATAGTCTTCTGCTCCCCTTCTTATCGCCTCAAGGCCCATTTCCTCATCATCCAAGCCGGTCAATACAACAATCGAAGCATCGGAATTTATGTCTTGAGCTTGTTGGACAGTGTCGATTCCGCTGCTGTCCGGAAGGTTAAGGTCAAGTAACAGAACATCGTAGCTGCCGTTGCTTAGACGTCTGGTTGCTTCAGACAGAGTGCCTGCAGTTTCCACATTATACTGTATAGGCGGGTTGGATCTGGCCAAAGTCACCTCTACTAACCGGCGATCCTGAGGGTCATCATCCACCAATAAAATGTTTACCTTCCTATTGTTCATTTTGAATTTTTTGCTGTTTTCTGATTAGCAAACGCTTGGTGATTCAACTTCTGATCCCTCAGATCATCTTTGACCGACAACACCACAACAATTTTGCACGTATCCATTTTTTGCTCCCTAAATCAAGTTTGTACACTTGAAATTAGTTTACCTTGCTCTTGCTCCAAGCTTTTCGATGCCGGCAGGATAAACCAGAACGTCGAGCCGACGCCTATCTTCGATTCGACTCCAATCCGGCCACCGGACTTGTCCACTATCTTTTTGCACATCGCTAATCCAGTTCCTGGCCCCGTGTTTTCTTGCCCTGGGTGCAAACGTGTGAACATCTTGAAAAGATGCTTGTGGTGCTCTTTCTCAATACCTATTCCGTTGTCCTGTAATTCCATTCTTACAGCATCTTCCGCAATCTGTTCAGCCCTCATCAGAATTCGCGGCTGGATGGCCTCTTTGCGATACTTGATCCCGTTGATAATAAGATTTTGCAACAGTTGCTTGATCAGGACAGGATCAGCCTGGACTTTTGGCAGAGGCTGTGGAATTTCAATTATAGCGCCGGTTTCTTCTAATAACGCTGCAAGTTCTAATTGTTCTAACTGCTTTACGACTTCATTCAAATCAACCGTTTCAGATACAACTGCCTTTGTGTTTACCCGTGAGTACGCAAGGAGATCTTCTATCATCTGAGTCATTCTTTCGGCTCCGTCGATCATAAACTCTAAGCTCTCTTGGTCTTCGTTCTCAAGTTGGCCATTAAGAGAATCTTTCAGTAGTTGGCCAAAAGAGGAAATCTTACGCAGCGGCTCACGAAGGTCGTGTGATGCCATGTGAATGAAATCTCTAAGTTCTCCATTTGAAATTTGCAGAGCTTCTTCAGCTCGTTTGCGCTCGGAGATTTCATGGTGTAATCGTTGATTTGTGGCTTTTAGCTGTTGTTCACCGGCCTGCAGCTGCTGCTTGGGGGCGTTGACCACATCTACAGATGTGGTAGTCTTCTTCAAGTCCGCGATCATTTGATCAAATGCGCGTGAGAGCCGGCCGATTTCGTCTTTTGCATCTGTTCCTACTTTATAATCCAAATCACCCTGGCCTATTATCTCAATACCTTTGTACAGAGCCTTAAGCGGTTCTACTATTGACCTTGCTAAAGCTAATGCAATACCAATAGCTAAAAGTACCGTAAAAGCAGATGCCAATAAACCATATTGAAAGCCGCGAGTAACTATCAACATTGCCAAAACTACAAGTCCAAATCCAATAAATAATCTCGTACGTATCTTAATTCTTCTTACTCTTTCCATTGTCTTCTACTTCTATTTGGGCATTACCATTGTCTTATCTGTCTGCCCAGAATTAACACATTCGTGTTTCCTTCCCCAGGAGCTGGTGGATAGTATCCGCTGCCCATCATGGCTACTTTGGGACAGGGCCTTTGCCAATTTATGTGGGCAGCGGTACCATCCGTTAGCAATTAAGAACTCCTGACTGTAAAGACGCCTATTCTTGCTAATAATACTACAGCGCCACTTAGTAGTGGCATTGAGAGCTCTGACTTAGGTGCTTACCAACTGTAAATAGGCTCTCAAAAGCGCTTATCGGGGGTGTAATAAGCCCTAAAGGGTGGCCGAAGAATCTACTGTCCAAGAGCGTAAACAACAAAGATATACGTAAGTTCTCATCTCTGAAATACATGCCTTATTATCTCCGTCTATACGTGGCGCCGTAGTACTGAGGAGAAACAAAAATAGTCCGTTGAACCAGTTGTGTAAGCGACTCTTCCCTATTCAATTCATTATTAGATACCAAGTACTCGTCTTGATTAATCGGAGCTTTCAGAATAGCAAATCACTATACGATTCCTGGTCGTCACGCTCCAAAAACCTGGTATCACAGTTGAAGCAATATAGTGCTGCCGGGAATTTGGACCAGTCTACAAGGAGGGACACTGCGGCATATTATGGATGGACTGGGCATTCCGAATGACAAACCCAGGAAGAGCCTGGTTAAACAGGCCTATGATACAGACGATGTTGGTATACGCACAAATCTTGGAAGTAGAAATCTAAAAATAACACCGGCACTATATAACGTGTCTTTGATAGAGTCATAAGAGTAGCGTTTGTTTTAAACGGCAAGGCGTAAAAAACATGGCAAATAAATAGAAACCGGAGCAGAGCAAGGACATAGTGTGTGAAGTGGCTAAATTGTAATTAGCCAATTTAAGATATCAAATTAAACAAAAAAGAAGGGATAAATGAAATGAGAGCAAATCAAACCGCACTGGTACTAATTGGTTTTCAAAACGACTATTTTGCCGATGATGGGATTCTGCATGGGGTTATTGAGGTAAGTGCTAAATGCGTACTGGGAAATACAATTGAGTTAATAGAATCTTTGAGCTCAACCGATGCTCTTATTATTTCAACACCCATCATTTTCACAGCAAATTATGAAGAATTACTTGATCCTGTAGGTATTTTGAAAACCATTAAGGAAGTTGGTGCCTTCAAGAAGGGAACGAAAGGTTCAGAAACAATTTCTGAGATAAAGAAATTTGGTGATCGAATAGAAGAAGTTCCTGGGAAGCGGGGTCTAAACGCATTTAGCAATACAGACCTTGACAAAATATTTCAAGAAAAACACATAAATAATGTAGTCATCGCTGGAGTAGTTACTTCAATTTGTATTGACTCAACAGGCCGTTCTGCTCATGAAAAGGGATATAGAGTCTATATCTTATCTGACTGCACTTGTGGTAGAACCCAAGTCGAACAAGATTTTTACATCGAAAGTGTCTTTCCTCTTTATGCTGACGTTATTGATCGTCAGACACTTTTGAAACGGTTGGAGGTTAGTTAGCACTCATGCGGTCACTCGTTTTTTCGTCAGGTTCTTCAGAAACTTTTTTAGGATCACATAGTAGTTTTGTGAAGAGTTTTTAATGTCGATCGAAAAAGACGAACTTCAGGCTCAGATAACTTACCGCCTCATTGAGAGCCTCTCAACTTCGGAAAAGCGTTACGAAACATTGGTTGAGAGCTTGCAAGAGGTTGTATTTGAGTCTGATCTAAAGGGTACCCTTAAATTCCTGAATAGCGCCTGGGAGAGTACTCTTGGTTATTCTACGAAGGAGTCTTTAGGACGTCCCCTTTCTGAATTCGTATTTGAAGATGACAAGAAGTCATGTCTAGAGTTGTTTAATTCTGGAAAAGAACACCCGTCTAGTGATAAACACTACACACTGCGTTTTCTCCACAAAAACGGTCATCTGTTATGGTTAGTTGTATCTGTTACAACAGATGGCAAATGCAATGTATCCGGATCTTTACATGATATAACAGAGTTACGAGAAACAAGTGTTTCTAAGGATTATGTTGATAGTATCATCAAGTCAATGATCGATACATTAATCGTAGTTAATCCGGATGGAAAGATAAGGACAATTAATCCAGTCACAGTGGAACTTCTGGGTTATAAAGAAGAAGAACTCATCGGTAGGCCTGCTGCTACCCTCTTTGCAGAAGAACAAGATACACCCATTGAAGGAACCAGAATGAAAAAGCTAATAGAAGGGGGCTCAATTAAGGATTACGACACGACTTATAAGACGAAATCGGGCAAAAAGATCCCTGTTAGTTTTTCTGGCTCAGTAATGCGGAATAAAGAAGGAAAATTAGTAGGCATTGTTGGCATCGCACATGACATGAGAGAGGTGAGGAAACTACTTACCGAGTTAAATCAAATCTACGATGGATCACCTAGTGGGATGAGGGTGATCGGTAAAGATTTCAATATCATTAGTCAAAACAAAGCGATGGGTAGTCTGTCAGGCATGGGCAAAGAGGCGACTAGAGGAAGGAAATGCTATGATCAGCTAAAGAGCACGTTTTGCGGCACAGAAAACTGTACCCTCATGCAAATCCTAAAAGGTAAAGAAACAGTTGATATAGAAGTAGAAAAAGAAAGAGCTGATGGAAAGAAATTCCCTTGTAGAGTCATGGCAGCACCCTTTAAGGACATAGCAGGCAACACGATAGGGATAATAGAAGTCCTTACAGATATAACAGAACTGAAACGCCTTATGCAGAAAGAGAAGGCACTTGCAGCGGCTGAGAGGAAAAGGACAGAAGAACTAAAGGCCGAGATTACCGAGCGCAAGCGGGCCGAGGAGGAACTGGCACGAAAGCAAAGAAATTTGGAGGCAATATTTGATGCGGCACCTGTCGGCATGTTATTAGTCGATGAAAATACAGTCATTAAGCGGACTAATGATGTCATTACAAGGTTGATTAGTAGAGACAGTTCTGCAATCATTGATTCCCAACCCGGAGAGGGATTGGGCTGTATCCACGCCTCCGATGATAACAAAGGATGCGGACACGGCCCGCTTTGTTCCACATGTCCAATTCGCAAAACCGTCGAGGATGTATTAAGGTCAGGACAGACTGTCCGTGAAGTTGAAGTTCAGCCGACATTTTTAGTTGACGGAAAAGAGGTTCGCCCCTGGCTTGAGGTCAGTGCCGAGCCAATACTGATAGACGGTTCCAAACATGTCATCGTTGCCATCGATGACCTTACAGGACGCAAGCAGGCGGAGGCAAAACTGAAGCACACAGCTGAAGAATGGAGAACGACTTTTGACTCCAT
Organism: Phycisphaerae bacterium; assembly: GCA_041862635.1. Classification (GTDB taxonomy): domain Bacteria; phylum Planctomycetota; class Phycisphaerae; order Sedimentisphaerales; family Anaerobacaceae; genus NIOZ-UU13. The sequence continues at coordinate 8,233 of JBGVTO010000199.1, read as the reverse complement.
TACGGATATGGTTTCGATTCATGATAAGGATTTCAAGATCATAAGGGCAAATAAGTCGTTTGCCAATACCTTTAAGATGGAGCTTAGTGAAATTATCGGTAAAACCTGCTACGAGCTAATCCATAAGACAAAAGAACCGCCATTGTTCTGTCCTCATATACGGACGCTTGGTACCGGAAAACCAAACCGCAAAGAGTTTTTTGAACCTCGTCTTGGAATTTACGTTGAGGCGTCCACTTCACCCCTATTTGATGAAGACGGCCAGATTATGGCTTCTGTCCATATTGCCAAAGATATTACCGAGCGCAAGCAGGCCGAGGCCGAGCTTAAGGCAGCCCAGGAGAAACTGATTGAGACAGCACACAGGGCGGGCATGGCGGAAGTGGCCGCCGATGTGCTGCACAACGTCGGAAATGTTCTCAATAGTATTAACGTATCGACAACCGTGATAAGAGAGAAGGTTACCAGCTCAGAGCTGGCAAACCTGGAAAAAGTGGCAAGTATCATCAATGAGCATACCGATGACCTTGGAACGTTCCTTACCGAAGACCCACAGGGAAAACATATTCCCGTGTATCTGACTGAGGTCAGTAAATGTCTGACAGATGAGCAGACTGATATTATCGACAAACTCAAGGTATTGACCGAAAACGTCCAGCACATCAAGGATATAGTCGGTATGCAACAGGATTACACTAAGGTCTCGGGCGTTGAGGTCCAAACGTCTCTGAGCAAATTAGTGGAAGATGCCATCCAGATCAATAGTGCAGGTTTGGAACGACATGGGACTCGGCTTATACGTGAGTTTGAGGAGCTTGGCGATGTCGAGATTGACAAACAAAAAGCGCTCCAGATCCTGGTGAATCTGATAAACAACGCCAAGTATGCCTTGAGCAGCAGCAATAGAGAAGAAAAATTGCTGACTATTCAAATCTATAAACATTGTGAGGACCGCTTCCGGATCGAAGTGGCCGACAATGGTGTTGGGATATCCGAGGATAATCTGACGAAGATATTCAGCTATGGATTCACGACCAAAAAAGATGGCCATGGTGTCGGTTTGCACAGCAGCGCCCTGGCAGCTAAGGAGATGGGAGGAACCTTGACCGTCTATAGCGATGGCGTGGGGCAGGGAGCGACGTTCACGTTGGAATTGCCATTTAAGCCTGTGGAGGTTATGAAATGAAAGAAAAATGCCAGAGAAATCAGCGTATCCTGGTGATTGACGACAGCGAGAGTATCCATAAGGATTTCCGCGCAATTCTTGGAAGCAGTGATGCCGATACTGCTGCTCTCCACGAAGCCAAAGCCGCAATTTTTGACAACGTATCAAACTCATCAGGGCGAATAAGTTTCGAAATCGACTCTGCCTTCCAGGGCCAGGAGGGATTGGAGAAAGTTCGGCGGGCTTTACACGAGGGCCGTCCCTATGCCATGGCATTTGTTGACATTCGCATGCCGCCGGGCTGGGATGGAGTCGAAACAATCAAGCGAATTTGGCAGGAATATCCGGAACTTCAGGTCGTAATTTGTACAGCTTATTCCGACTATGAATGGAATGATATCGTTACAAAGCTCGGACAGACCGAACAACTGCTGATTTTGAAAAAGCCGTTTGAAAATATAGAAGTTTATCAACTTGCCAGCGCACTTACCGAAAAATGGTATCTCTCTAAACAGGCACAACTCAAGCACAAAGAGCTGGAGCGTATTGTAGAGCGACGAACACATCAACTGGAAGAAGCAAATAGAGAGTTGACTATTGCCTTGGAGCAGGCCGAAAGAGCTGAAAAAGCCAAAAGGGAGTTCCTTGCAAATATGAGTCATGAAATCCGCACACCAATGAATGCTATCATTGGTTTTGGCGACATTTTAGCTGATGAAGAGCTTACAGATAACCAGAGAAGCTGTGTTAACACCATTTGCGACAGCGGCAAACACCTGCTGGGGCTTATAGATGATATTCTGGACTTCTCCAAGATTGAGGCCGGGAAACTGGATGTGCAAACGAGCGAATGCTCTCTTAAACATCTGTTTGCCAAGATTGAATCCATGATGCAGCCTGCAGCTTTAGAAAAAGGTCTGAAATTTGAGATTCGAGAAAATAAAGGCCTACCTATGAATATCTGTACCGACCCTACACGTCTGGAGCAATGTCTAATCAATCTTATAAGTAATGCGATTAAATTTACCGAAGAAGGACACGTGTATGTGAAGGTTTCTTCGGAGGACAAAAACAATCAGCCATACATTCGCTTTGATGTCAGTGACACAGGCGTTGGCGTCCCTCCTGAAAAGCACGAAAAGGTGTTCGAATCATTCGCCCAAGTAGATGGAAGCACCTCTCGCAAGTATGGTGGTACTGGGTTAGGGCTGACTATCACGAGAGAACTGGCAGAACTTCTCGGCGGAGAGCTTACTTTGACCAGCGAGCAGGGTAAAGGTTCGATATTCTCACTCACAATACCAGCAAGCGTTGATGTAACAAAACAGCCTTTTTTGGACAGAAACAATATTGCTGACCACATGGGCGACGAGCGTGACAAGCTGAAGGAAGCCAAGTTTTCTGGCCACGTATTAGTTGCCGAGGATGTAAGAAGCAATCAAATGCTTGTTAGATGGTTGCTGGAAAAAGTAGGATTTGAAGTAACTGTAGCCGAAGACGGAAATGAAGCGGTACAGAAGGCTCTTAACCAGTCATTTGACCTAATCCTCATGGACATACAGATGCCCAATATGAATGGCTACGAGGCCACAAGGAAACTCAGGAATGAGGGAGTCAAAACCCCAATTATTGCTCTGACTGCCAGCGCAATGTCTGGTGACGAGGGTAAATGTGTTTGTGCTGGTTGCGACGACTATTTGTCAAAACCGCTCGACCGCCGGAAACTGTTGGAAAAAATTCGCAAATACCTACCGGTGGAAAACGAAGCTTTGAGTGAAAAAGCCAACTCAGTCAAATCTCAAGTAGATGATTTGGCAAATCTCTGTTGTGACCGAATATCTCAAGAATCTATCTTGGGGAAGACAGTTGGAATCGAAGACAGTAAAGAAATACTTAACTGGGGCCAGTTTATTGGCAGATTGGGGGATGAGGAGTTAATCAAGGAAGTTGTGCCTATATTCTTAAACGATAGTGAAGAACGCTTTAATAAGCTTACAGAGGCAGTGAAAGCTGGCGATGCCAAGGGAATTAAGTTATACGCTCATGCATTGAAGGGAGCAGCTACAAATGTCGGAGCAAAGCGGCTCTCTGATATAGCTTATCGTCTGGAATGTGTTGGCAGAGAGAACGATGTGGAGGCTGCCACGCCACTCTTTGATAAGCTGAAGACGGAACTTAAAAAAGTGGTGACGTTTTTATCCCGCACGGACTGGATAGAAATAGCAAAACGGGAAAAAGTGATTACAGATGAAAAACTCGAAGCCAATATCTCTGCTGGAGGATGATCGTACTAATTTGAAGATATTCGTGCACTCGAGAATTTGAAAATTACGAACCCTCTGGTTCATTCAATCAATTGCAAAGAAGTGTTGACATGGCCAAAAGATTAGAAGAACGAGAAACCGTGTATTGTTACTACAGATTTGAACATGCCGGTAATGGACAGTTTAGAATTTCTGAAGAAGGATACTGGCCGGACTGCTATAACTCTGGAAACAGTGGATAATAGGATCGCATGTCAAATTGAAAATTAACACAGACAAGAGGTTACTTATGGAAATGGGAATACAGGAGGCGCACAGATCAACGCTGGACGTTCGCCGATGGCGCAGTATTCTACTGGCTGCCTCACTGTCAACTGGTGGTATCTTCTTGGCGTTAAGTATCTCGAGCATCGCGGAGTTGCTGCCCAGATTTCAAGTTAAGGATGAGGTCCTTCATGCTGTGTTTGAAACTCTTGGCTGTATGCTCGCTTTGGGAATTGCCAGCTTTCTACTGATTCGTCATGGCGAAAGTGGCAGTGGATACATGATGTGGCTGGCGTGCGCTGTACTTGTTACGGGGATTATAGACGCCTTTCATGCGAGTATGACACTTAGTAATGAGTCTGTCTGCCTGCGCAGCACAGCCCAGTTGATTGGTGGTTTGTGCATTGCTCTGATATGGCTACCTGAACAACTCACTCAGACGCGACTGGCGAAAGTACTGCCCAAAATACTTGCGATGGCAGCCGGATTATTCGGCTTGATATCGTTGATTTTTCCTGAGGTGCTGCCTGCGGTCCTGACCAATGGGAGATTCACATTGACTGCCAAAACACTTAACTTCACCGGAGGCATTTTCTTTCTTTCTGGAGTAGTATATTGTATCAGCAATTTTGACCGCAGCCGATACGCAATATACGCGCTGTTTGCCATCTACTGCCTCCTTTGTAGTGTAGCCGGGTTGACCTTCATTTTCACTAAGCTCTGGAGCCCGGGGTGGTGGTTGTTGCATCTGGCACGTTTGGGAGCTTATGTCGTTGCGTTTAAGTACGTTTCAGCTAATTCCTCAGCAGAATATATGTTTCTCGTCAGGAGCAAGGAGACTCTCGGGCGTGCAAAGGCAAGAGCGGAAGAATCAAAGAAGGAGCTTGAAAGGGTCAACAAGCAGCTCGAAAAATCTGTCCAAGAGGCAAATCGCCTAACCCAGGAAGCCATAGTGGCAAATCGAGCCAAGAGCGAATTCTTGGCTAATATGTCACACGAGCTGCGTACCCCCCTTCACAGCATCATCAGCTTCGCCTCGTTTGGCATCAAGAAATACAATAGTGCCCAACTAGAAAAACTCCTCGATTACTTCAATAGGATCAAACAAAGCGGAAAAACGCTTCTGGAGTTACTCAACGATCTGCTTGACCTGGCAAAGCTGGAATCAAAAAAAGTGACGTTTGTGTTCGAGCCAACCGATCTTGGGATGCTTGCCAAATCTGTGACAAATGAATTAGACACATTGCTATCGGAACGAAACTTAAACGTACGATACGAAGTGTCCAAATTCGATGGGGAGGTCGCACTCGATGCTGATAAGATCAAGCAGGTACTCTGTAACCTTCTGAATAACGCGATCAAGTTTTCTCCGGAGAGTGGGATCATCGATGTTACTATATACCGTGCGGGGAGCTCTGTTAGAGTTTCAGTTCATGACCAAGGCCCTGGGATTCCTCAGGATGAGCTGGAAACGGTGTTCGACAAGTTTGTGCAGTCGAGCAAGACGAAGACAGGAGCAGGAGGCACAGGCCTGGGGCTCGCGATCTGTCACGAGATCGTCACCGCGCATAAAGGCCGCATCTGGGCAGAGAATGGGCCAGAGGGTGGCGCGGTGTTCTCATTTGAGATACCACTATCCATGGACACACATAGGTAAGGATCATCTGTTGTTAGCTGGTGCTGACAATGGCTTGGCAGTCGAGCAGTAATTTAATAGGGGCCCATAGCGTTGTATATGTATGCTGCGCCGGGGTCTAAAATGTGAGATGGACAGAACTATGCAAGTACAAGGAAAAATCTTAGCTGTAGATAATGATCCCAACGATATCACAATTGTGGAAGAACTGTTAGCAGATAACTAAGATCTTAAAAAGCGGCTACGACAGGTGAACAAACGCGTGTCGGAGGAATATGTCCCATAATACAGGGGTTTGCCGTGCGCGATACAAGATTATTTCTGGCTTAAATCATGACATTTCCTATCTTAAGTCGAGCATTTCTCGTGCAAGGATTCACAGTTGCGCAGCCGATACTATATGTGCTGTGCGCACTCAGTGAATTATCAGCTTGGTGATCCATGGTTATGGAGAACAAGAATAGGTTGCTAAGTGTTGATTCTTCTGTTAGCGACTTGCTATGGAGAGCAAGTTGCTGACTGTTTTCGTATTGAAAGTATGAACCAAGAAAATGCATAACTTCACGTGCAAGGATTTGTCAAAGAGTTCAAGTGCTATTTCAGGGCATATTAGAGTCGACACCTGTCTTGTCCTGCAATACCACAGAGTGGCATCGTTGTGCTTTGATCCTCTCCAGCTGGCAGTGGAGCCGTACCATTTTGAGAAGCAGATAGAATATCTGGCACAGAACTTTAATGTCATATCGATTGATGAGATGAAGCATCATCTGGAAACTTCAGAGCCTTTTAGAGAGGGAACTGTAGTGGTAACATTTGATGGAGGTTACACTGATGTGCTTTACACGGCTAAAGAAGTGCTCGAAAGATTTGAAGTTTTTGCCACAGTCTTTGCCAGCTCAGCCAACATTATAGAAGGGGGGCAGCTCTGGTGGCAGGAATTAGAAGATTTTCTTATTGCAAACCATTTTGAAGGGCAACTAAAGCTGGAGATAGACTGTCAGTTGTATAAATGGCCTCTGGTGACACAGCTCGATAGGTTTCGGGCTTATGACGATTTGTATTCAATCCTATCTGACAAAACACCGTCAGAACAAAGAACAATTGTTGAACAAATTACCAGAGGCTTATACCTGCAGGCTGAGGAACTCGACAATCATAGAACAATGAGCGCTCAGGAACTCAGGAGGCTTGCGGAAAGGGGATTGGTTACAATTGGCGGACACACGCACAGCTATGTAAAGTTATCATCTTTGCCTAAATGGCAGCAAATTGAGGAAATATCGAAAAACAAGAATGTATTAGAGGAAGTATTAGGACACAATATCAAATATTTTTCTTACCCGTTTGGAAATGACAACAGCTACACAGCGGAGACTATTAGTATTTTAAAGGATATTGGATTCAGCTTGGCGTGTGGTAATTCTTATGGCACAGTCAGTGTGACAGGCCAGACAAGTCGTTATGAATTACCGAGGGTCAAGGTTGGAAATTGGAATCCATTCACTTTCTATAGATTTCTAAAAAGATTCTTTAACTGAAGGATAAAGAATTCGCTGATTACAGTGAGAAATAAGCGTTTGAGTGGGAGACTGAGGTGAGGCTGTGAATAAGAGATGGTCACAAAAGCCTCCGAGAGAGACAGGGAGACACCTATGGAAATAAGAATATTGGTTGCTGACAAACATAGGGTTGTGCGCGAGGCTATTTGTTCCCTGCTGCGCAATGAGTTTGGGATGGATATTGTTGGAGAGGCTGAAGATGGCCGGACCGCAGTCCAACTTGCCCAAGAACTACGCCCAGATGTCATTATTATGGAAACCTCTATGCCCAATCTAAACGGCATCGAGGCCACCCGGCAAATAGTCCACGAATTACCTGACGTCAAGGTAATAGCATTGTCAGCACATTCAGACCGGCGTTCTGTGTGTGAAATGCTTAAAGCAGGCGCATTGGGCTACCTGCCAAAGCGCTGTGCCTTCCAAGAGCTCGTTTCTGCTATACAAAATGTCGTTGCAAATCGCACTTACCTCAGCTCCCACATAAGCAGGATAGTTATTGAAGAATACTTACATCATGCAGCGGAGCAAGGACAGTCCGCCTACTCGGTATTAACGGACAGAGAGCGCGAAGTGCTTCAATTGATCGCAGAGGGTAAGTCGACGAAAGTAATAGCGAGAGAATTGTACGTTAGCCCCAAGACTATTGAGTGGCACCGTAACCAATTAATGAAGAAACTAAATATAGAAAGTGTGGCTGAGCTTGTCAAGTATGCAATAAGTGAAGGGCTGACCAGCATTGCTTATGCATGACTTGAATACTCTGTGATTAGCGTAGTCTCTAATACTTTATCTACGTAATTTGGTCAACGAATAATTTGTTCACTCCTTTGTAACGAGCATTTTCCAGCCGGCGAGCTGGGACACTTCACTACAGTTAAGCTCACACATTCTTCTCTAAGAATTGTGTGACGCACCCATTCAATTATTACATATACGCGCTTTTCGCTAACTGGAATTATAAGCTGTCTAATCTCCAGGCGTCCTTGCTACCCGTTTTTTCCAACCTTAGAACCAGTAAAAGGCTGGTTAAATAAGCGTGTGTTCTGCCCGACAATCTAACTGAAGTATTTGATGCATTTGTTAAGTCGTATGCAAGGCGGAATTTACCTTTTGGATTCGGACTTGTGCTGTAATCGTTGTGGCATTTAATCAAGGAATTTGACGAGGGAGGCTGGTAATATGAGTATAAGGCTTTTGATTGCTGATGATTATGATGCTATGCGGGAAAACATAAAATCTTTTGTTGGCAAGCAGCCTGATATTGAGGTTGTTGGCGAAGCGAAGGATGGAGAAACTGCAGTAGAGCTTGCCAAGAAGTTGTCACCGGACGTGGTACTTATGGATA
>JBGVTO010000198.1:0-13301 GCA_041862635.1 Phycisphaerae bacterium | reverse complement strand
GTGGAAACTGCTGATTCAGTCCACAGGATGGCTTGCGCCATTGTCTGGCCAAACACATACCCTGAATTGGCTCGATTTCCGAGGTGTCAATGGGCGCGTTATAACCAGCCAGTGATATTGCTTACCGACATGGTGGTAGAGGATTTCGAGATGGCCTTGCAAATCCGTAATAGATTCACCCGACGGTGGGACTGTGAAACATCTATTGAATTTCGCGAAAGACACGCGGCAACAGACATCCGGTAACGACACCGGAGTTGTCTCAAGGGCAAAATGGGGCTGGAAAGATTTGCAGTAAGAAGATACAAAAGCATGCAGCGATTGATATTCTTGGCTGGCTTGGCGATGGGTTTTTTGAGTTATTTCCAGTGGTGTTGTAAAGATATTCACCAGCGGGTAAATGATTCTCTTCGATATTCAAGGCAGCCCAAGAGCTTTTGGTTCTATCGATTGCTCATTGCATTGCAGGATGCCTTTTTCAGCCGAGCGAAGGCGAGCTTGTCAGCGTGGTGCAGGCCGCCACCTTGAAATGCTGGCTCTTATAAACTAAACATATGTTGGATTGATCTTAGATGAGGCTCTTGTGCTGATTTTGTGCACTGGCTTTGCACAAATCGATCATTCAATTGCCGAGTTATGCACTCTCTACGCGTAAATAATAAAATTTCCACCCCATATGATCAACAATATGAAAGAAGATGCCACGATTAACTCCCAATTCAGACCTTACAACCGAAACCTTTCCAGAAATGGGTCATCGCGAGCTTTTTTCTCTTGACGGGATGGACTGATTGTGGTATGCTAAAAAAACATGGCAGGAGCTGTTTTAGGCGAACATATCTGGTTTTGAACCCGCTATGTCACCCAAAACTGCTCGAGAAAGATAAAAAATAGTTGGATTTTCGAGATAGATTTGATATGCTGGTAACATAAAAAATCAGCACAGTTGCCGAGCCGGTTTAAATGGCAAACGCCGAACAAGGAAATATGCGAAAGCAGGCTGTTGGCAGTTGAGGAAGCCGCCGGTGTGCTCATCATACCAACATCCGGAATATTTTGAGAAACACTGTTGATTTACTCAAATTTATTACACAGATTTATAGGAGACAAACCAATGACCAATCATAAAAAAAGCTCCACTAAGCAAATGACAAGAGGGTTTACATTAATAGAGCTATTGGTGGTTATTGCCATCATTGCTATATTGTTGGCAATCCTGATGCCTGCGATGCGGAAGATCAGGGAGATAGCACGAGAAGCGGTCTGCAAATCGAATTTGAAGAACATTGGATTGGCTGTGCATATGTACCTCGACGACTATGAGCGCAAAATCCCCAATACAGGCAGCTCCAACGGATTTCTGTGGTTCGAGTCGGACGGCGTTACTTATCGAAGACCCGGTTCCGGCGGCGGGACTTATTGGGGTACTTTCTACAAAGACTACCTGAAAGAGACGAAGATATTCGGCTGTCCGAGCTTACAACGTGTTCCCCGATTAATATACCAATACAGTGATTTTCCCGACCCTTCTGCTGTAATTCAGCACGCAGCGTTTGGTTTGAATCATCATGAGAGAAACAGGGGTCGAAATACAAATGATATATACCGTACTTCAGAATTCATCTTTTGTACCGACCACTCCGAACCAAGACCGGAATGTGGAACCAGCGATGGGTTTCATAATAATGACAGACCCGGCGCTATGAATCTGACCAGCTATCGACGAGGCGGCAGTCGTTTCTTCAGCTATCGGCAAATTTTCAGACACAATATTAGATACGCCGATGACGACAGAACCGGCGGAAGAGCTAATGTTCTATGGCTGGACGGACATGTTAGTGCTATTGAGGAAACTACAGGAGACGATGTGCCGTCAAGGTGGTACACAGGCGATAGGCCGAATCAATAATATTGTCCGATTCTTAAATATTCAGCCCCGCAATTATATCGCGGGGCTTTTTTATGCTAATTCCGCACGAGCCACGAACCACAAGCGACGAGCAACGAATTATGCCCTGAGCGTAATCGAATGGGCCGAAGGTTCTAAATCGCCAATCGTCAATCAACAACTTACAATCAAAAACGAAAAAAATATACAACTACCAATATAGTTTGTGCATGTGTTCATATGCACAAAGTCAGCGCATTAAAATAGCATTTCTCTCATAATAAACATTGCAGTCAAAGGATCTAAATCCTCAATTGAATCCCCCTTCCACCTGATAACCTGTTCCCCTGATCCCCCGATCCCCTGTTTTCCTGTTCCCTTGATAACCTGATCCCCTGTTTCCCTGATAGCCTTTTACCTCCTTCTGTCCTTCATCATTCGAAATTCCTTGTTCGATATTCGATATTCCCTTCCCTTCCATCGTCCGCCTTCTGCCCTTTTACCTGATACCCTGCTACCTGATTTCCTGTTCACCTGATAGCCTAAGCGCCTAATTCTCTAATCCACTAATTCACTAATGCTGCCCTCCGTCTTCCATCCTCCAACTTTAGCTCACTTTAGTCACTTTAATTTACTTTAGCTCACTCCTCACCAATTAACCACTTACCACTCACCATTCATGCTGTTTTATGGTCCATGAAACCTTCGAGCTTGCGGGCGCGGACGGGGTGCTGGAGTTTGCGTATTGCTTTTGCCTCGACCTGTCTGACGCGTTCGCGTGTAACCTTAAAGATTCTGCCGACCTCTTCTAACGTATAGGTATAGCCGTCGCCGATCCCGTATCGCAGCTTGATAATCTCGCGTTCGCGGTATGAAAGGGTTTTCAGGACCACATCAATTCTGTCCTTCAGCATCTCCTGAGTGGCGGAGGCCACCGGCGAATCGACATTGTCATCTTCGATAAAATCACCGAAGTAGCTGTCTTCGCTTTCGCCTATCGGCCGGTCAAGGCTGATAGGGTGTTTGGAAATCTTAAGCACCCTGCGGGTCTCTTCGATGCTCATCTCGGCCTCTTCGGCGATCTCTTCGATGGTCGGTTCTCTGCCTAATTTCTGATGCAGGACTTTGCCGGCCGTTCTCAGTCGGCTCATTGTCTCTATCATATGCACGGGGATGCGAATCGTTCGCGCGTGGTCGGCTATCGCACGCGTAATCGCCTGGCGAATCCACCACGTGGCGTAGGTACTGAATTTATAGCCCCTTCGGTGCTCATATTTGTCCACGGCTCTCATCAGGCCGGTATTGCCTTCCTGGATTAAATCCAGAAAGCTCAGACCTCGGTTGCGATATTTCTTGGCGATCGAAACGACCAATCTAAGGTTTGCGCTGGAGAGCGTTCGTTTAGTGTTCTCGTATTGGCTGAACACTCTGTCCAGTGAGTGCAGTCTTTTGTTAAGCTGCTTGGGTGTTTCCATCACCAATTCGGTAAGGCCGTTCAGCTCCTGCCTCATCGTATTGATATCATCGATGGTTATCTCGTCGTTAGGGCCTGCTGTGATAGTTTGTTCTAATTGGTGCATTTTAGTGCAGATACCGTGCAGCTTATTTTTGACTGGCTGAATTCTGCTGGTCCGCAAACTAAGCTCTTCGAGCAGTGTTGCGACTTTTCGTTTATTTCGGCGTATTCGCTTCAATACTGCCTTGGTTTCCTTTTTGTTGTGGTCATTGAGTGTTTTCTTAAAGAGGTCATGGTTGATTTTCAGCAGTTTATCTACGGTCCTGATGTTCTCAGTGAGTCGCTTTTTTATTACGCTTTTAGTGAGCTGCGGTGCGGTACCAACTTTGATTGTTCTGTCGAACGACATCATGCCGTTATGTACCTGCTGTAGTAAATCGAGCGAGTTTCTGGCGCAGTAATCGTTTTGGAGCATTTTCCTTCTAAAGGCCATTCTCGCTATTTCAATTTTTCGTGCGAGAGCGATTTCAGAATTTCTCGTTAGCAGAGGTATCTGGCCCATCTGAGTCAAATACATGCGGATAGGATCGTCAATTCGTCTGGTGACTTCCTCGCCGACGAGCTGTTTTTCGAGCAGCTCGTCCTCTTTTAGCTGCTGTTCTTTGTCGACATCTTCATCTTCGGACGTTTCAAATTCCTCCTCCTGGGCTTTTGTGGAACGCCGGGATTCGACATCAGCCTCATCGAGCAGACTGATGTCCATTTCATCAAGGGTTGCCAGCAGGCGATCCAGACGCCCTGGGCTGATAGCTTCCTCAGGCAGCTCATCGTTCATCTCCTCGTAAGTGAGAAATCCCTTTTTCTGGCCCTTTTCGATGAGCGATTTTATCTGCTGCTCCGGGCTTATGATTTCTGCGGTCTTTGAGGAGCCGTCATTAGAGCTCACACTATCGGGAGTATTTTGTTCGGCTTTCTTTTTTCGTTTTCTTGCCACTTTTGCACCCTTTTATATGTTTTATAAAATCAATCCATAATCACATCGGGGAAGAACAAAGCATTCCTCGCGTTTGCACCTGTGCCCAACGGGCCCTGCCTGAGACCCACGATCAGGTCGAGAGCAAGATTGCATGGGCAGGCGGTGCTAAGAGCCTATCCTGATAACCCTCTGGCTTCGAAAAGGCTATATCGGTTGTTCTGGGGCCTACAAGTAGTTGTCATAAACCCCAAATACTATCTTACGGCTATCCGCCGAAGGTTGTTCACTATACCATACCGACGTTGTGGGGATTTTCCTTTCCTGTATTTTCATAAACTTTACGTAAAAACTGTCTGGGGTCCTCTATCGTCTCGATGTGTCTGTTTTGTTTCTGTGCGTGGCATCGCTCAATCGCATTTAGGGCGCCAGTGAGTCGGGCCCGGAAGTTGCCTTTTTCCTCTCCGGCCTGGATTAATTCCACAAGAGAGCTGCCGAGCTCTACAGATTCAGTTTTGGCTAATATCTCTGCAAGCGAAGCATCAATATTGGTATTCAACGTTTCAAACATAATAGCTGCAATTTGTCTCAATATCGGTACATCGAAGAGGTCCGCTGTAATTTTTTGCTTCACAATCTCAAAGAGCTTCGGCTCATTCAACAATACTTCCAGGACCTCGCGCTGAGCAGTGGCAAAGAGGCCCCGGCCGTAATCTATGGTCTGGCCTTTTTGGTTTTCAGCATTATAACTTGCAGCCCTTTGTGCTTGTCTGAGTCTCTTGCTCAGCTCGGCGTTAATTTGCTTACCGTCAAGGCCGATAATCTTCGAAACCTGGTTCACTATCAAACCGCGGTCTATTGGCGAGACATTGCCGGCCCATAAGGCGGTTGCTATCGTCTGTAAGTACTCTTCAATCGCTAACCTTTTGCCGGCGAGAGTATCATCGCTGCCGAAACTTGCTGTCAACCTGTTCCATTTGAACTGGAAGACATCGACAGCGTCGCTTACGAGCTGTTCGAATCGCTCTTTGCCGGCGGCCAAAAGAAAATCACAGGGGTCTTTACCTTCCAGTATAGAAGCAAGTCTGATATCTATGCGCTGAGAGAGGCAGACGTCCAGGGCCCTGTTGGCGGCTTCAATGCCGGCAACGTCACTATCGAAAAGCAAAACCACTTTTTTCGCATATCGCCGTAAGACGCGTCCGTGGCCGGCGGTGAAACTGGTCCCCAACGTCGCAACGACATTGGTGCAGCCGAATTGATGCGCCATTATGCAATCAGTATAGCCCTCGACAACGACCGCGGTGCCGGTCGAGACAATCTGATGGCGGGCCTGCTCCAGGCCGTACAGCGAATTGCTTTTGTCAAACAGAGGGGTCGTCGGGGAATTTATGTATTTAGCGCCGGTTTCGTCGAGCGTGCGACCGCCGAAGCCAATGACTCTGCCGGTTACATCGGTAATAGTAAACATCAGCCGGTTCATAAATTTGTCCTGATGTTGGGCTGTAATCAGGCCTGCCTGTTCCAGCAGCTTTACCGGTATGTTTTTAGCCTTAGCTGCCCTGAGCAAATCATCGGGCGAATTAATAGCTAAGCCGAGCTGCCATTTTTTTATACTTTCGGGAGTTATCTGCCTCAGGGCGATATAGTCACGGGTTTGTTTGCCCTTTTGTTCATCGTGGAGGTTTTGCTGGAAGTATTTAGCGGCCCAGGCGTTGACCTTCGCCAGCTTGTTCGGGTCGATATCTTCCGATGGCTTTTGGGCCTGGCCCTTCGTGGGTTTAGTACGCTTTAGCTTAATGCCTGCTCGCTCGGCCAATCTTTCTATGGCCTGGGGGAATGTAAGGTTCTCTCACATCTGTAAAAATTTGAATACGTCACCGCCGGCACCACAGGCAAAACACTTGAATATCTGCTTGACGCTGCTGACATTCAAACTCGGACGATGGTCGTCGTGGAAAGGACACATGCCCACCATTTCCCGGCCTTTTTTCTTGAGGCTTATGTGCTCACCTATCACGTCAACAATGTCGTTGGCCTGCTGAACCTGAATAACTACGCTATTATCAAACATCCCTGCCATGTTACTTTGGCTCCGCCAAAAAAGAGGCGATTCTTGATACCCCTCCGAGAAGCCCGCTCACGATGGGTACTCCTATCGATAACTGATAAAAAATTACCATCTAACTACTTAAGTATAGTCGTAATTGACTAAAAGTCAAGTTGGGCATTAAAAACCCGTTTTAATACTGTAAAAAGCCATTTTTGGCCTATTGGACATTTGGTGGAATCAGACAGTTGACACTGACTCAGAACACTGACTTAGGGCACTGAAGTAAAACACTGACTCAAGACAGACGGCAGCATTAGTGAATTAGAGATTAGAGAATTAGTCGCTTAGGTTATCAGGTGAACAGGGAATCAGGTAACAGGGTATCAGGTAAAAGGGCAGAAGGCGGACAAGATGAAGGCGAGGGCTATGCGTGCACCGTGGCGGCTCTGAAATTTACTCAGTCAAACGACGCCGGATTTCCGCTTCGTGACAATATTTACTTCGCCAAGAGACGGCGAATCTGCGATATTGATTATTGACTATTTTCTCTTGCCTTAGGCGATAATCCCGGTCATAATAGAATCGGCAGCAGCGGAAATTTTTCATTGATATGCAAACATCACTGCATTGGAAATAATTCGGTCAGTTTGAGTAAAAAGAGTGTTGTGTGTTATTATGTTGTGTTTTTTATAAGTTCAGTGATATAGGATGAACCCTTCGGCAGGCTCCCACCTTAGCCTAGGCTCCGGTGGGCAGGCGCGGCAGACTTTGCATACGGCAGGAACGTTCAGGGCAATTTGAAAGGGGCTATTATGAATAAATTCGAAGCAATCGGCGAAGAGTTATTATCCCTGATTGAGGAATGGGAGCCGAAACTATCGGCGCTCGGCAATGATGTTATTACCGAGAGGCGTAACAGTCAGAACCGCACCATCAAGCAAATTACAGGACATATGGTGGATTCGGCCTCTAATAATACGCATCGAATAGTTCACCTGCAATACCAGGAAAGTCCCCTGATATTTCCTGATTATGCAAATCTTGGGAATAATGACAGGTGGATTGCCATTCAGAACTATCAGGAGGAAGAATGGAACGACCTGGTTCAATTATGGAAATATTCCAACATGCACATTGTCCACGTGATAAAGAATATAAACATAGAAAAACTGGAGAATGTCTGGATATCCGCTTTGAATGAAAAAATATCGCTCGAGGCCATGGTCGTCGATTTCCCACGGCATTTCAAACTGCATCTTGACGAAATAAACGAATTAATAAACAAAGAATAAACGCACTTAATACAATGCTTAACCCATCCGTATTCACGACCCACGGCACAGGTCCGTGGGCTAAACAGAATTATCTGCATGTGTAAAATTCATTTTTCGCTCGTTCGGTGGCTGCCACCCCTTACCTATAGATTTTCTTGATAATCAAGTCTCAGGAGAGTATAGTATCGGCAGATAAAAAAGTTAAAAGTCAAAAGATTAAAGAGAACGATTCGATGAATAGGCTCGATTTGTCCGAAAGGCATGGGGAAACAAACATCCGTATAAGCCGACGGAGTTTTCTGAAGACTATCGGCTTGGGTGCGGCGGCATTGGCCGTTCCGAAGTGCGCAAGCGTCAGCTCGCGGGCGGCAGGAAAGTCGAGTAAAAAGCTGAATTTTGTTTTCTTTCTCATCGATGATTTGGGCTGGACGGATTTGGGCTGCTACGGCAGCAGTTTCTACGAGACGCCAAACATTGATAAACTGGCAAGCGAAGGTATACGATTCACCGAGGCCTACGCGGCCTGTCCGGTCTGCTCGCCGACGCGGGCCAGCATCTTAACGGGCAAGTATCCTGCAAGATTAGGGATAACGCAGTGGATAGGTGGGAGCAATGAGCCAACCCCGTACAAGCACTATATGCCGCTTGAGGAGGTGACGGTAGCCGAAGTACTGAAGGGCCGGGGGTATGCGACGGGTTTCGTGGGCAAGTGGCATCTGGGCAACAAACCTTATTATCCGGAACATCAGGGTTTTGATATCAATATAGGTGGTGACTATTCGGGAGCGCCGCCGACGTACTTTTATCCCTACAGGAAAAATAACCGGGCGTTGGAGGAGATGCCGCCGGGGGGTGAGAAAGATGAGTACCTGACGGACCGGCTGACGGATGAGTCGCTGAAGTTTCTGGAGGCGAATAAGGACAGGCCGTTCTTGCTGTATCTTTCGCACTATGCGGTGCACACGCCGATAGAATCGAAGGATGCGCTGACGGACAAATATAGGGCCAAGGCCGCGAAGATGCCGAAGCCCAAGGGGCCGCGTTTTATTCCTGTGTATTGGCGTTACAAGACCAGGTGCGTTCAGGACAATCCGGCTTTTGCGGGGATGGTTCAAAGTGTGGATGAAAGCGTCGGGCGGGTGATGAAAAAGTTAGAGGAATTAGGCGTGGCGGACAATACGGTTGTGATATTCATGTCCGACAATGGGGGCCTCTCTACTGTGCCGAGAGAGGCGCCGACGAGCAATCTGCCTCTGCGCGCGGGCAAGGGTTGGCTTTACGAAGGGGGGATTCGCGAGCCGATGATTATCAAGTGGCCGGGCGTGGTCGGGAGGGGCAGCGTATGCAGTGAGCCGGTGACCAGTACGGACTTTTATCCTACAATGTTAGAGATGGCGGGCCTGCCACTTAGACCTGAACAGCATATTGACGGTGTTAGCCTGGTGACGCTGTTGAAAAACGAAGGTAAGCTGAACCGTAAGGCGATATACTGGCATTACCCGCATTATCACGGCAGCGGGAATCGGCCGAGCGGAGCGGTGCGGGCCGGGGATTATAAACTTATAGAATGGTATGAAGATAACAGTGTTGAGCTGTATAATCTGCGAGACGATATGGGCGAAAAGCACGACCTGGCGAAGGAGATGCCGGAAAAGGCGGCGGAGCTTCAGTCGATGTTAGGCAAGTGGCGAAGGCAAATGAAGGCGAAGATGCCGGCATTGGGGCCTCGGGCCGATTTCAAGGTATGGAAGGATTCGAAGAGAAAATAACAGAAGGATGACGAATAGTTTTTTACGACAAGGAGATTTGAAAGTGTACAAGATTGCTGTGATACCTGGTGACGGCACCGGGCCGGAAGTGACTGTTGAAGCGGTGAAAGTGTTGAAAGCTGCTGCGGACAAGTTCGATTTCAAAGTTGATTTAACGGAGTTCGATTTCGGCGGCGAAAGATACAAAAAGACCGGCGAGACCCTGCCAGACAGCGCGGTCGAAGAGCTTCGCAAATTCGATACAATTTTGTTAGGTGCAATCGGGCACCCGGACGTGGCGCCGGGAATTCTTGAAAAGGGCATTTTGCTCAAGGCCCGCTTTGAATTAGACCAATATATAAATTTGCGTCCAGTTAAGCTCTATCCGGGCGTGGAGACGCCGTTAAAAGATAAAGGCCCCGACGATATAGACTTCACTGTCGTTCGAGAAAACACCGGCGACCTTTACACGGGTACGGGCGGTTTTACAATGAAAGGGACGCCGCAGGAAGTGGCGGTGCAGTCGGCTGTTTATAATCGTTTTCAGGTTGACCGCTGTTTGAAATATGCGTTCGAATATGCACGCAAATACGGCAAGAAGGCACGCGACAAAGGCGATAAGAATACCCTTGCTCTTTGCGGCAAGACCAACGTGCTGACCTATATATACGACCTGTGGGAGCGGGCTTTCCACGAAATGGGCCAGGCCGAATATCCGGATATAGAAAGAGAATATTATCACGTTGACGCAACCTGTATGTGGATGGTCAAGAACCCTGAATGGTTCGACGTTATCGTGACCGGCAATATGTTCGGTGACATTATCACCGACCTTGGCGCAATGGTCCAGGGCGGTATGGGCATCGCAGCGGGCGGAAATATCAACCCCGAAGGCGTCAGTATGTTCGAGCCGATCGGCGGAAGCGCACCTAAATATACCGGTAAAGGTGTTATCAATCCCTTAGCTGCCATTTGTGCTGCGCAAATGATGCTTGAGACGTTGGGCGAAGAAAAAGCCGCCGAAAAGCTCGAAGATGCAGTCAAGTTTGTAACCGCCAATAAACTAAAAAGCTTACAAGCCGGGCGAATGGGTTACTCTACGAGTGAAGTAGGAGACTTGGTCGCAGAAAAAATAGTTAAGTAAAAGGTGGTTGCCAAAATGTGAAATACGAAATACGAAATTCGAAGCACGAAACAATATCAAAATTCAAATGTCCAAATGACCGAAACGTTTCGAGCTTTGAATTTTGGTCATTTGGATTTGTTTCGGATTTCGATATTTGGATTTTGAGATTCTCAGAAAGATGCCAGCTAATCTTACACCGGAATATTTTAAGGCTGAGAAGTGGTTTCGCAGTGCCGTAACCAACGAGGAGAAAATTCTGGCGCTCGAACGGATGCTGGCCGTGATGCCCAAACACAAGGGTACCGACCATCTCAAGGCTGATCTGCGCAGGAAACTGAGCAAGCTCAAGGATGTAGCCACACAGAAAAAGGTCAGCAAACACGTCGATATTTTCCACGTTCCGCGTAGCGGCGCCGGACAGATAGTGCTGCTTGGCGCGCCGAACTGCGGCAAAAGCTCCATCCTCGCGGCGATGACAAATGCGAAGGTCAACGTAGCAGATTTTCCATTTGCAACGAGCGGTCCTGTGCCGGGGATGATGACGTTCGAGGATGTGCCGATTCAACTGGTTGATATGCCGCCGATTACCGCCGACTATAGCGCGCCTGGCCAGGTCGGAACGTATCGCAACTGTGATATGATTGCTATTGTGATTGACCTTTCCGCCGATGTGCAGGAGCAGCTGCAAATATGTCTGGATTTTCTCGAATCGCGCAGTCTGCTTATCGACAGCGAGACGCCCGCGCACGACCAACAGGGAAATGCGCTGGGGAAAAAGGCGTTCTGTATATGTACAAAATCCGATATCGCCAAACCCGATGCCCTGCAGGCCCTAAAGCAATCGTGTAAATATCCTTTTGAGTTTGTCGAAATCTCAACAGTGACGGGTGAGGGACTCGAAGAGATGTCCAAGAGTTTTTTCAAACTTCTGGGGATAATCCGCATTTACGCCAAGCCGCCGGGCAAGCCCGCGGACATGACAGAACCGTTCACACTGCCGGTCGGCTCAACGGTTATGGACCTGGCCATGGCTGTTCACCGCCAGTTGGCTGAAAAACTCAGATTTGCGAGAATCTGGGGCACAGGCGTCTATGACGGGCAAAACGCCCAGCGAAATCACGTCCTGAATGATAAAGATATTATCGAGCTGCATTTTTCGTAGCTTGACTTATTTTGAAATTAAAACCGGAGGTATTTTTATGGAATGTCAGAAAGAACAAAATCTGAAAAATTGTAATTGCTCATATCCCGGATGTGACCGGAAGGGGACGTGCTGTGAGTGTTTGAGCTATCATTTGTCGAGCAGGCAACTGCCCGGCTGCTGTTTCCCCGACAATGTGGAGAAGACCTACGACCGCAGCTTCAGAGCTTTCGCCAAGGCCTGGGGATTATGAAGCATTTATATCAAGGCCGGTGTAGATAACAAAAAAACCACCACATAATAATCATAGCGCATAAAAAGGCCGAGCTAAAGTGCCCGGCCTATTAGTTATTGCTTAAGCCCTCTGGAGACTCGACGAATCGATTGAATCAAACTCGGGACTGCAGGAGATATAGCCATCTGGATCTAAGATCGTGTTATCACTCAAATTGGTGGCTATTTCAAACACTATCTGATGACGATCAGGCACTTTTTCCAATAGCTGTGGTCATTCTTCCCAGGTTACTTCCTGTCCTTGAAAGGTTATCTCGTGTTTATTTTTCCCGAGAACCAGTTTTACAAAGTGCTTCAGCCGACCATCTTTCGGCTTTTCGGAAGTCTCAGGTTTCTTTTATTATATCTCAGGAATCACTTTAGAAACCTTGTTGTTCGTCTCGTTTGATTCCTCCACTTTGTTGTCCGGATCGATCACCACAGCGATCGTATTTTCGCCTGGTCTCAGTATCAAACCAGGATGTCCTTCTCCCCAAACATCGCCTGGCATAATGGGACCTGCACCATGTTCCGAAAGAAGTCTTCCTCCTTCATCAGGGTCCCCCGCATAGAAATTAACTCTAAATTGGGGGCTCGGCACGGAGCCCCTGTTATGAATGAGAATGACCGTATGAAAGCTGCCGTTCGGATTCTCCTCGATGCTCAGACCGTTGTCTTCCACGACTAAATCGACGGAAATCTCAGATTTCATTTGTTGTCTTCCTGAAATTGGCTTTGAAGACGCTTTGTTGTTTGTTTCATCCGACTCTTCAACTTTATTGCCAGGGTCAACTACTACTGAAATTGTATTCTCACCGGGTTCCAGTCTCTGAGGATGAGTGCCTTCTCCCCAACTACCGCCAGGCATGATAGGACCCGCGGCATGAGTTGCAAGAAGCCGTCCACCTTTGTCGGGATCGCCTGCATAGAAATAAACTCCAAACTCGGGACTTGGTGCTGAACCTTTATTGTAAATTCTAATAACGGCTTGAAAAAGTTCATCAGACAGTTTTGTCACTACTAAGTCCTTGTCATCTATAGCAATGTCAATTTTTGTAGATTCAGTTTTATATTTTGGACGAATTTCTTTGAATTTTACAAAGGGATATTCATAAGGCTTTATCCGGACAAATCTCTCCCCGGAGTTTGCCTTAAAGAAATCCATGACGTCATGCTGCATCTGTTTTTTAATTTCATGGGCAACTCCGTTATAAGTAACCAACTGGGCAGGGAGCTTCTGCTGGCTGTAAATTTTCCGGCTTAATTCCCAGCGGTCCGGCATCATCTTTTCAGCGGCCAAAGCCTTCCTGATTATGTCAGCTTCTTCTTCCCGCCAGGCCTCACGCGACAGCAGAGTATCATTTCTGTC
>JBGVTO010000197.1:0-8725 GCA_041862635.1 Phycisphaerae bacterium | reverse complement strand
CAAAGTGGTGCGAGGTGGCGCATGGAAATTCAGCGCCGAGAACTGCCGCTCAGGTTATCGTTATAATGAAGATCCTGCCTATTCTGATGTTTGCTTTGGATACGATATATATGGCTTTAGATGCGTTCGAAATGCTCCTGGTAATACTGGAGTCAGGGCAAAGTAGAAACAACACCAAGGAACATCAAAAACTAGGATTTTTGGAGATTTTCGGACCGGTCCCACCAGCCAATCAGGCACAGAGCGGGCGTATTGAGCCGCCCACGGATCACCCCGAAATGGCCCCATTTTCGCGAGTTGACGGCTACAACCGACATACAACTCTACAACCTGTTATCTCCCAATCCTGAAAAAATGTCCGTCTCATAAACCCTGTTATGTCAGCGATTTATGAAAAAGTCAAAATTTGTACAACGGATTCAATGACCGTTCCCAGCTGGTGGCTGGCTGACATATCGTAACGAGGATGCCTCAAAAAAAATTTGTGGCAACAGAGATTTTATGATTTGACTTTGAGCTCTTCATAGGTGACCACAGTTCATTTCACGTAGACGGCGTGTATCCACGCGGCCTTTCTCACGTAATTCAACAGTTCTTACTAATGCGAGGAAGTCTACCTTTATCAAAACGTAAGGGAAGTTCTAGCCGGTTCATTGCTCCACCTCCACGGCGCACAATCCGATTAGATCTTGAAGAAGATCCTCCTTCGGTAAAGGTAGTACAAAAACAACCATTTCAATGTCGCGGCGGTTGCAGCAGTGATGAGTGTTTCCGCCGTGCCGAGTAGATCCGCACAACCGCCGATAAAGACATTGGCGATGCCATTGAAGTCAATGAGCCTGGATCCCAGATATATAGTGATGGAGTTCGTCCCCACAACAACGAAGAAGAATGCCCACCGTCGGTATTCTCGTACATCGACAAGCCAATAGAAGACAGCAAGTAGCAATATGCCTAAGCCACAAGTCAAAAAGGTAAAAGACGTGGACCATAACTTCTTGTTTATGGGGAACGACAAATGCACGACCATACTGAACGCGACAAAAACAGCTCCGACAAGAAGAAGGATAATTGTCTTGTTCCTCGGGCTCTCTGAAAACTGTAACCATTGGCCGACGAGTGCTCCAAACAATGCCGTTGATATTGTTGGAACGAGACTGATTGATAAAACGTACTTGAAATTAGGCGAGATGATATCGGAGAGTTTCTGAGAGATGAAAGTGGTGAGACACCCCGCTTCGCTGAAGTCGCCTGCCCCGTGACCCGGTACCGGAACAAACCTCATGACCAACCAATAACCTATTACTAGCCCGAAGGCCCAAAGCGCCTGGCCTCTCGGCTTGGCGTTCAACATGATGATGGCAGCAAAAAAGTAGCTAATACCGATACGATAAAGTACGCTGTAATAGCCCCATGTGGGGTGCGCACCACCCGGTGTACCCCAAAATACGAGCCCCAGGAGAAAAAGCACAACCGTCCGGACGACTATGTGTATATAAAGGATTCTCTTTCCGTTTGCTTGCTGAAGCCTCTTGCCAAAGGAGTAAGGCATTGCAACCCCGACGATGAAGATGAAAAGCGGAAAGATCAAATCCCACAATGTAAAACCGTGCCACTCTGGGTGACGGCATTGTTGGGCCAAGAAGTTGAAAACCGCATTATCTGATACCTTTGGAAGAGCACGCAAGATACCTCCAAGTCCTACGAGCAGGAACATGTCGAGGCCCCGTAGGGCATCCAGCGACTGTAATCGACCCACCGCCGAGGAGTCTTTAGATGGTTCATCAACGCATTTCAGCTTTCTCATTGACCATCCTTTCTTGGGCCTATTCTTGCCAAAAACTCTGTCCTTTTTGATTCTCAACGACTTATGTACAATCACCGGCTCTGGTGTAGCCATGGTAGATAATACTGGAATTAGGGTGAGCTGGCCAACATGAATATTTTCAGGGTGCTCTTTCTCGTACTTCTTAGCCTGTTTCGCCGTCGGAGGGACTTGATCTTGGAGGAAGCAAACACCCCACCTCCGACCTGCGACAGCCGGGAGGCGGTTTGTTTGGAGAGACATGGAGCCGTGGCCCTTTGGATCTGGCGAGGTTCATCCTGTCTCCAAAATAGCACAAGGCCTCTGCTTATAAGATTGGATATTGCTATTCCTTGCAATTTCAAGGTTCTTTGTTAATATCTCACCATGCGAACGCAACATGTAGATATAAGGCGGCGCGATTTTTTAAGCGGTGCGACGGCGGTGGCTGGGATCCTCGCGGCGCCGTGGCTCGGGCTTAGTGCCGCAGAGGCACAAGCAGCCATCGAGTCTGCGGAGCGGCAACAGATTGAAGCCGCGATTCCAAACAGAGCCTTCGTTCCGCCTGACGGGCATCGGAAGCTCCTGATTTTCGACCTCAATATCGGATATGGTGGGCACCGGTCCATTCCTACTGCCAATTTGGCTTTTAAGCTGATGGGCTCAAAGACCGGCGCCTTTGAGACAATAATCAGTAGAGATCCATCCATCTTCAAGCCCGAAAATCTAAGGCAGTTTGATGCCGTCTTTCTGAACAACACGGTGGGCAATCTCTTCGAAGATCCCGGCTTAAGACAAAGCCTGATCGAATTTGTTTATGGTGGTGGTGGACTTCTTGGAGTGCATGGGACTTCGGTGGCCTTCACCCGCTGGCCCGGCGCTTATGAGGACTGGCCGGAGTTTGGCATAATGCTCGGAGCGCGTGGCGCGAACCACCGTGACAGCGATGAACACGTCTTCATAAAACTCGATGACCCCAATCACCCTGTCAATCAGCCTTTCGGCGGCAAGGGCTTCGAGTACCGGGACGAGTTCTTTCGTGTCCACGGGCCCTATTCGAGAAAGAGGGTACGCGTGCTTCTGAGTATCGACACCGAGAAAACCGACATGAATCAGGGACAAGCGCGTGGCAACTGCTTCCGCGAGGATAATGACTACGCGCTGGCGTGGGTGCGGCAGTACGGCCGGGGACGGGTTTTCTACTGTACTATCGCACACAATCCCTACGTCTTCTGGAATCTGAAGATGTTGCAATTTTATCTTGCCGCCACTCAGTTCGCCTTGGGAGATCTGTCGGCACCGACAATACCGAGCAGCAAATTGACGCCAGCTATCCGCGCACAGGAAAAGCTGGGCTGGCGTCTCGGTATCGAGGCCTACACTTTTCATAAATACACACTCTTCGAAGCGATAGATCGGACAGCCGAGCTCGGCCTACCTTACATAGGCGGCTTGAACTTCCAGAAGGTCAGCAAAGACATACCTAAGAACTTCGATGTCCATCTGACCGATGAAGAACTTAAGCAAATCCGCCTGAAATTAGACTCAGTCGGCGTTCTTCTCCTGACGTATTACATCCACCAGATTCCGGGCGATATAGCCGGCTGCCGCAAGGTGTTCGAGTTTGGGCGAAAGATTGGAATCGAAACATTCATGTCGGAGCCATCTCCGGAAGCTCTGGATACAATCGAGAAGTTTTGCGACGACTATGACATCAACATGGCCATTCACAACCACGACCGAAAGGCCTCGCCGCTGTATTGGCACCCTGAAGGTGTTTTGAAGGTTTGTCAGGGCCGCAGTAAGCGGATTGGGGCCTGTGGCGACCTCGGTTATTGGATTAGATCCGGCATTGACCCGATTAAGGCTGTGAACACGCTTAAGGATCGATTGATAACCTTGCAGATGCACGACCTGAATGAGCTAAGTTCTGAAGCTCACGATGTGCCTTGGGGGACTGGCGTTGGCAAGACTGGACAGTTTATAGAGGAAATCTACCGCCAGGGCATCAGGCCCACCATGTTCGGCCTCGAGTATTCTTATAACTGGTTTGAATCGATGCCTGAGATATCGCGGTGCATCGACTTCTTCAACAAAGTGAGCATGGAACTGGCAAAGTGAGATTTCTGATGACACGAATGGAGAATTGCAAAGTAAAAGACACTTGCCTTGTCACGAGGCGTGAGCTCTTTAGCCGCGCGGCTGTGCTTTCAGGGATTGTCGCAGCGCCTTGGATCGTTCCCTCCTCGGTACGGAGTGCGGACGTAAATTTGGCGCCAAGCGAGCGGATCACCGTGGGCTTAATCGGTAAAGGGCTGATGGGTAGTGGCCACTTGCGTCGGTTGATTGGCGATAGAGAGGTCCAAGTTTTAGCCGTCTGCGATGTAGATCGTCTGCGATGCGAGGACGGCAAACGTCGCGTGGAGGAAACCTACGCCGCCAGTCGCTCCAGCCCCGGCGCGCCGGGGTATCGTGGCTGTGCGGCTTATAATGACTATCGCGAACTCCTGGCCCGATCGGACATTGACGCCGTGGTGATTGTTACGCCGGACCATTGGCACACATTGCAGGCGATTGACGCGGCTAAGGCAGGCAAGGACATCTATTGTGAGAAGCCGATCTCGATAACAGTTCGAGAGGGACGCAGGCTGGCCGAGGCGATACGCAGGTATAGCCGAGTCTTCCAAACTGGGACCCAGTACCGTTCTATTCCAACTATCCGGCAGGTCTGCGATTTTGTGCGGGCAGGTGGACTCGGTAAGGTCAAATCGGTTTTCACGTTATGGAACAGCTTGCGAGGTTTTATTGGAGCCGCTCGTTTCAAGCCGTACGCTCACGTGATGAATGTCGAGAAGTCCGGTAGTTCGTATGTGCCTCTGGAATTTGCCCTGCCGGCCGAACCGGTACCGGAAGGATTGGACTGGGACCTGTGGCTTGGCCCGGCTCTTTGGCACTCGTATAACCGCTTATACCACACGAATCCGTCACCGGGTGTAGTACCATGGTCATTTTGCGAGGATTTCGGCGCGGCCTCAGTGACCTGGCATCACTCTCACAGTGCGGACGTGATACAGTATGCGCTGGGTATGGAAAACAGTGGGCCGGTAGAGCTCATTCATCCCAATAGCGGAGCGTACCCAACACTTACCTGCAAGTATGCAAACGGGACACTCCTTCACCTGGTTGATCACTGGGCAATGGTGAAGGAGATCTATAAGGCGGTTCCTGCAACCGCCCGGTTAGCGGGTAACTTCGGAGGCGTATTCGTCGGAGAACACGGCTGGGTTACATCGATGTCTACCGGTGGGCTCGTTGAAGGCGGTCCTGAGAATTTATTCGAGAAGATGAAGCTTAGGACTCGGCAGGTGAACATCGGTGAAAACAACCATCATGCGAACTGGTTCGACTGTATTCGTACGCGGCAGCGGCCGAGCTCCGACGAGGAGATTGGTCATCGATCGGCATCGCTGGGACATCTGGTGATCATCGCGCATAAGCTGCAGCGGTCCTTAAAGTGGGACCCAGTCAAGGAAGAGTTTCCCGGTGATGAGATGGCAAACCGTTTGCTCTTCCGCGCGATGCGTGCGCCGTGGCATTTCTAAGAGATTCATAAAAGTATCTTCCTCGTTACCTTTTCTTGTCCAAGACATCAAGGCACAGACAATGCAAAATCGTTGTCAACTTCCCCATCAACACTCCCTTGTGATCCCCGGTTGGGGGGCTGGATAGATGCCGTCAGGACCGGCGTGGATTGGGGCGGGGGTGTCAAAAGTCATTTTGTCAATGTCTTCAACGAATTGAAAGTCAGAGTTCAAGGCTTGCTCCCAAGTGATGTATTGGCCAGTGTGGGTCGCCATGCGTCCCATCAAGGCGGCCACATCCGCTTCACCTGCCCGCCGGGCCTCGTTGTGTGCCTTATCCTGCCGGATGGCGTCGAGGAGCACCTGCCATTCGGCGTGGTAGGGATTCGGATCGAGTTGGCCAAATTCCCAGACAATGTTTGCCGGAACCATGTCGTGGTTCTTATAGATCTTCGGCTTGGGCTGGCCCAGGGTCGCCATTATCACGGCCGAGCCTTTGGAGCCGTGGACATAGTCGGAGTATGTGTTCCAGCAACCGTTCATATGATGTGAGAAGGCAAACAGCTTCGTACCATCCGCAAAGGTATATTCCACCGTGTAATGGTCGAACTGATTGCCCGCCTGCTCGTAACAGCGGCCGCCCATCCCCTGGGCCGAGACCGGCCAGGCCCCTTTTGTCCAGCAGGCCACGTCAATGTTGTGACAGTGCCAGTCGATGAAGAAGCCTGATGAGACCCAGGTAAAGCTGTTTGGATTCTGAAGCTGGAATACCAGCTCATTGACGTTTTCCGGCTTACGCGGGCAGTGGACCGGCCCGTGTACCCGGTAAATCCGCAGGGTATGCACATCCCCGATGGCCCCATTGCGAATCCGCCGGATTACCTCCTGCCGTGCCTTCGAGTGTCGCCACATGAAGCCGACGCCGACCTTCAAATTTTTCTTTTCGGAGACCTCGGCGGCTTTGAGCCAGCGGCGGACGGAGGGTGCGTCAGTTGCAAAGGATTTCTCTGCAAAGACGTTCACGCCTTTGTTGACGGCGTATTCGAAGTGGTGCGGGCGAAAAGCTGCGTGTGTAGTCAACAGCACCACGTCGTCCGGTCCCAAGCAGTCGATCGCTTTCTTATAGGCATCGAAGCCGACAAACTGCCGTTCAGGAGGCACATCAATCTTATCCGCAAAATCCTTTGTCAGATTACTTAAACTACTTTGGAGGCGCTGTCCGAACAGGTCGGCCATAGCATAGAGTCTCACCCGGCCGCCGGTAGTCGAGAAGGCATCGGCGACTGCACCTGTGCCGCGGCCTCCGCAGCCCACCAATGCCAGCCGTATCGTATTGTCCTCAGCAGCATGAATCCGAGAGAGAGCGACGCCGGTAAGAACCGAACCGGCAACCAATGTTCCACTCTGTGATAAGAACTGCCGCCGAGAAGGTTTGTTTGGTTCTGTCAACAATGAACTCAACGTGTGAAGCTTGGTTTGTTGTTTCATAATTACTCCTCTATTAAAAGGCGAAGGGTACAAAAAACAATGTGACCCAGCAAAAGCATGAATAAACACTTGTCAAATTAATCATTTATATTATACTTTGGACCTTTCGGATGCAACATGTATTATCCGGGTGATGGTGCAATAGAAGACAACAAGACCTTATTAAGGAGAAAACAACAAAACATTTGATTAGAAGGACCTCTTTTGTTAGACTACTCTGAATACTCGTTGTAGTGTTATCGCCGTTACAATAAATCATTCTGGAGGTAGCCTATGTCAACGATCACAAAGAAAGAACTTGTCGACAGAATTGCTGAAAGTACTCAGGCTAAGCGTGTGTTGGTGAAAGCTACAGTTCAAAATTTTCTCAATGAGGTTATCTCCGAGCTTGCTAAGGGGAACCGCTTAGAGTTTCGCGATTTTGGAGTTTTTGAAACTCGTGACCGCGCACCAAGGATGGGACAAAATCCGAAGACTCTCGAACAAATCCATGTCTCAGGTAAGAGAGTAGTGAAGTTCAAGGCGGGTCGGTTGATGAAGCAAAAACTAAACAGCCAGAATGCAAAAGTATAACAGTCACTTCAAGAACACTCCTGCACAAATCTTAAACGATTTATACTATAAGTTACCCTTCCCACGAGTTGCAAAATGTCAATCCCGATAAAATCGGGATAGCTCTCTCATGTATGCATACTTTGTATTCTCTGTTTCTCCTCTCTTTTGATTGATGAGTGCCACAATATTCTGCCATACAAGAGAGCTTCATCCTCCGAATGCTGTCGAAATCGCTGGAGCCTCGTTGCGTATTCCTGGTATAATGAGAATTGTGCAAAAAATAAGATAAGAGCCTCACAGGAGATGATCACATGGTAACACGAAGACAGCTTATTCAAGCAGCCGGGCCGGTCGTTTTGTCCGCGGTCGGCCTTTCAAATAATATCGCATGGGCGCTGACGTCAAGCGGCTCCCAGCACGGTGCAAAGAATCCAAGCACACGTATGCATGTAGGCACTCAGAGAAGCTGCACCTCCGAAATGCTCCGATTCTACAGGCGTTGTGGTGTCAGTCATGTATGTGGAACCCCTGATAAATGGACTTTGGAGGGTCTGCTGGAGTTGAAGGAGCGATGCTTGACAAATGGGGTCTCGCTTGATATGGTACCAATTGGCATGCCACGCTCTGTCGGTTTGCTGGGTGATGCGGCACACCGTGATAGGCAGATTGAGCAAACCTGTGATCAGATACGCTTGGCGGCAAAAGCTGGCATATCCACCATAAAGTACAATATGTACGTGTTGGATGTACTGAGAACAGGGACTATGTGGGGGCGTGGAGGGGCTCGCTATAGCACCTGGGAATACGAGAAGGCTTCATCGAAGAAATCGCTGACCAGACACGGTGCGTTTCCTGCGGAGTTGTTCTGGGAACGAATCACCTATTTTCTGGAACGGGTTATCCCGGTAGCAACGGAATACAAGGTCAAGATGGCTTGTCACCCTCATGACCCCGGCGTTCCATCGGGTGGGTACCGCGGAGTAGAACGCGTGTTGGGAACTGTCGATGGCCTCAAGCAATTTGTTGAAATTGCCAAGAGTCCATACCACGGCCTCAATTTCTGCGTGGGTACAATTGCCAGTAATCTGCAGAATCCGTCTGAGGAGATATTTGATGTAATCCGGTACTTTGGGACAAGACAGAAAATCTTCAATGTTCATTTCCGGAACATAAGGGGTAAACGCGACGGTTTCCAAGAAGTCTACCCCGACGAAGGTGACCTAGACATGTTCAAGATACTATGCAGTCTGAAGCAGGTCCACTATTCGGGCATGCTTATGCCCGACCATATCCCACA
>JBGVTO010000196.1:0-11067 GCA_041862635.1 Phycisphaerae bacterium | reverse complement strand
ATGATATTCGGCTGTATCGGCCGGCTCAGTAAGCAGTGATTTATTTGGCAATTAGAATTACGTGGTGAATGTAGTCGATTTGTGGCAATTCGGGGCTTATATCGATTGATTCGGTATAAGCCCCTTTCTTGCTGGTAACTGGTAATTGGTGAATGGTGGTTGTGATTTACAATTGCCGATTTTATTTGACGGTTTTGGATTACTGTTCCCTGATCTGAGTTGAAGACAAATTTCACAGGACTGCATCGTTGTGCCGTCGACGGCTAAACACCACCCAATGAAACTATCATCTTCGGGGGGGTCGTAAAAGTGCTGCAAAGCCTGCACCGAGTGCCAAGAGTGCCACAGTAGCCGGTTCGGGAGTTGTGATGGTAAGTTCAAAACTGTTGAAGGTGCCGGTGTCGTGATAATAGGCATCATAGATCTGGAGGTGCCAAGGGCCATAAGCGTCCTGGCCGTCAAAAACCTCCAGGCCGTTCGATGAGTTAGGTCTGAATCGGCCTGTAAAAGGTGGCTGCGCCTGGTCGATGGGGGTCTGGGCTTCATCGTCAAATACGGTTTGTGAGTAATCTGCGCCCTTAAAAAACTCATTATCAGGATTGTACTCATTTAAGGACAGGGTCGTTCCGTCAGGGCTTTGCAAAGAGATTTGCAAATCAAAGACGTTGGAATGCGTCAAAGTTATGCCGACATCAAGGTCAAGAATAGTTAAATGGGAGTCAATTTCAATAACAGCATCAGCCATCCATCCTTTGCCGGTGTCCGGCTCGGCGGGAATTTGTAAGTTGAATTCGCCTTCGTATTTATAAACCTGGTCGGCAAAAACAGGAAAACAAAAAGCCCCTACCCCAAAAAGAATTGCAACACTCCATTGTACACGGCTGCGAGCTTCCATTCTCAACCTGCCAGTGGAATTTATAGTCGAACTCCGTAAGCTGGTAGTTTATCTTACGGTGCGAACAACTATATGCGGGCAATCCCACTTATAGTATTGGGAATTGTAATCTTATGGGATTCTCTTGGCAAACGAAAAACTGAAAAAAACGGCGAGGAACAAAAAAAAGAGCCCTAAAGAGATTACACACTCTTTCACGCAAGAGGTCCCTTTAAGGCTCCTTTTAACTAAATTATTAGAAAGGTCTCCTTGAAACTATCCGAGATTTTGCCGGCAGTTACTGAGAGGTGTCACCCTGGAACATCTTGACATTCAGGTTATTTTTCACAACAACATCAGAGCTCGGGCCGCCGATAATCTTAACATCTTGTTCAGCATGAACAAACTGAGAGCTTGCACTGGATCCTCCGCGATAGGTTTGCTTCTGACTTTGTTCACCAACGAAACTCTGTGAGCCTGTTGCGCGTCCAACAGCATCAAAAGGTTTGCGCGCAATTGTGTTAAAGTTCAGATTCAGACTCTGGCCCTGAGTATGTGAACCTCTATATCCACGTCCGATAAACTGGTTTTGCGAACCTTTAACCGATGCATTCTGTATAACACCAACTGCACCACTCCGGGCCCGAACACGTGCATGCTGGGTCAATATGCCTCCCTGCTTCATGGCTGCACTGCCTAAGCAAGCCTGGCGTTCCATCTGTCTTTGGCCAATCTCCAGATAGTTTCTTCCTGATGCCATACCGAATCCTCCAACCACCTTGACCTTATTCAACTCGCCAATTTCAAAACTCTGGACCAGGCCTATGTCCGCAAAGACTCCGGAGGACAGCAGTAAAATAACTGCCGCGGAGAATAAGAATTTTCTAAGCATATTAAACTCCTTCTCTTTTTATTTTATTTTTCAGATTCCCTTCCAACTGCTAACAAATCATCAGCAATTACAACGCTATAAACAACCTTTTTCGCTCTATCTGCGACCTCCTTTCTCCCTCATGGCGAAGACATCATATCAATTTCATTGGAGATTTTTATCTCTATGAAAGTTACTTTATTGTTACGTTATGCACTCTCTCATGTAACCCAAATCCTGCCATGTCATAAAGTTGCTGGCTCACTTCAACACCGGGGACGTAACGTCTCCTTTGAGCAGGAAAAGCAGCAGGCGCTTCTTCAGCTTCTTCAGCTCCTTCGGGAGAAACTTTCGACTGAGGCGCTTTTTGTTCTGACACCGGCTTTTTTATCACTGGTACAGGCATCAGCTCAAACTCGTGAACAGGTATTTGTTCGGGCTCTTGAACAGGTATATGGGCCGGTTTTTCAGCAGGCTCCTGAGCAAGTCTTTTATAGAACTTTGCGTGGAATTTTTCATAGAAGGCCTTAGGAATTCTTCTCCTCTTAGCAAGGGCCGGGCAATACCTATAACCTGCAGCGCTCATAATAGCCTTTCCTTTGCCTTCTGTAATCCCGCTTGAGACAGCACCAAACAAAGAAATAGAGTAGTTAGACTGGCTGTACGCACCGCCGGCTCCAGGAAAAGCAATATTTGAGCCAACGGTGACACCTTTCATGCCGCCGGAGATAAGCAGGATATCAACATCCCACGGCAAAGCCTCTGCTACCGCAGCATCATAGACGTGATCCCAGTTGCGGTCCACCCTGCCTTCTAAGCTTACCTTTCCAACATAAGCATAACCGGCTTTTGTCAACAGCCCTGTATCCACATTGGAGTCAATAAAGACTAAAAGAGGCTTTCTCCTGGGTCTGCGAGTACGAACAAGCGAATTTGCTATTTCAAATCCCCTGCCGTGATGGTAATTATCAGGCCCGCCAAACACTGCCCCAACACCATTAAGGAAGCCGCCGAAAACACCAAATGGGCTTTCATAAGGCAACGATTCAAGAACGCCCCTAAGCCCTTGCATGTCATCGGGGTTATTAGGATTGAAAATCCGTTCATACACCTGGTCATCACTATTAGGTCCATTCGGGAAGTAAGCCTTTATAGTTCCCCAGCCTCCATGAGTCCAATAGGGCAAATATGGAGGAAACGTTGTAATCGGCGGCGTCCGTGTCCTGTAGTTCGAAATTGAGGTGGAATTGATACTCACCTCCGAACTGGAGGAAGAAGTGGAGTCACTGCCTACAACAGAAACGTCCTGGGATTGGCTGGTGGTAACATCAGTGTCCACTTTAATCATTGTCTCGGGTGTGCCCTCAGGAAGCTCCGCGTTACCGCTTTGGGGGTAAGCATTAGAACAAAGCATCAGCACGGGGACCAAGATTGCAATCAGCTTTTTCATTATTATTCTCCTTAATAATAGAAATTTCGTTTTCTCATTAAACTAACACTTATCAACACCCTCCTGATGTTTCAAAATAAGTGCTGTTTTTCTTGCCTATACCGCCTCCTTCCTTCCCCCGAAAGTTACAATTAGATATTGGTTTTTTTGCATATCAAAACAACTTTCCGGCTTTGCGAAAAGAAATCGAATTGGCAAATAGAGGATAACACGACATCATCTGCGCGAACAGACATGCCGCCCTACGTTTTAATCCGCTGAGAGCATCCATTCTCAACCCACCAACAAATGTTACACAATCACAATCACCCTCCTGGAAACCGTGGCCATGTAATATAGATTATAACATTATCGGACTTTATGGCAAAGAAAAAATTTAAAAATTTTTACCTCCTCCTCAGCAGTAAGAGGATATTATACCGAAAAACTGAGATTAAAACCGATACAAGAGACTATTTGATAAGGATTCCAGGGATATCTGTTGCAAAACAGGACCTAACTAATGTCTATTTGACCTCGATGACCGAGTTAAATCCGCCGAAGGGATTTAATTCGGTCAATTCATTATATGGGTCCTGCTGCCACTGGCCATCAACAACCAGGCGATAGCGATATCGTCCGGGAGAGAGGTTCATCTCCGTTTGCCAGACGCCGCTGTCACCGACTTTTAGCATGGGGGTTTGTTCCGGCTGCCAATTATTAAAGTCGCCGGCGACCTGCACCGTGGCGGCGCGCGGATACAGCGTTACAAATACCACGGCATCCTTGACCTGGTTAACGCCGTAATATTCAGAAAGCTTGGCGGCAGTATCGAGGGGCTTCGCTGTCTCGGTCACTTCTTCGCTTTTGCCAAGCAAAACGGTGGGGGCCGCTTCGGCAGTAGTAAACTCCTCGACGGGAAGGACGAGATGTGGCTCGTCGGTTCGGGGGGCCAGCTCAGGTTCTATTGGTGGCTTCGAAGACTGAAGCAATTCGTCGGCGGTGGCGCTGATGAATTCGAGCTGATCGGCCAAGGTGTTGACAAACTCGTGACGCTGCTCTCTGGCCTGAGAGCCCAAGACCTCTTCAGCAAGGGAGCTAAAATCTGTATTGCCCCTGCTGGCCTGGTCGTACTCACTAATGGGTTGGCCAAAACTGGATGCTTCCTTGATCTTGGTATTGAAACTGACAACTGTCTGGAACATTTTGTCAGCGAAGTGGCTGCGCAATTCGGCCAAAATTTCCCTGGCCATCTTTGTCCTAATATCATACATGCTTGCCAAGACTCTGACATCGACCTGCTGGCTGTGCCGTCTACAGAGTACGCTGAGAGTTTCGAGCTGCCTGCTAAGCCCGTGGAGCGCGAAATAGCCGGTCTCGACAGGAACAATAACATCAGTGGCGGCCCTTAGCGCATTGAAGGTCAACAGGCTCACGGCGGGGGGACAATCGATTACTGTGTAGTCATAATCGTACTTTATCACGTTCAGGGCATCTTTCAGACAGCATTCACGTTCGGCGATACCGACCATCTGCTGCTCGAACGCGGAGAGGTCTAAACTGGCCGGCGCCAGCTCCAGCCTGTCGCTAATCTGCCAGAGTATTTCAGTGAGCTTAATCGGCTCGTTTCTGCTTGTGCTTATCAGCACATCGTAGATACTTTGCTCGATCTGCTCCTCGGGCACAGCCAAGCCGACCGCGCAATGGGACTGCGGGTCCATATCGACCAGCAGGACTCTCTGTCCCGCCCCGGCAAGAGCGCTGGCCAGGTTTATTGATACCGTCGTTTTGCCACAACCACCTTTTTGATTAACAACCGCTATAATTCTCATAATTTCTCTCCAGCTCCAATTTCGCAATTTACCGCAAAAAGGTTCCGCCCTTAAATGACAATCCGAAAAACCCCTTTTTGCCGCAGAAAACGGCTTTTCAACACTATAAAACAACTAAACACCTTTTTATTATTCGGCAAAAAAATATGAAAAACTTTATCTTTTTATGGGACGGGCCAATAAAAACATAACCACCCACACGGGTAGCCGATATTACCGGGCTATTGGCGGTGATGAAAAGGTACACAAGGGAGCCCTGAATGTA
This sequence comes from Phycisphaerae bacterium, assembly GCA_041862635.1. Lineage (GTDB taxonomy): Bacteria > Planctomycetota > Phycisphaerae > Sedimentisphaerales > Anaerobacaceae > NIOZ-UU13. The sequence goes on along the minus strand of JBGVTO010000196.1, from coordinate 5,796 downwards.
CGCTGTTGCAATAGAAGCGGTATCGATAATCTCGATCGCCAGTACAAAAAACCTATTTTCTATCAACGGGACGGCTTTTTAGTTTGGATTATTCAGGCAAACTGGTATATTGTGCAGAGACGTAAACAGCACGTGATGCACAGGCTGGTGTATTGGGTGTAAATTTTTAGACACACATAGAAGTTAGGAGGCAGACTTATGAAAGAGAAGATTATAGGACGTCGCAGTTTTTTGAGTTATGCTGCTGCGATTACAGCCGGGACAAGCCTGCTGGGTAAGTCCGGTTTTACCCAAAGCCAGCGCAAGGGCGCCAAACTGCGCAAAGCCCTTCAATTAGGGATGCTGCCGCGGGAACTTTCCAATGCGGACAAACTCAAATTAGCAAAGAAATGCGGCTTTGACGGTATCGAAACTAATTGGATGGAAGACCTTGATGCAGCGCGGGAGCTTGGCAGCCTGGCACGGCAGGCCGGGGTTCCGATTCATTCAATCGTGCGCGGCGGGTGGGATGCGCCGTTTTCCGACCCCGACCCAAAGGTGATAGATAAGGGCCTTGCGACAATGGAAACTGCTCTGCGCAGCGCAAAAGCATTGGGCGCCGATGCGGTGCTGTTAGTGCCCGCAATAGTCAATGAGAACGTCAGCTACGCCCAGGCCTACAAACGCTCACAGACACATATAAAGAAACTTCTGCCGTTAGCTGAAGAGCTCGGCGTGGTCATCGCGGTCGAGAACGTCTGGAACAAGTTTCTGCTGAGCCCGCTGGAATTCGCACGATACGTGGATGAGTTCGAAAGCCCGTGGCTCAAGGCCTACTTCGATATCGGCAACGTAATCCTCTTCGGGTACTCACAGGACTGGATACGCACGCTCGACAAACGCATTGTCAAAATCCATCTTAAAGATTTCAAACGGCGGGGCTACGAATGGACCAATCTGCTGGATGGCGACGTGAACTGGCCCGAAGTTCGCCGGGCACTGGACGAAATCGGCTACGATGGTTTTCTGACCACTGAACTGAGGGGTGGTGAGGAGGCCTATCTGACGGATTTGGCCGAACGCATTGACCGATTTTTCGCGATGTAGCAATATAATAACAGCTCCAAGTTCAGCAAGAAATGGTTTAAGGTAATCATCTCCGGCACAAAATAAATGGTTCCTGTTATATAATCCGTTACATAGCAGGAACCATTATCGCTGAACAACTTACAAGACTCAATTATTTGTTCAATACTTTAGCATTCGGGACAGTTCTGTCATGTTATCCTTTAACCTTGACCTTGACGGCCTTGGCTTTTTCGGCCTTCGGCAGCGTTATGGACAGCACTCCGTCTTTGCAGGTCGCATCGATTTTGCCCTGGTCAACCTCGGTGGACAAGGTCACCTCTCGCCTGAAGCTGCCATAGGTGCTTTCAACATGGTAGTAGTCTTTTTCCTTTTTCTCCTCGGTCAGCTTCTTTTCTCCGCTGATGGTTAATGTATTACCATAGACGGAGATTTCAATATCTTCAGCCTTGCAGCCGGGGACCTCAGCCCTAACAACAATCGCATCTTCCTGCTCGGCAACGTCAATCGCGGGCCAGGCTTTGTATCCTGCAAACGGCCTGTCCAGGCCTCTAAAGAAACTGTCGAACAAATCGTCCATTTCGCCGTGAAGCCTTGCCAAACTGCCTCTGTTTCCTTTGTTAAATCTTACCAGTGTCATAGTAACACCTCCCTTTCATTTTCTTATCAATCTATACTTTTCAAATTCCCTTTACTAAACAAACTTCATTAAATGCAATATGCAAACGCCGTGCCAGATTGTAGAGCGGTGAAATTAGCTCAAAAACAAGGAAAAATGGATTCATCGGGGCTATCCAGGCTGTCAAAATGGCATTTTTTCTATTAAACCGATATTTGGATTATAGAAAGAGGTTCCCGTTAAGAGGCGGATTGCAAAACGGGATTCTTCAGGAAATGAACGGTCGAACGCTATTCCTCTGTCGGCGGGCTAAAATACTGGAAGAACTCCGAATCGCCGGGCAAAACGATGGTTGTACCTTTGCCAAGGGACTTGCCGTAAGCTTCCAAAGTCCGGACAAATGAATAAAACTCAGGGTCCTTTTCATAAGCCTGTGCATATATTTTGAGGGCCTCGGCGTCACCTTCGCCTTTTGTTTTCTCGGCCTGCATGTAACTGTCTGCGAGCAGTATTGTCTTATCTTTGTCGGTCTGGGCCCTAATCTTTACAGCCTCCTCCTCTCCTTCAGAGCGATACTTTTTTGCGATTCTCTCCCTTTCTGCCTTCATTCGGGCATATACCGAATGTGTAACCTCCTGCGGCAGGTCGGCACGCTTTATTCGCACATCGATAACCTGGATTCCATAGTCGGCGGCTTTCCGGGCGCACTGCTCGGCCACTTTGTGCATTATCTGCTGGCGGTTGACCGACACTATTTCCGTCAAGGTGTGCCTGGCAAGCTCTTCGCGCATCTCGGAAAAGACGATATCATCCAGTCTTGACTGTGCGCCGAACTCGTTTCCCACGGTTTGATAGAACTTGAGCGGGTCGATGATTTTCCACCGGGCATAGTTATCAATAACCAAGTGCTTTTTGTCATCGGTTATAATTTTTGCCGCAGCAGCGTCATATTCCATTACCCTGGCTTCGAACTTGTGCTCTTTCTGAATTAGTGGAATCTTGAAATGCAGGCCTGGCTGGTTTACGTCTCTTACGGGTTTTCCCAGCTGGGTGACAATGGCCTGTTCGGTTTCATCTACAGTGAACAGCGAAGTGGCCAGTGCCGCTGCAATTATCACAATTATTAAAATCCCAACGATAAGTTTTTTATTCATTTTTACCTCCGAGTTCCGGGTTTGGATTTTGCGGTGTATTGCTAAATGGTGCGCCCTCAAGGGGCAAAAGTTTCAGCAGGCCGTTTCCGGTTTCGGAATCTATTACAAACTTTTTGATGCCCGGGAGCACTTGCTCCATCGTTTCCAAATATAGCCGTTTTCGCGTTACATCTTTTGCCTTTTCGTACTCTTTAAGCACAGCCAGAAATTTTGCCACATCGCCCTGTGCCCGCTTTATCTTCTCTTCCTTGTAAGCCTCAGCCGCCAGGACTATGCTCCTGGCTTCGCCTCGTGCCTTGGGTATGATGTCCTCTTTATAGCCCTCGGCTTCCTGTATCAATTTGTCCTTATCCTCCTTGGCGCTTACCACGTCGCTAAATGATGAAGCAACCTCTTTCGGTGGCTGGACAGTCTGAAGCTTGACCTCGGTTATTCGAATGCCGCTTTCGTACCCATCGACTATTTCCTGAAGGAGGTCGCGGATATCGATTTCGACCTGCAGTTTTTCCCTGATGAGGACATCATCAATCGGCCTTTCCCCGACAACCTGCCGCAGTGCCACTTCGGCTGCGTCCTTAATTGTACCCTGCGAACCTTCAAGATTGCGCACATTAAAAAGGTAGTCGGCTGCGTCCTTTATCTTATACTGGACTATGATTTGCGCATCGATAATTTGCTCGTCACCGGTAAGCATTAGTGACTCTTCAGGGTGGAACCTGTACCTTGCCGGCGGACCCGGGCTGACGGTTTCAACGCCGATTTCTAATCGCCGTGCCTGCTGTATCTTGGGCCTGTTGACTTTTTCGATTGGGCTGGGCAGATGGTAATGCGGACCCGGCTCAGCTGTCCTTACAACCTTTCCAAACCGGCGTACCACCCCCTGCTCATCAGGCCCTACGATATATATCCCCGACAAAAGCCATAGTGCCAATAGAATCGGGACTGCCAGTTTGAGCCAGAAGGTGTACTGTTTGGGAATTTGAAATTTAATCCTGTAATCATCCTCCCAGTGAGTTGTCCGTTCCATAAGAAACCCTTTCCAAGACATAAGCAACGTACAGTCGCTACCGCATATCATCAATTATAGGATGGCCCAGCAGTACGTCAACAAAATTTAGATGTAGGAGGGAGCTTGCCCGGCCGCGATAGTTTCGGTATTATATAGCATTATTCCGAATTATACACAATGTATCATCAGTACGTAAAAGAAGGATTTTACTTAAGGAAGTAAAAAACAAGATGGCTGAAAACAAAACCAATCTAAAACTGGATGCTTTGCCCGGGCAAATTCGCGATGGTATGAAGGATTTTGCCGATAAACTCACTGCAGAATTAGGTGAGAATCTGCAGAGCATAACAGTGGTCGGCAGCAGTCTGACCGGAGATTTCAGGCCCGGCCAAAGTGACATCAATACCGTCCTTGTCCTCCGGAGGCACACTTTAGCTTCGCTCAATGCCATTGCCGCTCTTGCCAGGCCGATGAGAAAGAAACGCATCTCGCCGCCGCTGCTTATGACAGAATCTTATATTGAACAGTCACGTGACGTATTCGGTGTTGAGCTCCTGGACTTCCAACTCACACACCAAACAATCCTTGGTGACGACCCTTTTACGGCGCTGACTTTTGACAAAAAAGATGTTCGCCTCCAGTGTGAACGGGAACTAAAAGCAATGCTTATCAGATTAAGGCAGGGCTATATCGCTTCGGCGGCTAATAAAAAACTTGTCCGGGACGTTCTGATTTCAACGGCAAAAGGGCTGATGCCGCTCTTGCGAGCTATGCTATGGTTAAAAGATATCGACCGACCCACTAAGGCCGAACTAACACTCCGTGAAGCGGTTGAGCAGTTTTTAATCAACAAGGATTCTCTGATAACCACAAGAAAATGGCAGCATCAAAAGGTGCGACTTAGCAAGATTGAGCTGGAAAACGCTTTTGAATCAATTTATGCAACTGTTGAACAATTAGCTCTTTTCGTTGATAAACTCGAGGTCTGATTATGCAACGATTTCTTCCTGCAATGATATTAGAGCTTATTGTAATACCGACCGTCACGGTATTCGGTCGGGGCGTTGATTTGCCAGTGCCTCGGCATTACGTCGAAGATTATGCCAACGTGATAAACGCATCACACGAACAGTCGCTAAACGGGATACTGCAGGAGCTGGAACAAAAAACCGGCGCGCAGTATATCATCCTGACTGTGGACACAACCGAAGGTATGCCGATTGAGCAATTTTCAATTGAATTAGCTGAGAAATGGAAGCTCGGCCAAAAAGGTAAAGACAATGGAATGCTGTTTACACTCGCGGCAAAGGACAGGAAGTATCGATTCGAGGCCGGCTACGGTTTGGAAGGCTTTATAACGGACCAGTTCTGCGGCCGAGTCGGCAGAGATGTCCTTGTACCATATCTTAAGCAGGGCAATTACAGCGAGGGTATTTATCAGGCCAATTTGAAAATCGTCCAGAAAATCTCTGGTGAATCCGGCATTGCTTTGACCGGCATGCCTAAAATGGCGCCTGTGGGCGTTGGTCGTGGAAACATAAGAAGGGGCCTGCCCTGCTGTAGTATTCTGCCGCTTTTGATTTTCATGCTCCTGATATTCGGCGGAAGGGGCAGAGGAATGGGGATGTTGTTTTTTCTGCCGTTCATGTTAGGCGGGTTCGGCGGCCACGGGGGTTACGGCAGGAGCGGCTCTTTCGGGGGCGGGAGCTTCGGCGGTGGATTCGGCGGGTTCGGTGGCGGAATGGGCGGCGGTTTCGGCGGCGGCGGTGCAAGCGGGGGCTGGTAGAAAGAAGGAAATTTAGAATTGAAAAAGGAAAGCAGAAAATGAGAAACTTCGGAAAAATATGGGTCGCTTTAGTCGCAGTGCTGGTCGTTTTGTTATTATTAGGCCTTGGGATATTCTCCTGGTACATCGGCGGTTATAACAAAGCTGTCAACCTCGAACAAGG
>JBGVTO010000195.1:0-69652 GCA_041862635.1 Phycisphaerae bacterium | reverse complement strand
ATGGTGGCTGCTTCTAAGCCAACATCCTGGCTGTCACAGCAATTCAACTTCCTTATGAACTTAGCAGAACTTCGGGACCTTAGCTGGCGATCTGGGTTGTTTCCCTCTCGACCATGGAGGTTATCCCCCGCAGTCTGACTCCTGAGATAGTCTTTACGGTATTCGGAGTTTGGTTGGGGTAAGTAGGCTGGTGGCCCCTCATCCCCATTCAGTAGCTCTACCCCCGTAAAGTAGTGACTCAAGGCTAGCCCTAAAGCTATTTCGGAGAGAACGAGATATCTCCAGGTTTGGTTAGACTTTTACTCCTCCCCACAGGTCATCGCCTAACTTTTCAACGTTAGTGCGTTCGGTCCTCCAGGGATTTTTACATCCCCTTCAACCTGCCCATGGGTAGATCACCTGGCTTCGCGTCTACCACCTGCGACTAATTCGCCCTCTTAAGACTCGCTTTCGCTACGGCTGCACAGCTTAACTGTTTAACCTTGCCACAGACGGTAACTCGCCGGCTCATTATGCAAAAGGCACGCGGTCAGGCATTACGCACTCCGAAGAGCACGTCATAGCCCTCCCACAGCTTGTAGGTGTATGGTTTCAGGTGCTTTTAACTCCCTTAATAAGGGTACTTTTCATCGTTCAGTCGCCCTACTTTTCACTATCGGTCGTCGAGTAGTACTTAGCCTTGGAGGGTGGACCCCCCGGATTCACACAGAGTTCCACGAGCTCCGTGCTACTCTGGAACGCCGGCAATAACGCAGGGCTCTCGCTTTCGCATACAGGACTATCACCTTCTGTGGTCGGACTTTCCAGACCGTTCAGCTTGCGATGCCTTTGTAACTGCTTACCGGCGCCCACAACCCCCCGCACCTATTTTTGACCAGCAGCTAAGTAAGCATACTAAACACCACGTTTATTATGAAACGGGCATAAATTAGGTATGCTATTGCGTCAAAATGGACTTGAACATGATTGTCTCCTTATTAAATGGATCTTTAAATTGACGCAGTATAAACGCCTCTGAGCAAAAATAGGTGCGGGGTTTGGGCCAATCCGCTTTCGCTCGCCGCTACTAACGGAGTCTCGTTTGATTTCCTTTCCTGCAGGTACTTAGATGTTTCAGTTCCCTGCGTTAGCTTCCACTGGCCTATGCATTCAGCCAGGGATGAGGTCATCTGGTTGCCCAGTGACGACGGGTTTCCCCATTCGGAGATCCCGGGATTAACGGTTGCTCGGCACCTGCCCCGGGCTTATCGCAGCCTGCCACGTCCTTCATCGCCTCTCGACGCCTAGACATCCCCCATACACCCTTAGTAACTTGACCATATCAATCTATGATTGAACAGGTTAAATCGCCTAAATGAGCGCTCATATTAACAAGCCCTTCGCTTAATAACGAAAAGCCTGTTTGAGATTATAAAATTACAATCCCACGCATCTGCATATTAACTTTTCAAAGAACAACATTGTAGATGAGTAAATGCGTTAATGGGCAAATGCGTTTATGCGTAAAACGCATCCACTCATTTACTCATATACCCATCAATGGAGACGACCGGGCTCGAACCGGCAACCTCCGGCTTGCAAAGCCGGCGCTCTCCCAGTTGAGCTACGTCCCCGGGACCGCTTCGCGGAAATCCGAAATACGAAATCCTAAATCCGAAACAAACTCAAAATTCCAATTTTCGAATTTAGAAATTAGAGCTTCGGATTTCCTTTGGCAGTATGCCAAAGGTAGTGGGCCCGGGTAGATTCGAACTACCGACCTCACGCTTATCAGGCGTGCGCTCTAACCAACTGAGCTACGAGCCCTGTACCGATTTACTATTTATTAATTCTGTTTACTAATGAATCGGCGATAGTCAAGCGAAACTTCAAAGTAAGCCCAAAAAACCGGATAATAAACAGTCAATTCAAAATAGTCAACCGTAAAGACTCGTAGGTTATAACTATAAACTTAAAAAAGAGCAATAAAAAAGCCGCTGCTTAAAACTGCCAGCGGCCATCAAATGCGGACGTTAACACTTGTCCATCAGCAGTTTAAGACAGTAAAAAACAGCATTCTCGAAATTTTTTTCAAAACCCTAACCTGTTCCTTTCTAATGGGCTGTTACACACGTCAGCCTATATCTAATACTTAATTCTATTACGGTATCGACAGTTCGTCAAGATTTTTTTAATTATTTTTTTAATTTTTATTCCGCGCTACAATACTACGTATGATTCGGGGATATTGTTCGAAAAACAGGTTAAAAATCAGGATTTTCCGTAAGAGGAAGTTTTTTTCGCCACTGGGCGGCCTTTTTCGGTTTGCCAGGTCTGCTGAACTATTTGCCTGACTCTATGAGCTTTTTGAAACGAGGGTGGTCGCGCAAGGGGTCCCAGGCCGGATCGAGTCGAATTAACGGAATCGACATCTCTCCTGGTCTGGACAGCAGAGACTCAAGCTGGTCGATGGCCGCATCAAATTCGCCGACCATCACGTAGAGGCGGGCTAAATCCTTGACTCGATGGCAACCTCGCCAGGCATCCTTGCTAACTGGAAGCATCTCGACAGCCAGCTTCCCTTCGCGGATGGCGTCTTCTTTACGACCGAGGCCGGCATAGGCTATGCCGAGGGAACTGTGTAACCGCGCATCCTCCGGGCGCTGCTGTATCCTGGATTCCAGAATACTTCGAGCCTCGTCGTAATATTTCTTCGCCAGCTCATTTTTGTTCATGTACCTATAGATTAGTGAGCATCGTAGAGAATTGGGGAAAAATCTAAATTGATTATCGATATCCTCTGATTTCAAAGAGAGCCGGTCTAAAGCCTCTTGATAGTTGCCGTCGAACACATCGATATCGACCAGACAATCAACAATCTCGAAGTTTTCTGTTGACTTGATGTTCTCCAGCGCCTCTTCCAGTACTGCCCGCGCCTTCTCAGTGCTGCCTTCCCAGCGCAGGTATAGCCAGGCCTTTTTGTCATAAAACCCGGGCACATCGGGAGCCAGCGAGATGGCCCGGTTAAAATAACGCTCGGCCTCCAGATAGTTGCGTAAGAGCATATAAGTGTCCCCGATCTCTACCACTAACCTTCCGTATCGTGGGTCGAGCTTGGAAGCTTTCTTGAGGTTGGCGACTGCCTGCTGGAATTTGCCCTGCCGCCTTTGAACATAACCGATAAAACTCAGCAGCTCGCTGTTGTTGGGCTGGCTTTTCCGGGCGATTGCGAATTGTTCTAAGGCACGGTCATAATCCAAATAACCATGGTAGTAATAATGCCCCAAAGCCAGATGCGCTTCAGGCAGTTCAGGATTAAGCTGGAACGCTTTGTCAACTGCTTGCTTTGTCATAGTAATGCGTGCATCGCTGCGGTCATGATAGAACCAATACATCCAGGAGTGAGCCCTTGAGAGCTGGGCGTAGGCTAAGGCAAACGTGGGGTCCAGCTCGACCGCCTTCTCATACATTTGAATGGCTATCCTGAAGTCCTTTTCCTCAAAACTTCGATGGAAATAGTCGTTTCCGCGCAGGTAATAGTCATAGGCCTCCATGTTTTGTGTTGGCCTGGAGGCAAGTGCCTTCCGTTCCGGTTCAAGAAGGGTAATGTCCAACGCTTGTGCCACTCGCTCAGCCAGGTCGGATTGTACCTGGAAGACTTCGCTCATATCATTATCATAAGTCTGGGCCCAGACGTGCGTGTCGTCGGAAGCCTTGATGAGCTGAGGTATTATCCTCACTCTGCTGGTCGGGTCTGATGGCCGCTCCCGCTGGACCGTACCTTCCAGAATATAATCGACACCTAACTCTTTAGCTATCTGCTGTGTATTCTTTTCTCTTTTCTTATACTGTATTGCGCTCTGACGGGAGATGACACCCAAGCCGCGAATAACCGCTAAACGAGCGGTGATAGCATCGGTAATGCCGGCGGCGAAATACTCGTCCTCGGCAGATCCCAGATTCTCGAACGGCAGAACCACCAGCCGTATTTCCGTTGAAGCTGGTAGAGTTGGCTCTTTTCGAATAAACCGCACAACAATAGCGGTCAGGACAATGATGACAACCGCACTAATAATCATCGCTATTCTTCGTGACTTCGCTGGGATGCGCACCGGCGGTACAGTCGCAGGTTTGATCTCCGTAAGGAATCCCAGGGACAGCGTTTCGCTGACTTCAATGGCCGCATCTCCGATGTCCCGAAGCCGCCGGCGCGGGTCCTTCTCTAAACAGCGGCGAAGAAGAACTCGGATATTTGCAGGGGTTTCCTGGGGCAGCATCTCCCAATCAGGTTCTCTTTCGATGATGCGAGCTAGGGTGTCTGTAGCAGTCTCGCCTTCAAATGGAAGATGGCTGGTCAGCATTTGATACATAATGCATCCAAATGACCAGATGTCGGTGCGGTGGTCTGTCGGTTTACCGCGGGCCTGTTCCGGAGACATGTAAGCCGGCGTGCCGATTATATGGCCGGGCTCAGTGGAAGTGATTTCAATATCCGTACCTTCGCTTACGGAGGGTTTGGCCAGGCCGAAGTCCAGCACCTTGACTCTGCCGTCAGGTGCGAGCTTGATGTTGCCGGGCTTGAGGTCCCGATGGATGACACCTTTCTCGTGCGCCGCTGAGACTGCCTCGGCGATTTGCTGACCAATTGAAAACGCCTCCTCCAATTTCAACGGTTCGCGAGCAATCCGTTGGGCCAATGTCTCGCCCGGGACATATTCAAGAATCAAATAGCTTAGGTCTTCGTCCTGTTCGATGATATCGTAAATCACGGCGATGTTCGGGTGATTCAATGAGGCCAGCAGCTTGGCCTCGCGATGGAAACGCATCCTGGTAGTCGAGTCGCCTGCCAGTTTAGCAGGGATGCTCTTGATGGCCACAGAGCGGTCAAGTTTGGTATCACGAGCCAGATAGACTACTCCCATGCCTCCTCGGCCAATCACTTCGACTATTTCAAAGCTCCCCACTTTCCGGCCAACGAGCTCTCGTCCTGCCGCTGCCTCTTTAAAGTCGCTCTCATCGGCGTGGACGATCGAATCGAACAAGGAATCGATTTTTTGCACATCCTGTATTCTCTGTCTAATCTGATAATCCAAGCCAGGGTATTGTTTGGCAAATTCATCGATATCAGGCTCCTTACCTTGCCACCGTGCATCTACAAATTGGCGAACAGCTTCTTCAATGACGTTTTCCTGTTTGTCGTTAACCGGCCCTGCCATTAAACACTCCTGAACGCGGCAGCCAGCGCTACCATTGCACGCGTTGCGAGCATTCTCACCGCATCGGGACTCTTATCTAATCTGGTTGCTACCTTCTCGTAGGAAAGTCCCTCTATTTTAGTCAGAATGATTGCTTCTCTATATTCTGATTTCAATTCATCCATCGCTTTCTCAAGCTTAGCCAAATCTTCTTTTCTGGACATTATTGCGCTCGGCGTTGTAGTGTCGGCGAACTCCGCAACTGGGACAAAGCTATCCTCAGTAATGCGTCTACGGTTATTGAGTCGAACTTCTTTCCGAATATCGCGTTTATCCGCGTGCAATCTGTCTAAATTATCTCGAAGCCTGTTATCAGCTATTCTCGATAACCACCGCACCAAATCTCCCTCGTTCTTGTATGTGAAATTTCCTAAATCCTTTAAGGCAGAGACAAGGACATCCTGGACCAAATCCATGGATTCCAGCTTGGAACGAAGCTCCTTGCCCATACGAAGTCGCACCAACCAGAGCACTCGCGGGCCATAGACCGCCCATAGTTTGTTTAGAGCAGACTCGTCGCCATCTTTGGCCAGCACAACTAAATGCCGAGTCTTATATTCAACGGTTTGCCTCAATTTCCTGTAACCTCCACAGGTCAAGTATCTTATACAAATTTTACCAATTTTGGAAAAAAGTTGCAACAAGATTGTCCGGTTGCTCCTATTTTTTCCGCTTATAAGAATAGAGCGGACATGTCCGAAAATCGGAAAAAATAATGTTCTTTGCCAAAGGAGGTGATGCAAATGAGTTAAATGACAAGGTTTGCCAGGGCTTGTCAGCAATATATCTGGCAGTTGTGTAATAGGTGTATATGTGTTTTTCAAAGGTAACTTTTGTAAAGATTCTAACCAAATAGGAGAAAATTTCGATGAAAACAAGAATGAAAAAACTAATTTCAATCGTATTGGTTTTGACATTGGGCCTGGCTGCGGAAGTTGCGAAGGCAGATTTCACCTTCGGCACTCCCATTCCGGTGCCGAATGTCAACAGTTCGGCTCAGCAGTTCGCGCCGAGCATCTCGGCCGATGGGTTGGAGCTCTACTTTACATCCAACCGGCCCGGCGGGTATGGTGATTACGATATATGGGTAACGACGCGGGCAACGACAGATGACCCCTGGGGCACCCCGGTGAATCTCGGGCCAACTGTCAACAGTTCGGCAGGTGAAGGTGCGCAGAGCATCTCGGCCGATGGCCTGACGCTCTACTTTAGCGACTACGGACTTGGGGTAGTTCGGCCCGGTGGGTCAGGTGGTTACGACATATGGGTCACGACGCGGGCAACGAAAGACGACGAGTGGGGCACGCCGGTGAATCTCGGGCCGACTGTCAACAGTTCGGCTGACGACTGGTCGCTGAGCATCTCGGCCAATGACCTGTCACTCTACTTTGCTTCCAAGAGGTCCGGAGGGTACGGTGGTACCGACCTATGGGTAACAACGCGGGCAACGACAGATGACGACTGGAGTACGCCGGTGAATCTTGGAACCCCTGTCAATAGTTTATATAACGATGGTGCCCCAGGAATTTCTTCTGATGGGCTTTTGCTTTACTTTAGCGACACTTTGCAGAACCCCCGGCCCGGCGGGTACGGCGGTGCCGACCTATGGGTTACGATGCGGGCAACCGTTTCAGACCCCTGGGGTACGCCGGTGAACCTTGGGCCGATTGTCAACAGTTCGCGTAATGAGACTAAGCCTATCCCGAAAATCTCTGCTGATGGCCTGACGCTCTACTTCGGCTCCAACCGGCCCAGTGGGTACGGTTCTTGGAACGTATGGCAGGTGTCAATCAGCCCAGTCGTTGACCTCAACGGCGACGGAATTGTTGACAGTGCCGACATGTGCATCATGGTTGATTATTGGGGCACCGACGAGCCATTGTGTGACATTGGCCCGACGCCTTTCGGAGACGGCATTGTAGATGTCCAGGACCTGATCGTCCTGGCTGAACATCTGTTTGAGGAACTGAACGATCCTACACTTGTCGCACACTGGGCACTGGACGAGACAGATGGAGATATAGCATCTGACATCGCTAACGATAATGATGGTACTGTATATGGTGGCCCGGCCTGGCAGCCTGAGGGCGGTCAGGTAGGAGGAGCGCTGGCGTTCGATGGGATCGATGATTGTCTTAGCACGCCCTTCGTCTTGAATCCAGCCGACAGAGAGTTCAGTGTATATGTCTGGGTTAAAGGAGGTGCTCCAGGGCAAGTTATAATATCCCAAACTAATGTTGCTGGAACCGGGAGAAGCTGGCTTTGTACTGATTTATCAGAAGGCAAATTGATGACTGAATTAATGACTCTTGGCCGGGGCGGCGGCATCCCAATAGTGTCGGAAACTGTAATCACCGATGGCAACTGGCACCGTATCGGCTTTATATGGGACGGTTCGTACAGGTACCTATACGTTGATGGAGCAGAGGTTGCAAAAGATACAGAATCCTTCTCTATGTTGGAAAGTTCGGATGGCGGTCTATATTTGGGTACCGGCACGGCTATGGAACCGGGGTCCTTCTGGTCCGGCCTGATTGATGACATTCGCATCTACAACCGGGTCGTGAAGCCCTAAGAAATTGCGACCCTGTCGCAATAGGCCAACACAGAAAGAAAAAAACGCCTAAAATAACCACGCACCATTACATTTGCCAAAGGGCTGGCAGCCCGATACACTGCCAGCCCTGTTTTATATGCGGCACAGAGTATAGAGGGAGTGTTAGTTAATTGGTGTATTGGTGAATTAGAGAATTAGGTTATCAGGTGAACAGGAGATCAGGGTGAAGGTTATCAGGAATCAGGATATCAGGAAGTATTGGTTAATTTGTGATTAGTTAATTAGGCCAGAAGAGAAGGGACGGAAAGAGCTTTCAGCTTTTAGCTATTAGCTTTTGTTATTTAGTATTGCGGGGGCGTTGGGAAGAGTTGAGATTAGATATTGTTCGCAGGCCAGATTTCTCGACTTCGCCCCCGTGCTTTCTTGCGAAAGCAAGAACGGGGGCTCCGCTCGAAATGACATAAAAAGTAAATGCTTCGCTCAAAATGACGGAGGCCTTGGAATCGAAAAGTTTTGTCTGATAGTGCCAACCAATATCGGCGAGAAGCTGGTACAAAAGAATCGATTGGCCTGCAAAAGGAGGAAGCAGGGCTGAGGTGCGGAGGGAGAGGAAAAAGCGAGATATCCTCAGCCCTGCGAATGTGCTCTAATTATATATCAGCTAATATATCACAAAGGTCAATGCAAAGCCAAACTTTTTTTCTAATTTTTTTCAAAAAAATAATCCCGCCCAGAGGCAGTGTTAGTTAATTGGTTAATTAGTTAATTAGTTAATTGGTTAATTGGTGATTAGCCACTGGAAGCCAAACTCAGCTAAATCCTGCTCATCAATTTTGTTATCTTCAATCAAATCTGCCGTTAGCGGTTTTTGGCTTTTGAGCCATTCTTCAGCCAGGATGCAGTAGTCGTGGAAATTGACAAATCCATCATCATTAAAGTCCGCCGAGCCGACCATTTGTCCTATGCAGCCGAAGACGCCGTAACCTGAGCCGTCCTGACCGTAACTTTGCCAGGCCATAACAAATTTGCCGTTCTCTGTTATTGCAACGCTCGGCCTCTTCTGGTCGTCCACCATATAGGTGTTGACCTGAAATTCATTGCCAAGGGGTCCGCCGGAGCTGTTATATCGCTGGGCGAAAATGTCTCTTTCGTTAATGTCGGGGTCAATTTTACTTTCCCAGACAATTATAAACCGCCCCCGATTATTCATCGCTGCCTGCGGATTCTGTTGTGGCCCTGTTAGAGTTGTGTTGACGATAGACTGCTCACCTATTGCGTTGCCGTCAGGGTTGTAGCACCGAACGTGAATATCGTCGAGGCCGGCGAGCTTAGGGTCGCCGTCCCAGGCCACTACAAAATTTCCGGCCTTATTCATCGCAATCGAAGGCTGCGTGACGGAGCTGAATCTGATTGTGCTTACCTCGAAAGGCTTGGTCTTAGCTGTGCCGTCTGCCTTGTACAGGCGGGCTATTATCGAGTTGCTGCTTTTATCTTGCATCCAGACAACCGCGAAATTGCCTTCTGCGTCCATAGCCACATCCGGATAACGGCTGTCTGATGCTTCCTCGTTAATGACAAACTCCGGTCCAAATTTCGCGCCGTTGCTATCATACAACTGAGCACATATTGCCTTGTTGCTCTGCGCCGGAATATTGCTACTCTCCCAGACGATGATGAAGCCGCCGTCATTATTCATAGCCACGCGTGGGTAAAGTTGTTTGTCGTTGGTATAAGTGTTGACGCGGAACTCGCTGCCGAGAGGCTGGCCGTTGGTGTTGAACCGTCTGGCGAAAATATCTTCTTTGTCTTCTCCCGGCCCGTACCAGGCGACCACAAAATTGCCTCCGGCATCCATTGCGACCGATGGCTCTCTTTGATTACCGCTGGTTTCAGTATTGATTTGAAATTCATCACCTACGGGTTTGCAATTTGCGTCAAAACGCTGTCCAAAAATGCCGTTCGAGCTACCATCCTGAAGATAGCTGTGCCAGACTACGACAAAATTTCCGGAGGCATCCATCGCTACGGCGGGATTCTCCTGCTTATTAGATTTGCATGTATTTGCCTGGAACTCGGCCGTGCAGGCCATCGCTGCAACTAAAGTTATTGCCACAGCCGTCAGATAACTCCGTTTAAGCGCCAAAATGCCATCCTCCTATGATTAAAATTGCTTACCTGCATTTTAGCGTATTAGCTCCGGCCGTCCAGGAAAAAAAGTAGGGCTTCAGAAAAAATGCTCTTCTGCCGATTTCTGAAAATAGGTCTTAAAATGATACCCCTGAAGACGAGCTCTTCGTTTAATGGCCAGTGAGGTGCTTTAAATTGAAAGAAAATGAGCGGTCTTTATATCGAACAAGTTACGGCCCCGGAACGTTTTGTGTTAGTATGTAGGATTCATTAGCATTTTTTTCGCCGGGCTTGAAAGGCAATGGTTCAGCGAACTGAACGGCAACACGGCGCCAATAGCTATATACTTTGTCAACCCGGCAGACATGAGCTGAACGGGTAAAATTTACCATATCAAAGGAATGATCCGGGTGATAATTGGGAACCCTGAAACGAGCGATTATATGTTGGCCGAAAGAGGGACAACTATCGTGGGCGTAGGTAATAAACGCAGCGCCCCTGCTGGAAATATCAACCATCTGTCCCTGTGCAAGTGTCTCTTTGGGATACTCGCCAAACCAGACCGGCGATGAATAACGCAATCTTTGTTCTGTTCTTCGCTCATTTGGCTTGTGCATTATCAACGCCCCTAAAATTTCCTACTTTTGTTTAATGATTTGCGAATCGACAGATTTGAGGTTTGACTTTATTAAAAATAGCCGAAAAAACCGCGGCTTTTGGACCAATAATGAGTTTTTACACGCCTTAAAAGGGCGACATTTTCTTCTCGCCATCACTACATTAGGTTTATCTTCGGGTGCGCTCGGGTCTTTTGACCCAAAGTATTCTTAGCTAAAACCATATGCTTTTTCTATTCGGGTTTCAGAGTAAAGTTGACTAATTTCAAGTATTGCTTTACAGGTAAAGTTGATTTAGAGTATATAACAAAAAGAAAGAATGCTGAAGTGAGTAACGAGGGAGAAATTGTGTAACAGATTTCTCCACTTCGCTCCGCACCAATTGTGTTAAGGCACGGTTTGAATGTTGATGTCCAGTGACTTATAGCTGGTGAGAGACAATTAGTGCGGGGCTCCGGTCGAAATGACATAGGGTCTTTTCAACCGAGCAATTAGAATTTTTTTTCTTACGTGGGGATATCACGGCGCAGGATTTTTATAAAGTGTCTGGATGGATTCGAGGATGCCTGATTTTGGATATCTGAAATACGAGATTAAAGAACGGTGGGAGCGCCTGGCGATACGGGAATGGCTTAGCCGGAGCCCCAAGCTGGTTATTGGCGTGAGCGCGGTCCTGGTGGTTGGTTTGATAGTGTTTGGAATATGGCTAACGCTGCCGAAAAAGGTTGTCGAAGTTGAGAATTACGAGAAGGACTGGTACTATGACCTGAAGCACAGAAGGCTTTTTGTTGCACGAAAGGGGCAAGTACCGCCGATTGGGGCTCCTTCGGGTCCGCTTGCCAATGGAGAACCGGCAGGTGTCAGGGCATATGTATTTACTTACAGTAACGAGCCAAATACCACTGAGACCTTTATCGGGTTTCTGGAAACGACCGACCCGAACGTAGATAAGAGCAGTATTGGGCCTATGGATTTGAGAGTCAGCGGTGCGGAAATCTGGGGGAAAGGGAGGCTTATCCGCAGGGTAAAGGATGAGAAATGGGTGTCGGCCAACAGCGAAGAGGGACGGGCTATTCTGAAAGAGACGTTTCGCCAAAACGAAGCCGGTGAGATTCCTCATTACTTTCCCCCCAATTAAAAGTTATTTGCAGCTCAAGGAATTGAGTTTTTCGGTCATTTCAGCAAGAATGAGTTTTTTTGCGTTTTCCAAAGGGCCTGGCAGAAAGGTGCCGGCAGCCATTTTATGTCCTCCTCCTCCGAACCTGGCGGCGATTTTACTGACATCAACGGTGCCTGTGCTTCGCAGCGAACACCTGATTCGGCCATCCTTCAGTTCTACAAACAAGGCCGCTGCCTCAACGGTGCTTATTCGCTGGCATTCGTTGATTAAATTCTCCGTGTCTTTGTATGTGGCTCCGGTCTGTTGGAAATCCCGCTGCGATATATGCTGCGTTGCGAAGCGGCCGTCGAGATGCAGCTGGAGCGTGTTGAGCATAGCAAGCGTTAGCTTGAACCGTGGGTATGAGAAATTTTCGTATAAACTGTGGTAGATTTCTGCCGGATTCGCGCCGGCGTCTATTAGCTCGGCGCAGCTTCGATACACTCTGCTGTTTGTATTGCTGAACTGGAACCAGCCGGTGTCGGTGGCTACGGCCACAAAGAGTGCCTCAGCGATTTTTTCGGTTATGGACCACCTGGCGAATTTTAGCAAATCATAAACAATCAAGGCCGTGGCGGCTGCATCTGAATTGACCAGCTCGACATCGCCAAGGCCGTCAGCGGTTGTGTGGTGGTCGATTATCAGGACGGGTTTATCGATTTGCTTTATGAATTTTTCAAATTCGGGCAACTGGCTGAGGCTGTTGGTATCGACAATAATTATCAAATCGAATTCACCAAACCGCCCTTCTATCAAGTGGTCGAGCTTGATATCTTCGCCGAGGACAGGGACCTTTTCTGCGAATAAAAACTCGTACCATTCCGGCATCGGCGAGAGCATCAGCGCCTTGGCTTTTTTACCGAGAGCAGCCAGCACATCAGAAATTGCCAAGATACAGCCGCAAGCATCGCCGTCCGGCCTGGTATGCGTCGTAATTAAAACATTGCCGGATTTGTTAATTAACTCAACGGCTTTTTGAAAATCGTTTTTGGTTACCATATCAATCCTTTTATTTTTTAGCCACAGAAAGCCAGAGTTATAAAAAGTCAAATAAACATCTCCTCAGATATCAAACCCTCGGCCACCTTTGTTACTGCACCGGTCATTGTAATTGAAAAGTCATTCGATACAACTATGTCAATTTCTCCGCCGGGCATATGCACTGTTATGTTCGAGTCGCACAAACCTAAACGTCGTGCTACTGCTGCCGTAGCACTGCTACTGGTACCCGATGCTAATGTGTATCCGGCACCCCTTTCCCATATTTCTATCCTGATGTTTGAACGGTCCAGCACCTTCATAAACTGAACATTAGTTCTGTTTGGAAAACGCGGCTCCTTTTCGATTAAAGGACCTAATGTTCGAGTTTGGGCCTTGGAAATCTCATCACACAATATCACACAATGAGGATTTCCGATGGTAGCGGCTGTAAAATTTATTATCTTTCCTGTGATTTTCATTTCTTCGTTAATAACTTCTCGCGGTGCTCCGGTTACAGGTATTTTGGTACTATCGAAACTAACTTGCCCCATATTAACAGTTACTTTCCGGCTGTTGGTATGAACCTTGGCTTTTACTTTTCCGCCGGCAGTTAAGATGGTAAATTCATCTTTTTCTACCTTGCCATTGTCCCACAGGTACCTTGCAAAAATTCTCAGTCCATTGCCGCTTTTTTCTGCTTCACTCCCATCCGGATTGAATATCCGCAAAGCAAAATCAGCTTGTTCTGTATCTGTTGGTCCAAAAAGAATACCATCCGAGCCCAGGCCGTAATTCCTGTGGCAGAGTCTGCAAATATGCTTTTTAGTTAGTTCTTTGAACTCGTCCGGGTCTAAGACGATATAATCATTTCCTAATGCGTGATATTTACTAAATCTCATATATTTTTCTTTTTACTGGCTTTCCATTTCCAGGGTAATGCAATATTCTTTAAATCCCACGGCCTTCCAGAAATCGATGCCAACTATATTATCTACCAAAACGTCCGTTCTGATTCTTTTGCAATCTCTCCATGGATTGTTTTTAAGCCATTCTATAAATTTTCGGCCGAAGCCTTTATGTCTCATTGACTTTATTATGAAAATCTGCCTTAAATATAACCACTCCGGGTCCTGTCTATACAAAGCGTAGCCGATATCGTTCTGACCTAAGCTGGCAATAACGACATTATATTCGTTTTGAAGGAAATCCGACATCCTTTGCTCAAGCTCAGCTAATGTCATTTTGTTGCGATGTCCCTCATCCTGAATGAGCTCTTGATTCATCTTTGCAAGCCAGGGGACGTCACTTTCTGTGGCAAATCTGAATTTTAGCTCTTCTGCCATTGTATTACTTTTAACATTTTCTATGTTTCTGTGCTCTTTATGTCTAAAATGTACTTTGCGATTCGTATAAGTAGCTCGACTGCTTTTTGAAAATCATCATTTGTTATCATTCTAATCCTTTGTAAAACTCTTTGTACATCATAGCAACTGTTTTGAATTTAGGAATTGTCTGATGTTGTTAATTTAGCGGAAAGTGTCAAAGTTGTCTAATAATAATAATCCTGGATTTGTGAGCGATGTGGAATCGTGACTGTAGATTACTTATTGAACCATCGATGGCCTTTACGTTGATAGGACTTTACCCAGAGGAAAGGTAAAATTGTAAACCGTCCCAGGGCAAGATACAGCCCAGTAAGTCTTACAGCTAACAGCTTTGGTTTAAACTGTGAATGGTCAGTTTTCCGTCTGGGGGTTTTTTTCAAAGTTATTGGGGCCCAGGACAGCTCACCATCGACGAGCCTTAGTCCGTGCCTTTCGAAGAGTCTTAGGCTGCCGCTATATTTGCGATTTGATTTTAGATGTGTTGGAGTACTGGGATGAATATGATAAAAAGGCGCATGGATAATGAGGTGGCCATTGAGTTTAAGGTAGCTGGTGATGGTTTTGACGAATTCAGGAGGGTCAGGGACATGCTCGAGGACATCAAGGCATATAACTACATCATATGAGTTTTGAGGTATCTGATTTTGGTCGTCCAGGACTTTTATATCCAGGGCGCAGTCAGCGAAGAATTTTATTGCAAAGGCCTGTGCATAAGCAGAGGTTTCGAAATATGTTACGTGGTGACCTGCTCTGGTTAGGTATACCGAATCTACGCCCAGGCCGTCGCCGATAGTTAAAATATCGAGGTGTGGTCCGAGATTTTTATAAAGGTATTTTCCTATGCACCTGCGAATACGCCGCTTGCGTTTGTTGAGATTCCATACGATAAGCTCGTAAAGAAAGGCATCAGTCTGGGAATAAAACTCAGTCAATTCTTTGGTCCATTTATAAGGTTCAAGGCCGTATTGGTGCAGGGCGCGAGATACGTTGATGCCGGGATTGTCGCGCTCCTGCTGCAGGCGAGAGCGCACCGATATTGGTGATTGATTGGTTAGCTGCGATAGCCAGTTGACGATTTTTTCTTCGTCTTGGATGTATTCAGGTGCTGAGGGGGGCAGTTTCATCTTATTTTCTCAGTACTTTTGATGAATAGTAGCGTTAGGATACTGCATACTATAGTTAGAGTGTTTGTCTAAATGTTTTGCAAAATATGTTTTGTTTTTTTGCAGTCTTTTTCGATTTGGGCGGAGAGCTGCTGGGGTGAGGTAAACTTTTGCTGGTGTCTGATAAAGTCCACAAAATCCATCGCGAGGTGTTTGCTGTATAAATCACCCGGGTCCTGTCCGAGTATGTGCGCTTCAACCAGCAAAGGATGGTCGGATATGAAAGTCTTTGCTCTTCCGATACTAAATGCAGCCGGGAGCTTGCTCTTACTTTCACAGAGCTGCTCTTCAGTGTCGGCTATCTCCACGAAGCCGGCATAGACGCCCTCGGCAGGTATAATCTGGTTAACGGGGTCAATATTGGCCGTTGGGAATCCTAACTTTCGACCTTTTCCCTTGCCCAGAGTGGTTTGGCCGGATAGTCGATAATATCTGCCCAGGGCCTTTGCGGCATCCGCTACTTTACCCTTGTGCAGCAAATGTCGAATCAGGGTGCTGGAGACTCTGGCATTTTGTTCATCAGCAAGTTTAATTTCTTTGCCCGGCACAATAACGATTTCAAAATTGAACTTCTGTCCCAGCTCCTTTAGTATCTGGACGTTACCACTTCTGCCGTAACCGAAATTAAAATCTTCTCCTTCGACCACAACATCCGGCTGAACAGACTTTAGAAGAAATTCATCAACAAAGGACTCCGGGGAAAGGTTCAAAATCCTATAGCTGCTCTCCAAAATTACCAGGCAATCCACACCGAATTGGGCGATTAAATGTTTTTTCAATACTATTGGAGTTAATACGCCAGGTGCTTTTTCCGGATATAAGATAGCCACAGGATGCGGCTCAAAGGTCATCAGGACAAGGTCAGAGTGCCTTTGGTCAGCGAGCTTTCGTGCAGCGTTGATTATTTCCTGATGTCCGAGGTGGACGCCATCGAAATTGCCGATGGTCAGCACACAGCCTTTCTTTATTTTCGCTAATTGCGAAAGGTCTGAGTTAGTTTCTATAATTTCCACTTCTGCTTTACCTTTTTTATGGAAAACATTAGTTTCGCGTAGCGCAGGCCCGAATCAACGCACCGTAGATTGCATTTCGGTGCTCGGTATCTTCCATTTTTTCCGGATGCCACTGGACAAATAATCCGAATCTACCGTTGACAGACTCCATCGCCTCGATGACACCATCTTCGGCGTGAGCAATGACCTTTAGTTTCTTCCCCAGCTTATCGACCGCCTGATGGTGGCTTGAATAGACCATGGCCTCTTCGGCGCCAAGGAGCACAGCCAAAGAGCTACCCGGCTCAATCCGCACACGATGGTACTTTCGGCGATGCGCCACCTCTGTTCCCACCTGCGAAGGGATGTCCTGTATGAGCGAGCCACCTGAAACGACATTTGTAAACTGCATACCCAGACAAACCCCAAGCATTGGTTTGCCGCTGCTCAGCCATAATGAAATCAACTTTCTTTCGAAATTGTAACGCTGCATCGGTAATACTTTTACTGTTTCGTGTGGCTGCTGGCCATAGGCCGAGGGCGGGATATCATCGCCTCCTACCAGCACCAAGCCGTCCAGCT
Source organism: Phycisphaerae bacterium (assembly GCA_041862635.1). Lineage (GTDB taxonomy): Bacteria > Planctomycetota > Phycisphaerae > Sedimentisphaerales > Anaerobacaceae > NIOZ-UU13. Next base: position 52,855 of record JBGVTO010000195.1, on the reverse strand, counting down.
CCTGGACATATCGCTGCAAAATATCTTCATTTGTAACCGTCGGCAGCACTACCGGCACGCCGCCGTTCTCAGCAACGGCCTCCACATAAGTGAAGCCTACCATAGTCGAAGCTGAACCGTTGTTCTCATCTACCTTATAAACACTTGTAATTCCGATGAGCGGCTGAGCCGGACCAGAGGTGCTCCGACAACCCACACAAGACGTGAGAATCACCAACCACAGTAATACAACTATCTTCTTCATTGTCTGCTCCTTTACAGGCATAGTGTTCGTTCACAAGATAATATCCTGCTGTCATGCAGACTCTTTCAATAGAGATTCTACTTTACTCCGCTGTGCTAAAATTCGCAATGCTTTTAAGCCCGGATATTTAATATTGACGTCACTACAATTAAGCGGTGGCTGTGACCGGTTTTTGCCCTGTCACGGATTTTTCCGTGGCTTCCATCTCTTTGAAGCCCAGCCAGAGTGAGAGGCGACTGAGCATAACGTAGAGCGAGGGAGCTACGATGAGCGTCAGGACCGTAGCAAAGCCGAGGCCGAAGATGACGACAACCGCCATATTTCGCCACCACTGGCTGGATTCGCTCTTGGTGGCCCAGGTAAAGGTGTGGAAGTCGTAAGCGATGCCGGTAGCCATCGGTATGAGGCCGATGATGGTGGTAATGGCGGTGAGGAGCACAGGGCGCAGACGTATGACACCGGCCTCTGCCGCGGCGGAGATGAGGTCCATCCCCCGCTGCTGCAACTGCCGTGTGTAGGCGAGCAGCACAATGGCGTTGTTCACTACCACACCGGCCAGGCTAATAACGCCGATGCCCGTCATGATGATGCCGAAGGGCAGGCCGCAAATCAGCAATCCTGTCAGCGCGCCAATGAGGGAGAGGAGCACTGTGGTTATTATGACGAACGGTACCTTAAGTGAATTAAACTGGATGACCAGCACGAGGATGATAAGCAGAATGGCGATTGCGAAGGCCTTTCCGAGGAAGGCGCGTGACTCGTCCTCGGTTTCTTTTTCGCCGGCATACTCAATCTCGTAGCCGGCGGGAAGCTCGAATTCTTGCAGGCGTTTCTGCACGTCTTTGAGCACTTCGGAACTTAGTCGGCCTTCGGCGTCGGCCGTGATGGTGACGACGCGTTTCTGATTAACGCGGTTGATGGTGCCGAACCCGCCCTGGTACTCGAAACGACCGAGCGAACTGACCGGCACGGAGTTCCCGGACAGGTTTGGAATCTTGAGGCGATACAGGTCGTCGATGTCAACTCTGTCGGCCAGCGGCAGGCGCACGGTGATGTCGTACTCGTCGTTGTACTGACGATATGTCCCGACATTTGTGCCAAAGATGGCCATTTTGAGGAAGTTGCCGACTGTGGCGGTGTTGACGCCGAGGAGCATGGCGACGCGGCGGTTGACGGTAAAGGCCAGCTCCGGACGGGTGGCCTCCAGGTCACTGCGGAGGTTGACGATGTTGGGCACGTCAGCGATTGTCCGGCGGGCTTGGTCGCTGAGTCGCTCGAGCATGGAGAAGTCCTCTCCTATGAGTCGTACGGTGATTGGCGCACCGGTGGGCGGTCCATCCCTTTGCCTTTCGACCTTAATCTCGGCGCCAGGTATGTCGGCGATGGCCTGTCGAATTCCGGCGATGATTTCCATAGACGGACGCTCTCGCACGGCGAAGTCATAGAAGATAAGTGAGATATTCGCCAGGTGCGGGCCGCCGGCGCTGCCCACGATGTCCAGACCGCCGCCCGAAGAGCCCACGTTCGTGACGATATCCTCGATCCAGGGCTCGTACGGCTCGATGCGGTCTTCGATCAGTCGAACTAAGCGGTCCGTTTCGCGGATGTTCGTGCCTTGGGGTGTGCGGAGGTCGATGACGGCACGCTCAGGGTCGCCTTGCGGGAAGAACTCGGTTCCCTTACCGATCTTGGCATACAGGGTCACCAGGCCAAACAAGAGGCACACAGCCAGAAACAAGGTTAGGGCCGGATTCTCCAAGCCGGCTCGCTGTAGGCGACGGTAGCCCCTGATAAACCAATGGTCCTTCTGACGCGGCTTGGGCGACCGACCGGCCCAAACCGAGCAGATTGTGGGGCTGAACACGAGCGCTACAAAGAGTGAGGCGAGCAGGCCGAGTGACAGGGTGATTGGTAGATACTTCAAGAAGTCCCCCATGATTCCCGGCCAGAACATCAGTGGTAAAAAGGCGCACACGGTCGTGAAGGTGGAGGTTGTGACCGGCAAGGCGACCTCTCTCGCGCCGAGCATTGCGGCCTCCACGCGGCTATACCCGAGCTGGATGTGGCGGTATATGTTCTCCACGATGACAATCGCATTATCTACGAGCATACCCAGAACCAGCACGAGGCTGAAGAGCACGATCATGTTCAGTGTGTAGCCGAGCATCTGGATGAGGAAGAAGGCGATTAGCATGCTGAGCGGTATAATCAACGCCACGATGGTGCTCGGTCGCCAGCCCAAGAATAGCAGGAGCACGCCTGAGACCAGTATCAGGGCGGCTAGGATGTTGTTTTCCAGGTCGGCCACCATGTCGCGGATGTACTTGGACATGTCGAAGGTGATGTCGAACTTCACGGCGCCGGGGACCTGCTGCTGCGCCTTGTCTATAATGGCCCTGATGTAGTCGGCGATATGGACGACGTTGGCGCCAACACGCTTCTGGATACTGAGGGTGACGTTTCCGGAACCGTTGAGTCGTGAGTAGCTGGTTCGGTCTTTGAAGGTGGCTCGCACGTTTGCGACGTCTGAAAGATAGATGGGCTTGCCGTCGCGCACGGTCAGTAGGAGGTGGTCCACCTCTTCGGCCGTGACAAGCTCCGCGGGGATCCGCACATTGAACTTTGTGCCCTGGGTCTCGAGACCACCGGCGGAGATGTTTACGTTTTCCGAAGGTATCAGTGCCAGGATCTCCGGTATCATCAGGTTGTACGAGGCCAGCCGGTCGGGGTCAAACTCCAGCCGGATTTCAGGTTCCAGCGCGCCGAGCACGTCGACCTTGAGCACGCCGGGCACCGCCTCGAGGGTGTCCTGCAATGTGTCGGCAATCTCCTTTAGCTGGACAGGTGAGACGTCGCCGGAAATGCTGACGAGCATGATAGGGAACTCGGCGAGGTTTATCTCCTTGATTACCGGCTCCTCGGCGTCCATGGGCAGCTCGCCTTTGGCTATGTCCACGCGGTCGCGCACCCGCTGGAGGGCCACATCGCTCTGCACGTCCGGCGTGAACTCCACGTCTATCATCGAGAGCCCCTCGGCGCTGCTGGAGCGGATTTCTTTGACACCACGAATGCCGTTTAGCTCCTTCTCTATCTTCATCGTGACTGATGTTTCGATGTCTTCCGGTGAGACACCTTCGTACATCGTTGTGACCATGATATGCGGGATGGGGATGTCCGGGAATGCCTCGCGCGGCAATGAGAGATAACTGTAGCCGCCCATGAGGATGATGATAAGTCCCAGGACAACCACCGTTGTGCGGTTTCGAATGGCAATGTCGGTAATCAGCATAGCGGCTATTTATTCTCCGATACGATGTTTACCTTCTGTCCCGGCGCGACAAATCGATGACCGGCGATAATCAGGCGGTCGCCCGGCTCCAAACCCCCCGTCACCTGGACACGATTACCCTTGATGACTCCGAGCTCGATTTCGCGACGCTCGGCTTTTGTGGAATTGACGACATAGACGGCCTTGCTATCCTCCATCGGAATCACCGCCAGCAGCGGGACCAGGATGGCGTCTTTCAGGATTCGGCGGGTCAGGCGGACAAGCACGATCTGCCCGCTCCGCAGAAGCCGTTCCTTGTTCTCCAGAGTAATTTCCAAGCGCGTGGAGCGTGTTCGCTGATCGGCCAGCTCGCTGATGAATGAGATAGTCCCGACCAGCGATTTCTGCTGGCCCTTTACGTCCACAAAGATACGCGTCTTCTGGCCTGTGGCGAAAAACGCAATGTCGCGTTCAGGTACTTCCACCACGACCTTAACCGTATGCGTATCCACGACCTCGGCCACCGCCTTGCCGGCATCAACGTACTCCCCCTGCTCGACGAGGAGCTCGTTCAGCACACCGGCCGTTGGGGCAAGGATGCTGGTGCGGTCCAGACGGGCGCGGACCTCCGCGAGGCGGGCCTTGCTGATGGCGAGCTGGGTAGTGGCATTCTCCAGGTCACGGCGGGGGGTGGCGTCCTGTTTGACGAGATTCGTCATGCGGTCGAACTCGATCTGGTCTCGCTCGACCTGCACCTCGGCGATTTCAAACATGGGACGGATGAGGTCCGTATTGAGCTGGATGAGCAGGTCCCCTGCTCGGACTTCGCTTCCCTCCTTTTGGGGGATACGCTCGATGCGGCCTGCGACCTCGGCGGAAACCGTGACGATGCGGTTCGGCTCAACGATGGCCGGCAGGTCGAAGGTGTCGGCAAGCTGGGGTTCGGCAATTACAGTGATGACCGAGACGTTCACCGGCGGTGCTTCGGTGGGAGGTGCATCCCGTTTTTGCGTCGGTATTTTCGTGATGGCGGTCAATATCGCTAACGCAGCGAGAACGATGACCGCCTTTGGGGCGTTCCGACGTAGCCACCCTTGACTTATCTTACCTGTTCTGGTTTCAGGCGATTGATTGCTCATTAGCTGTACCCGTTTCTTTAATTTAAATGGCGGCTCACAATATGAGCCATCGTTACGTGTGTGTATTATAGATTCGAGGACAGCGGAACGCAAGAGGTGACATACGGAACTGTTAAAAAAATCTTTTGATTCATAAATATTCGCACTAATGTACTGTCGATTTAGTTAGAGTGCTTTTTGCAAAGCTCCTTTTCCACTTCAGTTGTATAATCCGGCTTATAACTTTTTTATCCTGAGTAAACAAGCTTGCTTATGTTTATAAGCGTATGACCATCCGATTAATACTGAAACGGAAAAAAAATAAAAAAAATATGCAACTTAGTTGCAATTTTAACGTAGTAAGTATAAAATGTTCTTTCAAGTTTGAATCTAATTTTGACAATCGACAGCTTCGAGGTGCTAAATGCAAATACGAAAAAAGCCTGCAATTATTTTGCATGAATTGGAGAGCCACGCACCTTTTACTTTGTTCGGGGCTTTTACAGGTATCGTCTGCATGCTGCTGTTTAAGAATCTTGAACATGAGACGAGCCGCAGGATATTCTATGTATTCCATCCGGGGCATGTGTTATTGAGTGCAATCGTAATCTCCTCGATGTTTCAGTTTCACACTAAAAGAAGAAAAACAATCTTTGTCCTGCTGGTGGGATTCTTTGGTTCGGTTGCCATCGGAACCCTTAGTGATTCGCTGATACCTTATGTCGGCGAGTTGCTTTTAGGTATGCGTATCGAGTCCCACGCGCACGAACATGCAAGTTTCGCTGAACAGGCACATATCGGCTTTATTGAAGGCTGGTACATTGTAATACCAGCCGCAATAGCAGGTGTGCTGATAGCAATTTTCAAGCCGAGGACCAAGGTTCCGCATGCAGGCCATGTTTTGCTTAGCACGTGGGCGTCCTCGTTCCATATGCTGATGGCGATGGGCGGGCAGATAACAATCTTGAAAGCGGTCGGCAGTTTCGGATTCCTTTTCCTGGCGGTTTTGCTGCCGTGCTGTTTCAGCGATATTGTTTTTCCGTTGTTATTTGTGAAATCATCGGACGATTTGTCGCATGTTCACCATCACCATTAATACGATTTAGTTATGAAGACGAATTTAGATTTACAATCTCGCAAGATGTTGAAGACGGCCAAGCTTTACTGTACCAAAGGCAGAGTGGCCATACTGAAAGTGCTGATGAAAACCGACAAGCCACTGAGCCAGGAGCAGATTGCCCGGCGATTGGGTAAGAAAAGCTTCGACAAGGTCACAATCTACCGAACTCTGGAAAGTTTATTAAAGGTCGGCCTATTGCATAAGGTTTTTATTGATAAAAGGGCATGGCATTTTGAACTGGCCGACAATTGCACAGAGAGCCAATGCCATCCTCACTTTACCTGCACACACTGCGGCAGCACACACTGCCTGACGGAAATATCACTGCCTATGGCCGGCAGTCCACACAAAGGCTTTGTTATCCACCGCCAGCAGGTCCGGCTCGAAGGCCTGTGCCCGACATGCACATGAAAACCAGATGGGCATAAAAAAATGAACAAATTTAATTGTGAAAGCCGATTTTCTAAAAGGGCAGATAGTTTTTGGGGAATTACAATTTGATTCTATTAGCTCGAAAAAGCCTTTTTGTATTTGCAACTGTTTGCTTTGTGGTATTTGCCACTAACGTTTCGCTTGTGCTGCATACGGACTGCGAGCATGACAGCAAAGAGCCGCCCCACTCATTACCAGATAGTTCACACTGTCCGGTCTGCCAGAAATTGCTTACCGCTTTGACATCATTCAATGTCGAGCCACAAATATTATTTGTTGACAAGCCTGCGGAAAAGCACAATGTTCTTTTCCGCCAAAATATAAACCTTTCAAGATTTCGTCCGGTAGCTACCTCCCCCCGCGCCCCGCCTCTCTAATCACAAGAATCGATTTCTTGTCAATTTAAAGTTTAGGAAGCTTCAATCAGTCCCTTCGTCGACGACTTCTCATTAACGTCGAAGGGTGCTAACAGGAGGCCAGCATATTATGAAAGGAATACGTTCATTTACTCTGATCGAACTGCTCGTGGTGATATCGATTATCGCTCTGCTGTTGGGCATACTACTGCCCACGCTGCAAAAAGCCCGGCGAACAGCTTTGTCTATGAAGTGCCAGGCGAATATACGGAATATGGAACTTTCCCACTGGATGTATATGATGGATTGGGAGGGATACTTTATCGACGTAGGTTTGGCCCACGGTGGAGCACATGGGAAAGAGGATGTGGCCTGGGTTAATACTCTAGCTAAATATTACAGCGACAAGCTGTTGTACCGCTCTCCCATAGATAAAAGTCCCCACTGGCCCGTCGAAGAAGGCGGCCAGGGAGTGCCCGTACCGCCGAGCACCGACCAGTTCCGTAGAACCAGTTACGGCGTCAACAACTACCTAACTGAGGTGGCGCCTAAAAAACCTTATCGAAAACTGTCGCAGGTCCCGAGGCCGTCTGCGACCGTCCATTTTCTCATTATGGCTTTCGAAGGGCCTTTCGCCGGTGCCGACCACCCTCATGTGGAGAGCTGGATGGTTCCGGGGAAACCTGAATCGCCACCGGTCATTGCGGCCAGACAAATCCAGACAAATGCTCACGGTGGCCAGGAAGAATCCTGGGAAGCCCGCTCAAACTATGGATTCCTGGACGGCCACGCTGACACACTAAGGTTTCGTGATGTCTATGTGAATCCGAAGACTAATAATTTTGACCCTGAAGTCGCAGATTAACCAACTTTGGTTTTTTTCTCTAAGAGAAGAAAAAAATAACTATATTTAAAATGTTTACAGTGGGTCTCTGTGATGCCAGCAGCATCTAAAAGAAAAGGTTTGTATGGACGAGATTTGCACCGGCGGTTAAAATAATCCGCGTGAAAGCATATCCGTTAAAGTTTAGGCCGATTTATAAGCAGCGGATTTGGGGCGGGCAGAAGCTGCGAGAGGTTTTCGATAAGGATATACCACCGTTTGAGAAGATCGGTGAAAGCTGGGAATTGGCTGATTTGCCGAACGATAAGTCTGTAATCTCAAACGGTGAATTGACCGGTCAAACTCTCATCTCGGCTATTGAAAAATATCCCAAAGAAATAACGGGCAACGAAGATTTCTCAGGACCTTTTCCTCTGTTAATCAAGTTTCTGGACGCCCAGGACATCTTGAGCGTCCAGGTGCATCCCGACCCGGAGACCTGCCGGCGAATGGGCAAAGGGGAGCCTAAAACCGAGTGCTGGTATATCATATCCGCCGAACCCGATGCGGTAATTTATAAAGGGCTGAAAAAAGGCGTAACGAAGGAGCGATTCGCCAAGGCGATAAAAAAAGGCAATGTGGCTGATATGTTAGAAAAGGTGACGGTTGAAAAAGGCCAGTGTCATTTTCTTCCGGCCGGAACGGCACATGCCATAGGGCCGGGCTTATTGATAGCTGAGATTCAAATGCCCTCGGATACGACATATCGGGTATTCGACTGGAACAGAGTTGACGATACCGGTAAATCCAGAGAATTACACATCGAAGAGGCTCTGGAAAGTATCCACTTCGATGCATCCGGTGACAATCTTTCAGTAACAACGATGGGGCGGCTGGTAGATTGCGAATATTTCAGGGTAGATAAAGGACATCAGGCCAAAGACTGCGAGCTGTTGCTTTCGCCCGGCCAAATGAAAACACTGATTTTCATCTCCGGCTTTGGGACAATTACGGGAGGGAGGGGAAGCGAAGTTGAATTCATGGCCGGTGATACCCTGCTTGTTCCCGCTGTCTTTGAGGGTGTGATGCGATTTGCGGATGATACACATTATTTAACAGTAACGATTTAATCAATTGATTATTGATTATTGACTATTGATTATTGGAAAAGACATTAAGGGCATCTAACAAAATGAGATTTATCATTTTAACACTCAGAAATTGCCACGGCCCCCTACTTTCTTGCGAAAGCAAGACGGGGGCCTCGCAATGACATTCTTGTCGTTAGAGCCTTTAAAATAACTACTTGAAAATGAATCAATGGGAAATGGCCAACCGAAGATGGTAAATGCTCAAAGTTGGTAACAATCTTAAAGCAAGTTACATTTACATCGCTGTCTTTATAATAGCGGCTGGGCTATATGTAGCTACTTGTGCGCCGGGGGCGCTCTGGCAGGACAGCGGGATGTATCAATACCGAATCAGGCACAACGATATTGAAGGCAAGCTCGGTCTGGCACTTTCACATCCGCTTTATCATATTATCGGCATCGGGGTAAAACATATTCGGCTGGGTGAATTCGCGTACAGGATAAACCTGATATCAGCCATTGCAGCGGCGTTTACAATTGCAAATCTGTTTTTACTGCTGCGGCTATGGCTGGGCAGGATTTTGCCCACCGTAATCGCTGCTGCTACGTTGGCCTTATCGCATACCTTCTGGCGGCACGCTGTTATTGCAGAAACATATACCCTCTATACGGCACTGTTACTGGCCGAATTGTTAATGCTGCTGCAATATTTTAAGACAAAACGGACGGTGTTTCTATATTTGTTAGGGCTTTTCAACGGCCTGGCAATCGCCAATCATATGTTTGCTGTTATTGCACTGGTTTGCTATCTGGTATTTTTAATTGTTTTATTGGCACGAAGGCAAATCAGATTAGGGCAATTCGGAATTATTGTTGTACTGTGGATTATCGGTGCGGCTCCATACGGATACCTTATCGGCAAAAATATTATTCAGAGCGGAAGTTTTACAGCTACCGTAGCCTCAGCTTTTTTTGGCAAAAGCTGGCAGGGTAATGTTCTTAATGTAAGTCTATCAGCCGGCCTTATCAAAGAAAACTTGATATTTCTTGCGTACAATTTCCCCACGCCCAACGTCATATTTTTCTTTGTGGGTCTTTATGGGCTGAAAAAAATATCTCCAGCTCATAGCTTTGCAAATATACTTTTGGTGTTGTTGATTCTTTTCTTTGTATTTGCTTTTCGATATACGGTGCCGGACAGGTACGCATTTTTCATACCCTTTTATTGCTTAGCTTCGGTCCCGATTGGTGTCGGAGTTAATTTGCTTATTGCTCAGTACAATAGTAAAATTCTGTGTTTGGTGATTTTAATCTTATCCTTGCTGCCAATCCCAACCTATATTATTGCTCCAGCCGTTGCCCAGAAGCAGAAGTTCGATCTTTCCACCAGGGCAGATGTCCCCCGCCGTAATGATTATGTATGGTTTTTACAGCCGTGGAAGGCAGGTTACAGCGGGGCGGAAAAATTCGCCGAAGAAGTATTTGAAAAGCTCGAGCCTGACGCAGTTGCTTATGCCGACAATACGATGGTTTATCCACTGCTGTATATGCAGGAAGTTAAGGGAAAGAGGGCAGATATCAAAATCATATCCGAATACGCAGGCAGTGAAGGTGTGCCGTTATTGAGTGAAAAGACCATAGAGCAATGGTTGTCGGAAGGAGATGTTTATGCCGTCTCACCGATAGCCGGACATAAGGGTAAGGGAATTGTCTGGAAAATAGTCGATTAAGAAGTCCCTGTGTATATTAAGGATTTTTCAGCCAGACCTCGCTGTCATAGCGGAGCATAATTAAATCATCTTTGAAGTCATCAAAACGGATATTTGGTTTTTTGCATAATGCTTCCTGCAATATCCATTTTGGAAAGTTTGCGCCGGCCTTGATTGACAGCGGCGCGCCGCCGCCGAATCGCGGATTTATCTCGATGAATTTGACCTTGTTATCATCTGTTAGAAACAACTGCAAAGTGATAACGCCCGGCCCGGCGCCGAGGGTCTCGGCCAACATTGCAGCTTCGCTCATAATACGAGGATTCTTCACCACCTGTCCCTTGCTCACCTCGCCGGCCCTTACCTCGATGCGTTTTCGAGGAACGACACAGCGAACCTTCATACCGAAGTCGATATATACATCACACGAATACTCGGTGCCCTTGATGAACTCCTGGCAGATGGCGTTTGGTATCCTTTTTGCGTAGAATAACAGCTCCCTGCGATTGTTAACGACGGCGTTTCCTCTTCCGGCATAGCCGTCCCAGGGTTTTACGAAACAAGGCCAATTCAGTTTCTTTTTTGAAAGTGCAGCACGAACACTCATAGTAAGGGCAGTATCAAAGCCGTTTTTGGCCAAGAACCGATACGTTTTCCTCTTGTCCTGACAGATATCGACTACTTCCGGCGCCGAAACAAGCACGCGACATCCCGTCGAAGCAAATTTCGGCTTGTTCTGGGCCAGGACTTTCAGGTCCAGGTCAACGGTGGGAACGAGCAGTTTTACCCTGTTGGCTTTGACAATCGAAAGCAATTGCCGGATATAGCGGGGGTGTGTCGTCGGCTTAACCAGAAAGCCTTCGTCGCACAATTGCAGTGCCGAACTTAAGTCGGTTGTGTCTGTACCGAAAAATGTAGCGTTTATTTTCAGTTGTCTGGACGCTCGGCGAAAGCTATTTAACAGCGAGACACGTCTGCCGATGCAAGTGAATAAGACGTTCAGGTTATTTTTATTTTTCGTTTTTCGATTTTTCACTGCCAACATTTTTATTTGAGGGGGCGGAATAGTCAATATTTAATTCACATTAGAAATAAAGTGCCAAAGCATCTATCTTGCACTTGACAAAGATTTCTAACGGAGTAAACTGACGTTCTGGTCTTGTTAATCGACCAAAAATAAGTGACAGTTTAGTGATTGTTGGGCAGGTAAATATTCTCAGGTTTCTGATTCTCAATTATTGATTGGAAATCCGGAGTCGAAAAAAGAGATGTGTAAGACAACACTCAAAGGAGTTTTAATGCAGGTTCCACTTCTGGATTTAAAGGCACAATATGCCGCTATCAAGGACGAAGTGATGCGGGCGATAAGTGAAGTTTGTGAAAATCAGACCTTTGCACTTGGTCCCGCTGTGGCTGAATTTGAAGAAAAAATAGCCGCATATTGCAACAGCGAATATGCAATCGGAGTTTCGAGCGGAACAGATGCTTTGATTGTCAGCTTGATGGCTCTGGGAATAAAAGCGGGTGACGAAGTCATAACAACTCCTTTTACCTTCTTTGCCACTGCCGGCTCTATCGTCAGACTCGGTGCAAAACCGGTCTTCGTTGATGTTGACCCCGATTCTTACAATATTGACCCATCGTCTATCGAGGAAAAGATAACCGAAAAGACGCGAGCAATCGTTCCGGTGCATTTATTTGGACAGGTAGCACAAATGAAAGCCATAATGGAAATTGCCCGGCGTTACAATCTTGGTGTTATCGAAGATGCGGCACAGGCGATAGGTGCGAGCCAAGACGGCATTAAGTGCGGCACTTTCGGTGATTGTGGATGCTTTTCATTTTACCCGGCCAAGAACCTCGGCGGTTTCGGCGACGGCGGCTTGGTAACAACCAATAGAGAAGACCTTGCGCAGAAAATCAGGACCCTTCGCGACCACGGCCAAAATCCCCGGTACTTCTATAAAATGATTGGCGGCAATTTCCGCCTCGATGGCATACAGGGCGCCGTTCTTGCGGTCAAGCTCAAATACCTCGATGGATGGAACGAAAAACGAAGGCACAACGCCGCCCTTTATGACAGTCTCTTTGCGGATTCACCGGTCAAACCACCAAAGCTCGATGCAAACAACGTCAGTATTTATCACCAATACACTGTTACTGTGCCGGAAAGAGACAAGCTGCAAAAATTCTTGGCTGAAAACAACATCGGTTCAGCGATATTTTATCCAAAGCCGTTACACCTTCAGGAATGCTTCAGTGACCTTGGATACAAGCCGGGCGATTTGCCGATTGCCGAGCGGCTTTGTGATGAGGTTTTGTCACTGCCGATTTATCCTGAACTTGTACCGGACCAGATTGAATATGTAGCCAACACTGTGCTTAAATTCTACGGAATCAGTTAGGACGATAGAATGCTGAAAGTAAGCGAAAATCCCCCAATCATCTGGCCTCAGGTAGAATCGATTCGTGATTTTGCCGGTCAATGGTGGGTGGCCCATACGAGAAGCAGGAACGAAAAGGCGCTGGCGCATGATTTAATCAGCAAAAATATCAGTTACTTTCTACCAATGAGCTGGAAGGTTCGACGTCGAAGCCGCAGAAAGATACGCTCGTTCCTGCCTTTGTTCAGCGGGTATTTGTTCTTCTGCGGCCAGGAGAACCAGCGGATTGAACTATTGAAAACAAATCGTGTTGCGAACCTCATCGAAGTGCACGACCAGGAGAAATTACTCGACGAATTAGTCCAAATAGCCCATGCCCTTCAAACCGGTGCTCCCCTGTTACCACATAAGTACATCAAGGCTGGGGAACGATGCCGAGTTATAGCAGGGCCTCTAATTGGCCTGGAGGGTATTGTGGTCACAACGCGGGGCGCTACACGCCTCGTGTTGCAGGTAGATATACTCGGCCAAGCCGCGAGCGTTGAGATAGATATCGATATGATAGAAGTCATTGATTAATACTACAGCGCTGCTTAGATTTATTAGGCTATCATAATATCTTGACATATAGAATGTAATGTCAATTATGCTAAATTCGAAATCCGAATATCTAAATCCGAAACAAACCTGTCCTGAGCAGATTCGAAGGATTCAAAATTCAAATGCTCAAATTTTCAAAGCTCACTGTTTTGGCAATTTGAATTTCGGACATTTGACATTGTTTCATGCTTCGGATTTTTTGTAAAAAAGGTTTTTTTGATTCTCTGCTTTTGCAACAAAGCTAATCCTTATAAAGTAAAATTATATATCTAACAGTCGGAGCCAATAAAATGCAGATTTGTGTGGTTGGTATTGGTTATGTCGGATTGGTAACAGCGGGGTGCCTGGCAGAGGCCGGCAACGATGTTGTGTGTGTGGACAACGACGGAGAGAAAATTGCCCGTTTGAAAGATGGGGTGGTACCTATTTATGAGCCGGGCCTGACCGAAATTGTCAAACACAACGAGAAGCTCGGCCGACTACACTTTACGACCGATTTACAATATGGCGTTGACAATTCGCTTATTATTTTTCTTGCGGTCGGGACGCCGTCGGCAGAGGATGGCTCGGCCGACATATCGGCAATCCTTTCAGTAGCCGTCGATATCGCCGAAAACCTCAGCGACTATCGCATCATTGCAACGAAAAGCACTGTGCCGGTAGGTACACATAAGAAGGTGACGGACATTATGAAATCGAAGACCAAAACGCCATTCGATTATGTCAGCAATCCGGAGTTTTTGAAAGAAGGCGCCGCCGTTGAAGATTTTATGCGTCCCGACAGGATAATCATCGGGACGACCAATCCGGAAGTTCAAAAAATAATGAAACAATTGTACAGCCCGTTTATGCGCAAGAGCAGCCGAATACTATTTATGGACCCTGCCTCTGCCGAAATGACAAAATACGCAGCCAATACGATGCTGGCAACGAGAATCTCATTTATGAATGAAATCTCGGTACTGTGTGAGAAACTCGGTGCTGATATCGAACGGGTAAGGTGGGGTCTCGGCAGTGATTCAAGAATTGGCTCGTCTTTTCTGTTTCCCGGTGTCGGTTTCGGCGGCAGCTGCTTCCCGAAAGACGTTCGGGCATTGATTCATACGGGTTCTGTGAACGGCGTTGAAATGACGATAGCCAAGGCTGTCCAGCAGGTAAATATACATCAGCAGGAGCGATTTGCAAAACGGGTTATCGATTATTTCACCGGCCGAGAAGACCAAATCACATTGGCCGTCTGGGGATTGGCGTTTAAGGCAAAAACCGATGACGTAAGAGAATCCCCTGCAATTTACTGTATAAAAAAGCTCCTCGATTGCAAAATGAAGATAAGGGCCTATGACCCTGAGGCAAACTCTGCGGGGATGGCGGCCCTGGATGACAATATCGAAACCTTCCAAAATGGATACGATGCACTTGAGAATGCTGATGGACTTGTTATCTTCACCGATTGGCAGGAATTCCGAAATCCAGACTTCGGGCTTATCACAGCGAAACTAAAAAACCCCGTTATCTTCGACGGCAGAAACCTCTACGAACCCGACGTAGTTAAACAGGCTGGAATTGAATATCACAGTATCGGAAGGGCACACGTTTGAAAATGTCTTTTGTCTTGGGTCTAAAATAAAGGATAAAATTATGGACATTGTTATTAAAAGTTTAGGCATATTATTCTGTATTATCGGAATTGTGTATTTGCTAAGGCCGGACATTATTAAATGGCTGATGGAATTCTTCAAAAAGGGCAAACGCATATACTTTTCCGGACTGATAAGATTTGCTCTGGCCATCGTTTTTTTAGCCAGTGCTCGTGAATGCAAATACCCCTGGGTTATATTTGCTTTTGGGCTCCTTTTTATAATAGGAGGCCTCTTGATATTTGCTCTCGGGCCTGAAAAGATTAGACGGATGCTCGAGTGGTACCAAAAGCAGCCGGTTCTAATTTTTCGGGTCATCGCTGTAATCGTCCTGGCCGTAGGATTAATAATTATCTTTTCCGCATAAGAACGAAAGAAACGTGAGACGTGATATGAAGGTATTGATCACGGGAGCCGCTGGTTTCATCGGTTCACACCTAAGCGAACGCCTTCTTGACGATGGCTGGACGGTCGTCGGGGTTGACAATTTCGATGATTTTTACGACCCTCAGATTAAACGCGGGAATATCAGCGACTGCCTTCAAGACAAAAATTTCCAGCTTATCGAAGCCGACGTCCGTGACGGTGCAGCTATGGATAAAACGGTCGGCGACGGCGTCGAAATAATTGTCCATTTGGCAGCCCTGGCCGGCGTTCGCCCATCGATCGCCCAGCCGTTGCTTTACGCCGACGTTAATGTCAATGGAACAATGGTCTTGCTCGAGGCAGCTAAAAAATATAAAGTCGGCAAATTCATCTTCGGCTCAAGCTCCAGCGTTTATGGCAATAATGAAAAAGTCCCCTTCTCGGAAGAAGATAATGTTGATTTCCCAATTTCGCCTTATGCCGCCACCAAAAAAGCCGGCGAACTTATCTGCCATACGTATCATCACCTTTCCGGGATTGATATAACCTGCCTTCGTTTTTTCACTGTGTATGGTCCGCGGCAAAGGCCGGATTTGGCCATCCACAAATTCTCAAAACTCATCGAGCAGAACAAACCCATACCCATTTACGGCGACGGCACTATGATGCGCGACTTTACTTATATCGACGACATAATTGATGGCACAATCGCGGCAATGGACAAATGCGAAGGCTTTAATATCTATAATCTCGGTGAATCAAAACCGATAACAGTCAACGATTTGGTCAGTGAAATCGAGAACGCGCTTGGTAAAAAAGCGGTCAAGGAATATCAGCCCCCTCAGCCGGGTGACGTCGAACGCACATATGCCGATATAAGCAAAGCTGCCAAAGAGCTCGGCTACAACCCTTCAACAACCATCCAGCTCGGTTTGAAAAATTTTGCTGCCTGGCTAAGAAAAAACACGTAATTCAATTTTACTTCGACGATTTTTTAGAAATAGCCTTGAAAACCATCACCACCTTCACTATTATTTGCACGCTTAAGTGATGAAAAGCTACAGTTTTAGAAAGTAACCATATAAAAATATTTAGGAGAAAACAAAGTGACAGACAAAAAAGCGGATTTGGCCGGGCCGGGCATCGGCGACTATGCTGAATTAGAGAAAACCCTTCCACAGGATTACAGCTCTTTATTGAACCCCAAGGAGACACAGATTGCCACCTATGCCGCCAAAGACTACATTGAGGAAAATCTCTGCAAGGAACTAAATCTCATTCGCGTGACCGTCCCTCTTATCGTGGACGTTGAGAGTGGCGTCAACGATATGCTCGACCGCGACGGCTCACGGACTCCGATCGGGTTCCATATCTCCAACGACCACGACAAGAATCCGATAGATGCCCAGGTTGTCCAGGCTGCCACCAAGTGGAAACGCATGGCCCTCAAGCAGTTCGATATGAAGGTTGGCGAGGGCCTGCTTACCGATATGCGTGCCGTACGCAAGGACTACTTCCTCGACCACGACCACAGTGCCTATGTTGACCAGTGGGACTGGGAGCTGGCCATTACAGCCGAGCAGCGCAACCTGAAACTTCTGCGAGAAGTGGTAGAGAAGATATGGAAGGTCATCAAAGGCGCCGAGGTCCACGTCCAGGAGCTTTTCCCTCAATTGAAAACCGATAAATACCCCGACCTGCCCGACGAGCTGACCTTCATCCACGCCGAAGAGATACTCGAAAAATACCCAAACCTGCCGCGTAAGCAGCGGGAGACGGTAATCGTGCAGGAGTACCCCGCCATTTTCATCATCGGCATCGGCTCGGTCCTCGAGGACGGCTACCCGCACGAAATGCGCGCCGCCGACTATGACGATTGGGTAACAGAGACAATATCTGAGGACGGTCGGACAAGGCACGGCATTAACGGTGACATTCTCGTCTGGAACCCTGTAACGAAGCGCCGGCACGAGCTGACATCTATGGGCATCCGCGTCAACGCCGAAACGCTCAAAAAACAATTAGAGCTTTCTGGCCAGCTCGATATGCTGAAGTTCCCATATCACCAGGCCATCTTGAATAACGAGATTCCGCTGAGCATCGGCGGCGGCATAGGTCAGTCCCGTACGTTCATGATTCTCTTGAAGAAGGCGCACATCGGCGAAGTTAGCGCAACCGTCTGGCCAAAAATTCTAAAGGACATGTGCAAAAAGAAAAACATACACGTCATAGAATAGAAAAAGATATGATTGCCGTGAAGCAGTGTATAATGCTAAGCATTGTCACCCAATCGCATAAAAATGAAATACGTCTAAGGAGGTTTAATCATGGAAAACCAAAAACCTGATGATGCGGGTACACCTGTTGTTGAGGAGCCAAAAAAGACCGACGCGCAGAAATTCGCCGATAAGCTTTCTACAGTAGGATGGAGCCTATTCTTGATATGGGTCGGAATAGCCCTGCTGATGAAGCTTGATGCAAGCATCGGCCTGCTTGGCGTCGGGGTCATTACACTGTTAGTGCAGGGTGCCCGGAAGTGTTTCAATCTAAAACTGGAGGTATTCTGGATTGTTATCGGCTTGCTCTTCGTAATTGGTAGCCTCTGGGAAATTTACAAACCGAACCTGCCTCTGGTGCCCGTTTTACTTATTGTCGTGGGCGCAGCACTTCTTGTTTCGGTCGTCAGGCATCTTATGCAAAAATAATTCCATAGCGAAAGCGGCTCAGGAGTTTTGTTTATAAGCTGTGTGCATTACGCAGCACGAGATTGTCATTGCGAGGAATCCCGCACCAATTGAGCTTAGGCTCACGCCTAATTGGTGCGGGACGACGCGGCAATCTCAATATATTAAGGTTTTAGTTTGACAGGAACAAATTATGCAAACCGAAGGCATTACCGATGAGGACCGCGGGAGGGCCAAACAGTGCCTTGAATGTTTTCTCTGCAAACGCGCACGTGAAAAGCAAAAAGGGCTTGCCTTTTGGTTCGTTAAAAAAGTCGAATCAGGCTTTTGCCCCGCCTGTAAAGCCTACGAGAAAGTCTATAACCGAAAGGCCCACGAGCCGATACCGGAGACAGACAATACAACCTGTGAATAATCGGCGATTTCAAAATGCTTAATTTGCAATTTACGCGGAGTTTTCTTTCTTTGCCAAACCGGGTGGTCACATATTCATATAGAGCTAATCCAGTAAATCTTTAATCAGTTTTTTGAGTTTTGGCAGGTCTTCTTTGCAGGTGCTCCACACGATCTTTGTATTAACGCCAAAATACTCGTGTATAAGGAAGTTTCTCATATTCTTCATTTTCCGCCAAAGTATCTCCGGATGGTTCTCGCGAAACTCATCACTGAGATTGTTTGAGGCTTCACCGACTATCTCCAGCTCCCTTACGACAGCATCTATAATCATTTTGTTGGACGTAAACTTGTGATAGGTTACGTTTTCGAGGTATTCTTCGATACTTTCGATGGCTTCTCGAATGTGGATTAAATAGGCTCTGTCATTTCTCATAAACGTACTCAGACTGAGCGAGAACTTCGTCTCTGAAATATTTGCTTATTGCTTCTGGAGTAAGCAGGTCAACCGTCTTTTTAAGGAAAGACTCAAAGTTATCCTTTATGTCTGACAGCGCGAAAAAACCTATAACCGCGGTCGGGACAAAGTCTATTAACACATCCACATCACTATCTTCGCTCGGCGTGCCGATAACGTGGGAGCCAAAAATCGCTACAGATTTAATATCAGCCAGATGGGGGTCATTCTTGACAGCTTCTAATAATTTGTCTTTAATTTCCTGCTTTGTCATAAGGAGTAGTCTAATCTCCATAAAAACACCTGTCAAATCAAATTCCACAAGGGGGAAAAGGCCGGATTAAAATATGAACCGTCCTTAACAAAAAATTAACCCTAAGAATAATATCCTGAGCAAAACCAGCTACGCCGGAGATTATGCAAAGCCGGCGAAGATGCGGCGGGCGTATTGGGCGCTTTTTTTGAAGGCGTCGATGGTGCTCATTGTTTTGGGTGAGCCAGCTTCTACGGCCTGTTCGAGGACGATGTGGGGCTTTACACCGATATCAAGCAGATGTCTTGCGAGGGCCGGGTAGTCGATGTCGCCCTCGCCTAAGGTCTCGGTCCAGATGTTGTCCTTAGACTGGCGAAGATGCAGCTCAGTGATTCTTGGGCCGTAAAGCTTCAGGACGTCGAAGAGGGCTACGGCAGAGTTGCCTGCGCCGCGATAAATCCAGTGGGCATCGAGGCACAGGTTTACGCTCTCAGGGTCGGTGCCGAGCATCATGTGATGAAACTCGCGGGCGGCGTTGCGCAATTCGATATCATGGTTGTGGTACGAGAGAGTCAATCCCATCTCCTGTAATAGACGGCCTAATTTCTCAAGGGCCTCGGCCTGAACTTTTAGCTGAACATCATTCTTGTTCTGAGGCCCGCCCCAGCGGATTGGACTTGGGTTGGTAACGATGATTTTAGTGCCGATACCTTTTGCCTTTTCGGCGATAGCCAACACTGCTTCGATGCTCTCATCGGCCTTATCCTTCTCGTGCAGGACACTGTTGACGTACAGCGAGCGCATTTGGAGATTGTGTTTCTTTAATAGCGGTCCAAGGCGGTCAACTTCCTGCGGATTATTGGCGAGCGGCTCGTAGCCATCCATTCCGCTGGCCGCAAGCTCGCCAAGTCCCTTGTCCAGTTCGTTATTGAAATTGCGGTTGTCACGCTGATAGAAGACGGTCCAGGGGTACTGGTTGCAGGCCAGGTGCAGCTTGCCGGCCTGCCTGCGTTGGGCTGCGCCGAGGGACTGGGCTCCCATTACAATCGCCCCCCCTGCTATTGCCAAATCTTTGACGAACCTTCGACGAGAAATTGTATCGTTCGACATATTGAATCCTCCTACTCAAAGGCTCAATCCTAAAAAATAATTTTTCATACTTGCATTCTACCCGGTTCATCTCCCTGTATCCATAGTCCAGCTAAGAAATAATGCTCAACTCTAATTTTGTAATATTGTCCTATCCTGTTATGAAACTGCCAAGCGAGTGTGGCCAGTTTTTCCGGCAATAGATTTTGGCCTTTGAAGAAATTGGGTTTGAATTGGGTTTGTTTTTTTGGGGCCTGAGAGCGGTTTCATTTTCATAATCCTTTGCGGTAAAGAGGATTGCGTTCGTTTTTGTCCTTAAGAAAATTGGGTTTGAATTGGGTTTGTTTATTCGGACTATAAAATCATCGTTTTTTCTGTAATCCTTTGTTATAAATGAGTTTACATTCATTTTGGCTTTTTGGAAATTGGGTTTGTTTGGGTTTGAATTGGCTTTGTTTTTTCCACTTAGCCAAGTGTCCAAATTTTCATATTTAACTTTCATATAAGAGTTTACGTTAATATGAGCGTCCTTGACATTGGGTTTGTTTTGCATAAAAAGTAGGTGATTTGTAGAGGATTCTCGACAGTTGTAGAGGGGCGAGAGAGTGAAGAGTGAGCTAAAGTGCCTAAAGTGAGCTAAAGTAAAATAAAGTGAACTAAAGTGCCTAAAGTGACTAAAGTGAGCTAAAGTTGGAGGAGAGAAGCGGGATTCTCGATTCTCGATACTTGATGCTCGACCCCGGCGCGCCGGGACAGGGTTGCTGGATACTCGATACTGGATTCTCGATACTGGATTCACGATACTGGATACTCGATACTGGATACTGGATTCAAGAATCTGGGCCGGGCTGGCTCTAAGTGCTTGCTGCGCTGCAGCTTACGACATGCAAACTGAAATGTCATCTTCGCCTGCTGGCGGTTTATGTTAGCCTGCTGGCTAATATAGGTGTATTTTAACATATTATCAAACAATGTCAACAAAAAAAATGAATAAAAAAGCACTTTTTTAGCCACAGAGTTAGACACGGACTGACACAGACTCTTGAGACACGGACTGACACGGACATTTAAGACACTGACGGACACAGACGTTTTAGACACGGATCCGTTCGACAAGCTCAGGACAGGTTGACACGGATTCACACTGATAGTTCAATAGTAAGTAACCGCGGATTAGAGGGAAAAAGCTGAAAAAGCTTTGTCAATCATTAGGCTGTCCCCTCTGACTCTGCAACCTCGCGGCCGAGTCAGAAAATGCTCCTGGGACCTTTTGCTCCCGCAAGAACAAACCTCTAATAAGCCATTAAATATTCAAGTTAGACTCTTTTTCTCAAAGGAGCCCAAGTCAGTGCGGCGGCGTCATTCTTTAGCTCCGTGCTTACGCAGCAGTTCAACGATTTCGGTGTGGCCGTTCTCTATAGCGTACAATAAGGCAGTCTTACCATTATTATCTTTTGCGTTGATGTCCGCTCCCTTAGAGAGGAGTAGTTCGACTATCTTAGGATTCTTACCGGCCGCATACCAGGCTGCAATATGAAGTGGCGTGCGGCCTTTTCCATCCCTGATATTGGCATCTGCGCCTTTAGCCAAGAGCAATTCCACTATGTCAAAACGCTCGGCATCAAGCGCACTATGAAGAGCCGTCCATTTGCCTGTGTTGATATTAGCCCCGTGCCTAAGAAGTAACTCAACCATTTCTTTGCTGTAGTACGCTGCTTCCTGAAGAGGAGTCCAGTGGCCTTCACGACCATCGACGTTTGCCCCATGAGCAATTAGAAACTCCGCCATATCGACGCTGCCTGTTCGGGCAGCAACATCCAGTGGCGTCCTCCACGTACCTGCGACGGCATTTACATCGGCACCGTGCGAAACAAGGATTTCTGCGATAGCTTTATGGTTCCCAGCTGTAGCATAATGCAAAGGCGTTTGGCCGCTGGCATCGGCTTTGTCAGCTGAGCTGCCATCTTCAACAAAGGTTTTGACTTTATTGATGTCGCCAATGAAGGCAGCTGTGTGGATCGATACGTCTGCTCCTTTGTCAACAAGGAGTTTCGCTATATCCTGACGATATTCTTGGATTGCAATATCCAAGGCTGTTTCGCCAGCATTGTTCTTCGCATTGACATTGCTTCCTTTACCGATCAACTCCTTAAGCTTCTCCAACAATCCGTATCGGGCTGCTGTATGAATAGAGACATCAGCACTTTTTTCGATTAGCAGGTTGACAATATCATTACGGTTCCGTTGAAGAGCGACGTCAAGTGGTGTCTGGTCATAATTATTCTTGGCATTTATGTCCGCACCTTTGGCGACGAGCACTGCCACAATATCTCTATGTCCTTTTTCTGCAGCGAGGTGCATAGGCGTGGTGGTATCAGCTAATATGCGCTCGAGCGCTATGTCGCGTGTCTCACGGCCTCCTAGAATTCTCTGCACTATCCAAGAGTCAAATTCGTAGTGAGCGTTTACATCCACCCCTTTTGAAATGAGTGTCTCCACTTCATCGGCTCGACCTTCCCAAGCTGCTATTAACAATAACATTGGCAACTCAGTTCGAGCAGTCTGGCTATATATAACGAAAGTGTCTTCTCGACTCACGAATGCGCCGTATCCACTGGCAAAAAATGTCCTGCTCGGCCAGACCTGCGGTACCAGTGTGGGTCTTATATTAACGGCAGCATCAAGACGTAACAACACTAGTGGCTCAACATAATCAAATTTGGCGTAGAGAGCTTCATTACCCGGCACAAAGAATCCCTTATAAAGCCTCTCAGACAAAAGTTTGTCTCCAATCCTCGATGCGATTTTCAAGAAAGGTTCTTTGTGCAGCTTAGCGTATAGTTCTAGAAAGCCCAGAATAGCATATGGGTCCGATGATTCTATATTGGTATCAATATCTGGCTGGTCTGTGGGACCGTTGCCAATATCCCCAAAGTTGTTACCTCGTGCAATGCTACGGGCCATTTCCCACATAAACGAATCTCCTGTTACCCTATATGCCAAGGCATATGCCCAAAAGCATATGGGGCTGGCCTCCATCGCAGGAACTACTGTACCTTTAGGATATTCCGGATAACCATCCCTCGTGAAAGTGTACCCCAGCAAGCTCGTACCATCAGTAAGCATAGGTGCGAAAGAATTGCCTTCTTCACGATAGGAGACCTTACCCCAAGCAGTCAGTTCTTCCAAAGCCCATTGCTTGAATTCTGTACCTTCAGACCCCAACAGGTCTCCAAGAATGAATTGACAAATCCATCCCCTAAATTGTAAAGTCAACGAGAGAGGGCTTAGGACCATAGCAGGAAATAATGTTCCTTCGTGGACAGGATGTCCTTTGAAATCATCCCCAAACAGAGGCTGTATGCGGTCCGTCCAATTGTAGAGTCCTCCACTGATGCCTACCTCGGAGTCCCTCGTCTCTACGTAACGGTGGGCCAAACGCTTGCTCCAAACCAGTGGCTCTGTATTACCAGAGAGTCTATGAAGTAATGTTCCGGCATAGAACAAATCACTCCCGGTGTTGTGAAAGGATAATCCATAAGGTATTCTGCTCCTGAAAAAAATAGGTCCACCGTCGTAATTGTGCTCCCATGCCTTCTCCAACTGCTCGTCCAAAGAGCCGTGTCGATTCATGTCCAGATTTGACCAGTCAAAGATATGAGCTGACCAAAAAGCTTCAATAAACTGTCTCGTCACCTTTGAATCTACCTGCCACATTAGCTCGTAGTAAGGAAAATGGTGTTTCAATTCATGGACATAGTTGCCCCTGACTTTACATATTTCATCTGCCAGTGCATCATAAGCCACATGCCCGCCCCAATACAGCAACCCGTTCGGACTCCTTAAGTTTTCAAAGGCATACTTAGTCGCTTCCATTGCTGCCTTCTTGTATTTCGGGTCGCCTGTAATCATTGTTAATCCGTCCAAAATCCTGAGTAAATTCTGCTGACAAGCTAAGTTAGATAAAATCCATCTGTCGCCGTTGGGCTCTATCCACTTCACCGGTTCGTGGGTGTGGATGTTTAAGCCGTCGACAAATAAAGGCGTATGCTTGGGGCCGTAGCTATCTCTACCGTATTTAAGCACGTTATTTGCAAACTCGCGGACGGCGTTGAGGTACTTGCTGTTTTCATTAGCTTTTGCATTGCTTGCGGAAAAATCAGCCAGAGCAATAGACAACAAAACGACCTTAAGAATATGATATGGTCTATATTTACCTCTCATATCGCATCCTCCTTCACATTGAACCATAATCTGATACCAGCGCAGAGGCTAAACAGGGCTTGTCGCTGCGTATCATACCAGAAAAGTAGTCGTGAGTAATGTTAAATAATGTCAATGTTCAGCTTGCTTCGGCCCCCTGTTTTCTCGCGAAAGCAAAACGAGGCCTTCTAATGAACTAAGCAATCACATTGGGCACGATGTTATCTGTAATTGTTGTAATAGAATGATGTTATCGTAATTCAGCCAATATCTTAGTTTATTTTACATTCCTCCTGCGAACCCGGTGAGGTGCTCGCAATGACCCCATTAGAGTATAAGGCACTCTAACGGGGCAAGCCATCCCGTGTTGCCAGAAGAATTAGCCACACCCGAAAAAGCTGCCGAGCTGATAAACGATTAGCGTTATCACATAAGCTAAAGCGGTCAGGCCGAAGAATTGGAACAGCGCCCAGGCCCAGGAATTTGTTTCCTGTTTTGTCATTGCAATGGTCGCTACACACGGGGTGGCAATCAGGCAAAACAACATAATACAAAAACCCGTCAACGGCGTATAGTTCGCCTGCAATTTTTCCCTTAAACTCTGCGCTTTTTCCTCAGCGCCGCCAACCCCCCCCGCCCGGTGTGAACCAACGGCATATACTATTGCTAATTGTGATACAAACACCTCTTTGGCGGCGGTTGCACCGATAAGGGCCGTTCCGATTTTCCAGTCGAAGCCAAGCGGCTTCAAAGCAGGCTCTATTGTTCGTCCTAATCGGCCAACCAGCGAATACTCCAATCCGGCTTGCCTTGCCTGCTCGGTACTCAATCCTGTCAAAGACTGTTCGCTCGGTTTCGGGTAACTGCCCGCCGCCCAGAGTATAATCGATATGGCGAGGATTATTGTGCCGGCCTTTCTCAAATACATCCAGCCTCTATGCCACATGTGAATACAGACGGATTTGAGGGTAGGCATACGGTAAGGCGGCAGCTCCATAACGAACGGCGTAGTTTCGCCCTTAAATAGGGTCAATCGCAAAACCTTAATGCAAACAATCGCCAGCACAATCCCTATCAAATAAATGAACCAGAGCGTTGGCCCGCGCCATTTTTCCGGGAAGAAAGCCGGTATTATCAGCGCATAAATCGTCAGCCTTGCGCCGCAGCTCATTAAGGGGATTACCATTATTGTCGTAAACCTGTTGCGTTTGTTTTCGAGTATTCGTGCGCCCATTATGGCCGGGACCGAACATCCGAAACCGATAAGCATTGGTATAAAGCTTTTGCCGTGCAGGCCTATCTTGTGCATTACGCGGTCCATAATGAAGGCGGCCCTTGCCATATAGCCTGAATCCTCAAGAAGCGCAATAGCCAGGAACAGCAATAAGATATTCGGCAGGAACACAAGCACCCCCCCTACTCCCCCTATAACGCCATCAACCAAAAGAGACCTAAGCCAGATCTCGGAGCCGGTCGGCCAAAAGCCGGCTATCGTTTTACCAGCCCAGCCGAAAAACTGCTCGAGCCAGCTCATCGGATATTCGCCGATCTTAAATGTCGAAAAAAAGACTAAATACATCAATATCAGAAATATCGGCAGCCCCAGGATGCGATTTATTACTACTGCATCTATCATATCGCTGGTGCTATGACGCGATTCGACTGTGCTCTTGATAGTCTCCTGACAGGCACCCGATATGAAACCATACCGCCGATCCGCCATTACGATTTCGGGCTCATCTCCGAAAATACCCCTGAGATGCTCGGTGCCGGCTGTAATTGAATCAAGCACCTCTTTGCTGTGGACTTTTGCGGTTATATCAGAGTCCTGCTCCAGCAGTTTGACGGCGAGCCATCGTGAGCCGTACTTTTCTGCCAACTGCTGCTCTTTATCATTGATGAGTGATTCGATTTCCGCCAGCTCATGCTCAATTTCCTCGCCGTACTTTACCTTATGAGTGCGCTGCAGATTTTCCTGCCGGGCTGTTTCGACAATGGCATCGAGCAGCTCTATTTTGCCTTTGCCCTTATTGCCGACAGTTGGTACTATCATCGCCTCCAAAAGCCTGGACAATTGTTCAATATCGAACTTCAAACCCTTTTGCTCGGCAATGTCACTCATATTGAACGCCAGAACCAGAGGCACATTCATTTCAATAAGCTGTGTCGCAAGGTACAGGTTCCGTTCGATATTGGAGGCATCAATAATATCAACCACAACATCCGGACGCTCCTCGATTATGAAGTTACGGGCAACAAGCTCTTCTATAGAATAGGCCGTTAAGCTGTAAGTCCCCGGTAAATCAACGAGTGTTATTTCGAAACCGGCGTATTTACAGATGCCCTCTTTCTTTTCCACTGTTACTCCGGGGTAATTGCCAACGTGCTGGCGCGCGCCGGTCAGCATGTTGAATATGGAGGTTTTTCCACTGTTTGGGTTGCCGGCCAAGGCTACTTTGATTTTCTTGTCCATAATCCTGCGGTCTGTTTCACAGCTTTGTTTTTGCTGCGAAAGTTAAGTTGAATGAATTTTCGCGTCTAAAAATATGGTTCGCGCAAAAGCTGCGGCTTTTCACATAACCATAATCTTATGAGCCATCCCCCTGCCTAACATCATCTTCGAGTTTTTGACGCTTATCACGAAAGGTCCGGGACGGCTGTTGTTTACGACTGTTATTTTCACGTTTGGCACAAGCCCCATTGAGGCAAGCCGGCTGTTTAAGCCCCGTCCGGCCTCTATGCCGACTAACTTTACCGTTTCTCCGGCCTGAACCTTTGACAACGGCCTTGCTTTCTTTTGCTCCATTGCTGTTAGCTCGCTTACTTAGATGTTCTGATTCTTTTTATTACAGAATTTCTGGAATTCATTCGCCAAATCACAACCATTTTTGCTGCTTTGGGTTACAAACTCGATAAAACACAGAAGCTTTTCAATAATCTCCGGACCAAGCTCATGTTCAGCTTTGCAGGCGGCCTGCTGGGCAACATCCGACTCGACAACTAAGACGTTGACGAAAAAAGACTTCAGGATATTATGTTTATTGGCAATCTCGGCTGCAGCAATCCTGCCGGATTTGGTGAGTGTTACGTAATCGTATGGCTTATAGTTAGCCAGTCCCTTTTTCTTCAGGACCCGCAACGCGCCAGTAACAGATGCTCTGGAGACACCGAGCTGTTCGGCTATGTCCCTGCTGCGGGCGACGTTGGACTCATTGGTAAGATTGAGAATGGCCTCGAGATAATCTTCCAAAGAGGCACTCAGGTTATCACTTTTCGCTGTGACCATAGCTATTTTTCCTTATTTTGTGCGTTTTGGCTAATATAGTTAGGCTTGCCTAACTTTGTCAAGGTTTTTTTTATTTATTTTTGAAATTCAGGAAAATTTTACCATACGCGATATTCGGCTGTATCGGCCACCGCCGGAACCGGCACCGTAAGTCGTGTGATTTATTTGGCAGTTAAGATTGAGTCGTTAACCCCGTTAGATAACTTCGTATTTTTCATATCTAACGGGGTTAATATAGCAGGTTTACATCAATTAAGGGCTTATATCGAATGATTCGGCATAGGTCCCGGTTGTTTTAAGGGCAATAGCGGACAAACTCCATATACGCTGCTAAAAGGTTAAACCGGCTCAGGATTCTCTGTAGGACGACTATGGGAGGGGTTTTAGCGTTCTACAATACCCAAACTCATGCCGAAGGGTATCTGAGATAGGGTCCGGGGATTTTCAGGCAAATTAGAACGAAAAGAGCGGTTTTATCTTCTCACCATCACCGCACCCAGGCCGAGCAGAAAAAGCGAGCAGGGTATTCCTGGTTATAAGGTTCGCAAAGCCTGTTTTTTGATTAGCAAAAGGATAAAGTAGCTGCCTGAACACGCCGATAAATAGTTATGCAAAGTTAAGTTTATTTTCATATGACAGGGAAGGAGATAAATTATGACTCGTAAAAAGAAATCTCAGGTTCTTCAAGAGCCGCAACAGACACCATCCGAACCCTCTCAGGAAACACCGTTGAAAGAGTCTGAAGAAGCACCAGAAGTAACGGCAGAAATCGAATCCGAGTCACCAGGATGCGATGGGCCCGACTCTCACAAATGGGATAACAAAATGGAAGTACAACGCCTTCTTTCAGGTAAGCCTGACCTCAAAATAAAGGGAACTCCTGAAGCCACCGGTTGCATCGAACAACCCAAACCACCAGCGAAGAAAAAAAATTCGACCTGAAGTTCCTGACAAAAAAGTCCATACAGATTGTTCTTGTGCATTGGTCGATCCAGGCATTATTTCTACATAGTGCTTGGCTTTTTTCATTCGATGAAAAAGCCCCTGCAATCTTTTAGAGGATGGTGAGTGAAGAAAAAGCAGGGACTTAGTTATGTGAATGATTATAGACCTTTTTGTTTGC
The DNA here is from genome assembly GCA_041862635.1 of Phycisphaerae bacterium. Lineage (GTDB taxonomy): Bacteria > Planctomycetota > Phycisphaerae > Sedimentisphaerales > Anaerobacaceae > NIOZ-UU13. Next base: position 24,219 of record JBGVTO010000195.1, on the reverse strand, counting down.
GAGGTCAAGGTGATTTGCGGAAAGAAGTCTGTTATGATACCCCTCAAGACGAGTTCGGCGTTTAAATGCCCTTCGAGATATAAATAAGAGAAGGATAAAATATAATGCACAAAGGAGCAGTGGACTAAGGAAGCGTGGAGAAAAGGAAAAAATAAGGACAATAAAACTAAAACTCCTGCTGGTTTATATGTTCTTTTATCCACTCTTTAGATATGCGGGGGTCGTTCGGTTCTATCTCAACGAGTATATACTCCTCTCTTGCGATGTCTTTCAAAAATTCCGGTGCGAACTTCGGCAAATATATAATTTCTTCCTTTTTCGCGGTTTTGGCATCATGAAAACGGCAAAGAAAATAAACGGACACCGCAAAGCCAATAATAACGAACAAAGCAGTAATATTTATTATGGTTTTAAAGCGACTGGACATAATCAAAAAAAATACACCAGCTTAACCAGTATATCAAGAAAATAATTTTTAGGGGCCTGGTAAAAGCAAAGCCCTGAGATGTAACTGATGGTGCTAATGTCGAGATACAATTCTCCTCGGATTTTAAACACGAACTCTGAAAACATGACCTTGAAATGGTCTCCCAGGCGCTTAAAAATTGGAAGCTGATGGGCCCTCTATAAGATTCAAAAAAATAGGCTTAAGGGCTTTTTTTGAACACGTCCGACATAGGTTGAAGAAATTACACCAGGTTAGCGATGTGCCCCCTGCCCTTTCTACGTTTCTGCGTAGTTTAATCAAAAAGGCATACCAATGCATAACTAAGAGATTGTACTTGACGGGAAGGTGGCTGATTTGGTATAAACAACAATAGTGAACCCAGCCCCTGCCGCAGGGGCTGGGTAAAGCTTGTGCCTGCACAGTCGAGCGGGCGCAATTATTGTCGGGCTGCGGCGGGCTCCGCCCCGACGAGTAATTTTCCAAATAGAGGAGGATGTGTATTATGCGAGGCAAAGTGTTGGAACGGCGACTTTGTGCTCACAGTGAAGATATTTTACATTTCAATTAACAACCTATATTAATTTTATGAATCCCGTCCGTCGTCCGCAGGATGCCTTGCGGCAAAGACTGGACGGGGTGAAGGAGGATTATTATGTCTAAGAAAGTGATTTTTTTAACTTCTTTTGTTTTGGCTTGTGTGCTGTCCGGGTCAATCTCTCTGGGTCAGGAAAATCAGATTATTAACGGCGAGTTTGATAATGGTCTCCTTTCATGGGGCTCGTACGGGGGGGCAGGCTTTACTTTTGAAGTAGTGCCCGGTGCCGGCCTATCAGGGAATAACGCGGTAATGTTCGATGTTACCAACGCTTCTGCAACAGCCAGCATAGGGATTTCCCAGTCAGGTCTGATTATTGAGCCGGGTGTAACATATCCGATCGGATTTATGGCCAAAGCGGAGGAAGACAGACAAATGGTATTGTTACTCCAGGCGAGTATTGATGGTACCTGGCCTACCTATGTGAACGAGACAATGGAACTAACAACCACAGCACAGAAATATCTTTTCGAGTATACCCATACCGGCGATACTATCGGAGATGAGGGTGGAGAAATCCTGACTCTTTATCTGATGTTGAAGGGTCAGTGGTGGCCCATGACGGGTGAGGATCTGAACAAAAAAGTCTGGTTTGATTGGGTGTATTTTGGCGCTGAGCCTGAAGTCCAGACACGTGGCCGTGCCGTGAATCCAACTCCGGCTGATGACGCCATAGTTGAGGATACATGGGTTAATCTTACCTGGTTTCCGGGAGATTTTGCGGTATCACATGATGTCTATTTGGGCGAAAATTTTGACGATGTGAACAACGGCCTCGGCGATACATTCCGGGGCAACCAGAGCTCGACCTCTTTTATTGTCGGCTTTCCCGGGTTTCCTTATCCGGATGGTCTTGTTCCAGGCACAACTTACTATTGGCGAATCGATGAGGTCAACGACACCGACTCGAACAGTCCCTGGAAAGGTCCTGTCTGGAGTTTTAGAGTTCCCTCAAGGATTGCGTACGATCCAAGTCCACCTGATGGGGCCAAATTTGTGGACTCGAATATAATCCTTAGCTGGGCCCCGGGATTCGGTTCGAAATTGCACACCATATTTTTCGGTGACAACTTTGACGATGTTAACAACGCTGTTGTAGGTCTGCCCCGGGCGGAAACAACCTATAGACCCGGCACACTTGAATTAGAGAAGACTTATTATTGGCGGGTCGATGAGTTTAGCGGCGCCGCTACAGAGAAAGGCGACGTCTGGAGCTTCACGATTACCAAGGCCGGCGGCGGCCTCAAGGCAGAGTACTTCAACAACAGGACCCTCAGTGGTGAGCCGGTACTGACACGCCTGGACTCCGAAATCGACTTTAACTGGGGCAATGCTGACGAGCCTGGAAGGAATTCTCCCGATGCGAGTATCAATGTTGACAACTTTTCGGCCCGCTGGAGCGGCGAGCTTGAGGTGGACCTGACGGACACATATATTTTCCAAATTACCGCCAACAACGGTTTCAGGCTATGGCTGGATGGTAAGCCCATTATCGATTTTTGGAACAATGGCACGACAAGCAATCGCCTGAGTGAACCGATCGAACTGATAAGTGGCGATACCCACTCAATTTGGATGGAGTATTTCGAAGGCGAGGACACGGCGATTGCCCAGCTGTTCTGGGAGAGCAGCAAGCGGGAACAGCAGATTATTCCCAGCGGTGCGCTGCAGCCTCCGTTGAAGGCCGGGAGTCCGAGTCCGTCAGGTGGTGCTGTGGATGTAACGCAGATACAGGTTCTAAGCTGGAGACCGGGAGACAATACCACTTCGCATCAGGTGTATTTCGGTACCGATGAAGAGGCTGTGAAAAATGCCAATACAAATTCGCCGGAATACAAAGGCACCAGAAACCTTGGTTCCGAGAGCTATGACGCCGGACAGCTTGAGTGGGGCACAACTTACTACTGGCGTGTTGATGAAGTCAAGGACGACGGTACGATACAGAACGGTAATATCTGGAGCTTTACGACGGCCAATTTCATTATTGTGGACGATTTTGAGGACTACGATGCCGGTGACAACCAGATATGGTTCACATGGCATGACGGGCTTGGCTATGGCACTCCGGGTACTGCAGGTTACTTTGCCGGTAATGGGACCGGCTCGGCTGTGGGTGACGAAAGCACTCCTTCTTTTACCGAGGAGACTATCGTTCACGGAGGAAACCAGTCGATGCCTGTATTCTATGACAACAGCATCCTCAGGTATTCAGAGGTGGAAAAGACACTGACTTATCCACGTGACTGGACCGAGAATGGTGTGACCACATTAACAATTTGGTTCAGGGGCATTTCGGATAACGCTGCTGAGACTTTATACGTTGCTCTCAATGGCAGTGCGGTGGTCAATCACGATAATCCTGATGCACCACAAATAGAAGAGTGGACCCGATGGAATATCGACCTACCGGCATTTGCAGACCAGGGCGTGAACCTTGCCAATGTCAATACGATTTCACTTGGTCTCGGTAACAAGAAGAATCCGGTAGCCGGTGGTTCAGGTACGATGTACTTCGATGATATTCGGCTGTATGCTCTACTGCCATAGCCGGAACAAAAAGCACCATAAGCTGTGTGAGTGACATTCTCATAGATGAGCTTTCTGATGCCTGTTGAAAAAACGAATATTTTGGTGTGTGGCCAAAACATAATATATAACTGTTTTAATTTAACTTTTTGAAGGAGGAACATTATGTGTAGAAAAATGATTTATCTGGTTTCTTTTATTCTTGTCCTGAGCGTCTCAGGCAGTGTGTGGGCCGATTTGGTGGGTCACTGGAGGCTCGACGAGGGTTCCGGCACCACGGTTTACGATTCGAGCGGTAACGGCAACGACGGGACCTTTCTGGACAATCCCGACTTCGACGATCCCACATGGATTCCCGGCATCAGCGGGACAGCCCTGGAGTTCTATGGCGACACCTCGGTCTATGGCAGTGTGAACTACATCGATTGCGGCCATAGCTCCAGCCTGGATATCACCGGGCCGACCTCCATAGCCCTCTGGATAAGACCTGACGCGGATGATCCGGAGGGTCAGGGCAGCCCTGGCGGTGAGACAGCGCCGATGTGCAAGGCGTTGAGCACGATGAGTCCCAGCTGGAGCTGGCAGGTTCGATACGGCTGGGGCGGTCCTGAGCCCTACATGGCGTTTACGTTCAATACGTCGCCGAGGGCCTGGGCCTTCGTCGGCAGAAATCTGGAGCGCTATGAGTGGTGCCATATCGCGTGCTCGTATGACGGGACGACGCTGAAATGCTATCTCAATGGAGAGGAGACCGATTCGACCCCAATGGGCCCAATTACCAGCAGTCAGACACCTGTGCTCATCGGCTCGGATGGGTGGGGCTGCGACTGGATTGGCGCGATCGACGATGTAAGGATTTACAACCATGCCTTGTCGGTGCCCGAAATAATGGGCGCGATGGAAGGTGAGGTATGGCCTTACGCCTTGGCCCCCAAGCCGGAGGATGGTGCCCTACATCCGGATACATGGGCAAACCTTAGCTGGTTACCGGGAGGTCTCGCGGTCTCACACGATGTGTATGTTGGTGAAAATTTTGATGATGTGGACGCCGGCGCCGAAGGCACGTTTGTTGGTAACCAGGCCGAAACGTTTATTGTTGTCGGCTTCCCAGGATTTCCTTATCCGGATGGTCTTGTTCCCGGCACAACTTACTACTGGCGAATCGACGAGGTCAATGAAGCTGAGCCGAACAGTCCCTGGAAAGGTGATATCTGGAGCTTTTCGGTTCCCCCCAAGACCGCCTACTACCCAGTCCCGGCTGATGCCGCAGAGCAGGTAGAGACGGATATAACTCTGAGCTGGACGGGAGGCTTCGGTTCGAAATTGCACACAGTATATTTCGGTGACAACTTTGATGAGGTGAGCAATGCCGCTGGTGGACTCCCACAGGGAGGTGCAAACTATTCTCCCGGCACACTTGAATTGGCTAAGACCTACTACTGGCGGGTCGATGAGTTCGATGCCGTCGATACGTATAAAGGCGGCGTCTGGAGCTTTACTACTGAGGGCGCCGTCGGGAGCTCGGTCCCGGCCAACGGCGCTGTGGATGTAAAGCATACTCCGATTCTCACCTGGACACGGGGAGTCTATGCCGATTCGCATCAGGTCTATTTCGGCACAGACAAAGAGACAGTACGAAATGCCGATGCCGGTTCGCCGGAGTATAAGGGCACAGGAAACCTTGGTGCTGAGAGCTATGAACCAGCAAAACTCCTTTGGAATACCACTTACTATTGGCGAATCGACGAGGCCAATAATACCAATCCCGACAGTCCGTGGACAGGTAATGTATGGAGCTTTACGACAGCCAACTTCCTTGTCGTGGACGATTTCGAGAGCTACAATGACCTTAATCCCGAGGACCCCGCCAGCAACAGGATATTTCTCGCGTGGATAGACGGATACGATGATCCTACAAATGGCTCTTTAGTTGGTTATGACAATCCGCCCTTTGCCGAGCAAACTATCGTTCACGGAGGCAACCAGTCGATGCCGCTCTTCTACGACAATAGCGTTGGTTACTCTGAAGCGACGTTGACATTGACCTATCCGCGTGACTGGACCGAGAATGGTATTACCACATTATCGATTTGGTTCAGAGGCAATCCGGCTAATGCCGCCGAGACTTTGTATGCTGCTCTCAACGGCAGCGCGGTAGTCAATCACGATAATCCCGAGGCAGCACAGGTAACCAGATGGACGGAATGGACTATCGACCTGCAGGCATTCGGCATAAACCTTGCAAATGTCAATACAATTTCCCTTGGTCTGGGTAACAAGAACAATCCGGTAGCCGGTGGCTCAGGTATGATGTACTTTGATGATATTCGATTGTATCCCCCGGCACCGTAAACCGAGATTTGGCTGGAAATTAAAATTGTATGGTTGATCCCGTTAGATAATGTCGAATTTTTCGTATCTAACGGGGTAGATATTGCAGATTTGTGTCACTTGTACCTGCCTGCACCCCCTTGTCTGCTGTCGCAGACAGCAAAGGGGATAACGCAGGCACAGGTGTGGTTACACAAGTGCAGGCAATTCGGGGCCTGTACCGAACGATTAGGTATAGGCCCCGGTTGTTTAAGGACGACAGCAGACAAACTCCATATATGCTGCTAAAAGTTTAAACCATCTCAGGGTTTTATTTAGACAGTCTGTGAGAGGGGTTTTAAGAAATAAGAGAAGGATTGGAGAAGTAACCTAAATATTTTTCAGTAGTCCCTAAACTTTCTCATCCATTGGGGCCAATCAGAAGGCTGTACGAGGCCGGCTTTGGTCCAGGGATTACGAGTATCAAAACTGCGGTGCCAATTTAGTGTCCACAGTTCCTTGAGACCCACCTTGTGCGTAGAGAAGTCCATAAAGAATATGTTTACCTCACCGTTGTGCCGATTCGTGCAGACACGTCTCATGCCGCCCCCGAATGCCCAGAGGAACTCTCCATCCTGTTCCGGGGGCGGGTCTGACGGCTCGGAACGGACCAGCATAAACCCGCAGTCCATTAACACAGGAATCATACTCGCATTCTTTTGGCCGGTCCGTCGCCATTTGTTTTTCGCATCATGCGCACCCACCACCAGGTCGCTGTCATTGACCCACCAGTTAAGCCCGTAACTGCCGATCTTGTACATTGGTTCTCTGAGATACGAAAAATCATTGGGATTGGTTTTGCTAACGTCCCAAGCCACCCAGGGCATTGTGCCCCCCTCCTCAACAGTGTGTTTGGCCTTTGGACAAAGGCGAATAACCGGGTCGGTATAATAGGGAATCAGCGTATATATCCACGAGAATCGTCCCGTTGCCCAATCTTCGTCGATGCCCGGCATGAACCTGCCGTCATAGTCGGACGTGTACATCATAAAGCAGACCGACCATTGGTGCAGATGGCTCTTGCAGACTACCTCCTTAACCTGCTCCTTGGCCCGACGAAGGGCCGGCATTAATATCGCCATCAGTAATGCTATAATTGCAATCACTACCAATAGCTCTATTAGTGTAAACCCCGTTAGAAATCTTCTGCTCTCCTGATTGGGAGTTCTTATTTCTAACGGGGTAAAGCCGTTTCGCTTACGCATTACTTTTACCCTTCTCTTTCAAAGAGAGATAATGAGTTTTGCAGGTATGCTTTTCTGCCATAATTATAACACACTCAGTCGCAGTAATGCAAACTATCGGCTGATTGTTAAGCTGCGGGATGTCAGACGTCCCTCAAGACGAGCTCGTTGTTTAAATGGCTTGTGAGGCGTTTTAAATTGAAGGGCGATGGGTGCCTTATGTGAGATTTTGTGGGCCGGCTAAATAATCAAAATAAAGAGGAAGGTTGTACAGATTGCAAGGCGGCAAACCGGTCATCGGCAAATTCAAATAATGGTCGAATGCCGGTTCGTTCAAGGATTTGTCGGATCATTGAGGAAACAGCGTACAAAATGACTTTGTGTCCGACGTTTTTCAGAAATCCCTCCAATATAATGAGGCTGCTTATGCTCTCAGATGTCAGTAGTGCGACGCTGGAAAAATCAATAATTACGTCACAGGCATGTCCATCGCCTACGATTTTATTAACAATTACAAGCTCATCACTTATTAAATGTGGCTCTTTAGGTAAACTAACGAGAAGAACATTTTCTGAGAGCTTTTCAATCCCCATTTTAGCTACCTCCATTTATGGGATGACAACCCTTTAGTCAGCTTCAAACGAATTATCGGAACGGCTTGTTCGTGAAAACAAGCCCTTTAATAAACTATAACATAAGAACCGGAAAAACCAAATGAGAATGACCTAATATACGGAGAATTCTTGCGCCAAAACGGCCAGCCTCAGGCAGCCTCGGTATTTTCTTTAGGACTGATTTTAGAGGGATTTTAGAGTTCTACAATGGCCAAACTCAAGCCGAAGGGGTATCTGAGGTAGGGTCATGATAAAGTCGGCGATTCTGGGTGCAGGAGCTCTTTTCAGTAGTCCTTAAAACTTTTCATCCATTGGGGCCAGTCACTGGGCTGACACCCGCCTGCTGTTGTCCAGGGGCCGGTGGTGTCGTACCGTCGATGCCACTTAAACGTCCACAACTCCTTAAGCCCTATTTTCCTGCCAGAAAAATCCAGAAAAATCCCGTCCACAAAGCCACCGTGCCGGTTTAAACAGTAACGTAACATACGCCCCTCACCACCTTCAGCCCACCCCTGGCCGTCATATGCTGGAGGGTCATCTACTGAGTCCACCACACCATTATAGCGCTGTGCCCCGAGGAACAATGGCACGTACGCGGCCCCCGCCACAGCCGGCCCGCGCCAGTACCAAGATGCTTCCCCGCGAGGTTCCCTGCCCGGCTGGATATTAACACAATAGCCGTTGATCCCGTAACTTCCCTTCATCGGCTTGGCCCAGTGACTCTGGTTCATGTAGCCCCAGGCCATGGTCACACCGACGGCCGTTCCCTCGGCTCCCTCGGTGATACCATTCTTATCAACCCACGGCTTAGTCGCATTCGGACAACAGGTAAATTCGTCATCCCATTTATAGTAGTCCCCAAGTGCGCTGACCCACCGATTGGGCTGAGGCTGGGCCGTATGGCCCTCCATGAATCGGCCATCGTAGTCTTCGGCGTACATCGCAAAGAACAGGCCCCATTGTTTGAGCCTGTTTAGGCACGCAACGCATCTGGCCTGTCCCCTTACCCGCTGTAAAGCCGGCATCAATATCGCCATCAATAGTGCAATAATGGCAATGACTACCAAAAGCTCTATCAGGGTAAATCCTCTTTGTCTGTTCATGATGACACTGTTATTCCTGTATTAGCAGAACCTAAGACCATCCTATTCTTTTAGTATCTTAAAGTCAAAAGAAATCTTTTCTGTTTCGCTCTGCATTCACGAATTTCAACTTCACAGTCCGTGCATCTCAGGAGGGCCAATGGAGCACTGCTGCCCTTACTCGCTTTTATCATCAAGCCAATGAAAGGCCATAATAGCAAAGTCCAGATAGTCAACTTTGCAGTCGCCGTTTATGTCGCCTGCGATGATTGTTTCACAAGGCGGCTTGTCAAAGTATGACTTGCTGGCCTCGGCTGTGCCACCATACGCTCCCATGTTGATTATGCCGCCATTGGGGAAAGGCTCAAACCCGATGGCAGTGCTCATGTCTCCTGTGTCAATACACGGGCTTGTGACTTGGTCTTTGACCCAGCTCTGCATAGGCGTATCCCATCGGCCGGCCTGGGATTTCAGGTGATAATCACCGATGCCCGGATTAACGAATTTAGGGTCGGTATTGATATTTCCCTGGCCCCACGTAAGAGTCGAATGAATCCCGGACACTGATACGCTGTTCCGGCCGCCTTCAATGTTGCAATATTTAATGTTTATGTGGGAGCCTCGGTCTTCGATTTGTTTATTTGAACTGTCTGCCAAGGTGACAGGCTGCTGGCAATCCCAAATAATACAGTTAATCAACGTTGCCGTCCCTCCACCCGGAGTCAGTCGATATGGAGGGCCCCACCTGCCCAGGTCAAAAAGCCTAATGCCCCTGCTGCAATTGACAATCGTGTTGTTCACCAGGAGCGCCTGGCACGAATTTTCCACCGCGATGGCGGCGCTGCTGCAATTATAGATTAAGTTGTTTATCATGATGGGAAAGCTCCTGTCCCGTAGAACGACGCCGTGGTCGTCGCTCCCTGCGATAACGTTTCCAATAATGACCGCCGAGCATTTGGTGGGATTTATCATATCATCATGTTCGGGGTTCAAGAACAGGTTGTTTCGTATAAGAGGAGGTGGAGTGCTCTCTCCATACAAATCGACGTCGTCGTTATCGCCTCGCTTTCCTGTAAAAAAACAGTCCTCAACTAACACATAGGAATATCTGGTATGAACGGCCTGCCCGATTGAAAGAAACCGACTACCTCTAATATGCGCTGTTGCTTTTCCGGGGTGGTCCTGGTCATCCGATATAACGGCTATGGCATCTCCCTGGGCATTTGCGGCTTCGTTGGGAAGATTCTGAAAAATACACTTTTCTATATCGACTTGACTTGCCAGGACAACGACTGCCTCGTGATATGTCCTCGGCCCCGGCTCGTAATAGTCCTGGTGCTGACCTTCGCTATCGGCATACTCGATAATACAGTGCTCAAGACGGCTATCTGCTGCCTCTACAAACATAATCTGTTTCCACTTGCCATTACGGTAGCGTGTAAAGCGAATTGGCTCGGTTTCGTTCCCAATAGCGAGGAGCTGTCCATAGACGATGAGCGTTACTGTGTCCTTTATCAAAACCACCGTTCCAGGCTCAATATTCAAGACTCTACCGCTCGGTACAATAACGGTATCTTCAAGGATACAGGTCCCGGACCATGTGGTATCCTGGGTCATCTCACCGGCGACTTGATTCGCAGGTTGAGCATACGCGAAATCTTTGGACCCTGAATCTAAAACATTGGTTTCTGTATCGAGGGCCTCTGCGTTTGTGGTGTTAGGGCCGTTGGCGTCGTCATCGATGTAGATGGTTTTTCCCAAAGCAACCGTTTTTGAAATGCTGGTTGCTAAAAGCATCATTGCCAATGTAAGAATTTTCTGCCGTTTCATTCCGGCTCCTCCATTAGTGTTTTGAAACTTCTCACAGTTAATATCATTGTATCTTTTTCAAGCTATAAGTCAAGAAAAAACAGGTGGAATGACCCCACAATATATTGCCGGGCTGAATATGGATTTTCGACCTTGCCTTCATAGGTGGGATAAATTGCGTAAAATTATTTGTTTTACGATACGTTTTATATTATAATATTGAAACTAATTCGGGGCGTGGCGCAGTTTGGTAGCGCGCATGACTGGGGGTCATGAGGTCGCTGGTTCAAGTCCAGTCGCCCCGATTACAATAATCTCCCCTACTGTTCGTCGGGCATACCTTTACGTTTGCTCAGAATAGCAAAACTTAATATTACCAGCAAAACCACAGCCGATATGTATTTAACAACATCGGGGAGCATCCAGCCATGATGCGTCATAATTTCGATATCGATGCCGGCGGCAAGAGAGTCAAGCAAGATACCGCCCAACAATGCGCAGCCTGCCACGGTAGCAAGATATGTAATTGCTGTTGCCCTGCCTAAAGCCTTCCAGATGGTTATGAACGAGGCGGCGTTAGTGGCCGGGCCGGTCATCAGAAAAACCAACGCTGCGCCGGGCGTAAGGCCTTTCAAAATCAGCGCTGCTGCTACCGGCACCGAGGCCGTTGCGCACACATAGACCGGTATGCCCAGAAACATCATTACCACCATTGCGAAAATCCCGGTGCCCAGCTTTTCCGCAAAGTAGCCATCCGGCACCAGAGCGGAAATAAAGGCGGCAACAAGCAGGCCGACCAACATTGCCTTGCCAATATCTCGTGGCAGCGTGACAAAGCCGTACTTTAATCCTTTGATAATCTTGTTTTTCTTGTTACTTTCGGCGCAACACTCATCTTTACACTCTGGTTGCGGTTGTTCTGGATTATTTTTGTCCCGATTAAACACATCGACCAAGGTACCGCCTATAATGCCGGTAACGAATGCCGCCACAGGCCTGAAAACGGCAAAGACAGGACCGAGAAGACTTAGGGTTACGAAGATACTGTCAACGCCGGTTTGGGGCGTGGACAGCAAAAATGATATTGTGGCTCCTTTGCTCGCTCCGTGCTTATGCAGGGATATTGATACCGGAATAACACCACACGAGCACAAAGGCAGCGGAACGCCAAAGATTGACGCTTTAACCAGTGGCCATACCCCCCTGCCGCCAAGATGCTTTTCAACGAGGGGTTGGGATACGAGCACCGAAAGGATTCCCGCCACGAAAAAGCCGAATAGCAAATAGGGTGACATCTCGGCTGCGGTGCCCCAAAAATCTAAGATTATCGACTTGGCAAAATCAGCCATTATTTACCCCCTATGTTCAAATGAGCGGTCTTTTTTTTCTACTGTTTCAGTCCGCGCTCAAGGTCTTCAATTATGTCTTCAACATCCTCAATTCCAACAGCAAGCCTGAAAAGGGTATCGGTGATTCCCAGCTCGTAGCGTTCTTTTCTTGTGTAGTCGTAATAACTTACTAAGGCAGGATGTGTTATCAGTGTTTCAACTCCGCCCAGGCTCGGCCCAATGTAGCACAGCTTCAGGGCATCCAAAAACCGTTTTGCAGTGTTGAGGTTACCCTTTATATCAAATGTAACGACCCCCCCGCCACCGGCCATTTGCTCTTTTGCTACTTTATAATGACGGTGGCTTTTAAGGAAAGGATAATAGACTTTTTTGACACGTGGATGATTTTCAAGAAATTCTGCAACCTTTAATGCGATTTCATTTTGCTTTTTTACTCGTAATGGAAACGTCTTAAGCCCTCGCAGGAGGAGATAACAGCAATGCGGGTCAATGAGGCCGCCCATTGATTTATGCAGGTTGCGTATCTTATCAACCAGATCTTTTTTTCCAAGCACAGCGCCGGCTAAAATGTCATTGTGACCTCCGAGATACTTTGTCGCACTCTGTAGGACAAGGTCCATCCCGAATTCGATGGGTCTTTGGTTCAATGGAGTGGCAAATGTACTATCTATCAGAGTCAGGACATTATATTCGTCTGCAATCTTTTTGATTTTGACAAGGTCAAAAATATTCAGGTAGGGATTTGTAGGTGATTCGGAAAATATAAAACGGGTGTTCTTTTTGATGGATTTCTCGAGAAGCTCATAATCTCCGAATGGGACAATGGTGCACTCAACTCCGAATTGTTTCAGGTAAGATCGGCAAAACTCGAGGGTCTTTTTGTAGCTGTCATCTGTGATGACAATATGGTCGCCCGACTGAACTAAAGTGAGAATCGTCGTAGTTATTGCACTCATCCCGGATGTAAAAACAACACAGTCTTCAGCACCTTCGAGGTCGGCAAGACGCTTTTCGGCGATTTGTGCAGTAGGATTGCCATATCTGCCGTACTCGAAGTGCTCTTTTCCCTTCTTGGTGTAATCTTCAATGTGCTTGCTGTTTTTAAACGTAAATGTTGAAGTCTGAATAATAGGAGTCATTAACGAATCAGCGTATTTTCTTCTCGGTTCACCGGCATGTATTGCCCTTGTGGATAGGGAAGCACCTTTCCTGGCAATCTTGTTTTTTGGGGAGGATTTAGCCATGGTTATCTGTTCCTTACTCAATTAACAACTCTGTTTCTACTTCGGGCAACAGTTTCTACCGTTTCAGTTCGGCTGACATTGCCCTGTAAATCAATTGTAACATCTTCGAAGCTCATTTCAATTTTGTTTTTGGCAATAGCTTTTCGTGCAATCTGAGTAAGGCCTGAGCAGCAAGGCACTTCCATATGGATGACCGTTAAACTGTTCAGTTTATTGGCTTTTAATATTGCCGCCAGCTTCTCGATGTAAAACTCGGTGTCATCCAGTTTCGGGCAGCCCACAGCAATACTGTTGTCTTTCAAAAACCTATTGTGGAAATCACCCATTGCGAACGGCACACAATCTGCAACCAACAGCAAGTCAGCGTTGTCAAAATAGGGGGCAGATGGCGAGACCAGCTTCAACTGCACCGGCCACTGGCTAAGCTGGGATGGAACCGGGGCGGTAGAATCTGTGGTCCGGCCTTTTTCTCGCAGCTTTTGAATCCTCATACCCGGGCAGACAAAGTCAGCTTGCTTTTGGCTCTCTTGTTGTTGAGCCAAATGTGCTTTGGTCGCTTCTTCATCAAATTCCGCGGCCTGGCGCTTCTCAATGGTTATGGCGTCCTGGGGACAATGCCCGATGCACGCCCCCAGGCCATCACAATAAATCTCACTGACCAGCCTGGCTTTGCCGTCAATTATCTTTATAGCACCTTCAGCACAGGCATTCACACACTGGCCGCATCCATCGCATTTTTCTTCATCTATTTTTACAATGTTTCGCAGGGCCATTCTAAAACTCCTTCTAACTCAGCATTTCGGCCAAATCTTCATCGGGGTCGCCAATCGGCTTTATGTCGAATTTCTCAACGAGTACATTCAAAACATTTTCGCTAAGAAACGCCGGCAGACTCGGCCCAAGCCGTATGTTCTTTATCCCCAAATGCAGCAGCGTCAGCAGAATGGCTACCGCCTTCTGCTCATACCATGAGACTACGAGTGAAAGAGGTAAATCGTTTACACCGCAATCAAAGGCCTCGGCGAGTGCTGTTGCAATCTTGATGGCTGAATAGCAGTCATTGCATTGCCCCGTATCAACCAGACGGGGAATTCCATCAATGTCACCATAATCACGTGCATTCAATCGGTACTTTCCGCAGGCCGCCGTCAATATCACACAATCATCCGGAACCTTCTCAGCAAGCTCGGTAAAGTAATTGCGCCCGGGCTTGGCACCGTCACAGCCGCCTATAAAGAAGAAGTGTCGAATTTTGCCTGCCTTTACGGCTTCGATAATCTTCTCTGCCAGTCCGAGGACAGCCGTATAATGGAATCCCGTGCTCAAAGTGCCCTGCGGATTCTCTTCAAGCGGCGGCAGGGACAAGGCCTTTTCAATCACCTCACTGAAATCCCTGTTTTTGATGTGCTTAACACCTGAGACGCCGGCTATTCCGCACGTAAACGTCCGGTCTTTGTAAGAATCCTTCGGAATCATAACACAATTTGTCGTAACTAAAATCGAACCGCTGAACTGGTCGAATTCTTTTTTCTGATTCTGCCAGGCCGTACCGTAGTTGCCCACAAGATGCTTGAACTTCCTGAGCTCCGGATAACCGTGAGCAGGCAGCATTTCGCCGTGAGTGTAAATGTTAATACCTTTGCCTTCGGTCTGCTTTAATAACTCATAGAGGTCGAGCAGGTCATGGCCGGTAACCACGATTCCCGGCCCGGCCTTCGTGCCGGTCGGCACTGTCGCGGGTGTCGGTTTACCAAAGGTCGATGTGTGGGCATTGTTGAGCATCTCCATTACGCGCAAATTCATCTCGCCGGCTTTTAGCAACAGCTCAAGATATCGATTGAGATCAAAGTCCACATTTGTTAGCGTTGCAAACATTGCTTCGTGCATAAACGCGTCCACTTCTTCATCTTTTTGCCCCAGCTCTCGCGCGTGATACGCATAAGCAGCTATCCCTTTTAGCCCGAACATGAGCGTATCCTGCAAGCTCTGAATGTCCTGGTCTTTGCCACAAACTCCGACTTTGGTACATCCGGTACCACCCGCCGCTTGTTCACATTGATAACAAAACATAATTTTCCTTTCATTTTTTCCAATTGTTCTTTTTACTTTAACTTTTTACAAACAACTCTGCTGCCAACCGACGACCTTCGTCGGTTTTGAATTTTTCATCAATAATTTCCTGCAATTTCTCGTTGGTCGCCCAGCTGGAATCCGTTAGGAGGTTTACGAGCTGGTCTGCGTCCCACACAATCCTGAGCTCAATCGTATCGATGTCTTTTGCGCTGTGATGGTTTGCGATAATCCTGCATATATGCTCGATAGCCTCAGCCGAAATGTCGTATCTTTTCAGAATCTCCTCGGCAATAGGTGGGCCTTCAATCTCCTGAAATTCACCAGCTGACGAGCCGTACTTGCGTTCGGCCTCGTAAATTCCGATATCGTGCAAAATCGCCGCCGCCCTGACAATCAGCGGGTCGCCGCCTTCGACGTTCTGTATCTGCTCGGCATAATCCAGGACAGCAAGCGCGTGCTCAATCCGTTTTCGGTCATCGCCGAAAACATTTTTCATCCGGCTTATCAGCTTTTCCCGCATAATCTTCAAGTTCTTTATGACGCTAACTCCCAGGCACTGCTCGGCGTATTGACACCATTCGGCGCAGCCGAGGTCTATCTTCGGATTGACCACCATTTGTCCGCATCTGCGACATTTCAGCTTCGGCTCATCCTTGAAAAACTCCACTGTTCCACCGCAGCCGGGACATTGTACTTCAAAAATGTCTTCCGGTTTCCAAAATCTCTGGTCTTGTCCTGGACATCTGAACATCTTACTGCCCTTACATATTTGAAATAAATTACACCTTCTTACGCACGAATCATTGTTAGTAACATCTTGAATCTTTCCTGGGCTGTAACTGCATGCGGCACATTGCCTGGCATTATGATAATCTCTCCGGCTGAAACGTGCTTGTCCTGGCCTTCTATGGTCAACTGACTGTGCCCATCAAGAACCTGTACGACGGCATCATAAGGTGTCGTATGTTCGCTTAACTTCTGGCCCTTATCAAAGGCAAACAGCGTAAGTGTTCCTGCTGACTTATCGAGTATTGTCTTACTAACAATCGAATCATTCGAGTATTCGACCAAATCCGCCAGCCTTTGCCCCTTACTCACAAAGGCCTTTAGGACACCGGGCCTTTCCTTTTTGCAGGTCATCTTCTTCTCCTTTTAATATTCTTTGCCTTACCTTTTTTCTTTGCACATCGGCTTCGTAACAGCTCATCCAGCGTAATATCGCGAAGATAATCGACTATATGCTTTTGAAGTTTGGCAAGCTCCACCGTTATCGCGCAGTTATCCTTGTTTGGACAGACATCCCCCTCCAACAAACATCTGTTAAAGCTCAAGGGTCCTTGAATCACTTCTATTATTTCCAGCAAATTTATCTTGTCCGGCTTTTTGCTTAAGGCAAAGCCGCCGTTTGGGCCCATACTGCTTTTCACCAGCCCGGCATTATGAAGTTTCTGCATCAGCTTACAGGCAAGCTCATAAGAAATATCCTCAGTTCGAGCTATATCCCTTGTCGATACGGGATCCTGGCCGTAGTGCCCAGCCAGGTTTACCAAAGCTCGCAGAGCATAGTCGGTATTTCTCCTCAAAATATCCATATTCAATTTACCTCAATAATTATCAAGCCTCATATAGGACTAATATAGTCCAATAAATAGATTGGTTCAACAAAAAAACAAAATATTTTAAAAAAATTATATGTTTAACCTGGGAAAACGCTGTTTCGTGATGTTTATCGAGGTTTTAGGTTCTTTTCAAAGCTTAAAAAAACAGGACTAATCATTCGTGAGTGTTCAATTTTGTCGAAGGAGCCGCCATTTTTATGCCAAATTCAGACGAAAAAAATAGTTCAGGCCGAGTGGTAAAAAATTCCATATCAGTCGCCTATGGCAATTTTTCCATCTGTACTAATGATAATACTCTTTTCGAGGTTTTTGTTGGATATGAATCTGTGCTCATGCTGCACTTTTAAGATTACCAAGCTGTTATCTGCGATTATTTCAATGTCCTGCTCCGGGTTCCTTTCCCGGATGACATTAGCCAGCAGAAACACCTTTTCGAGTCCGTCCCCGGTCTTGTAGTTCGCCACTTCATCGGGCTGCGCCAATCGCCTGCCATCGTAAATCGAATCATCTTTCATTTGTTCAAGCCACGCATATATTTCTTTTATCGACATTGCTTTGACCATCTGAATCGAGACCGGGTTGCGCTGCACTGCTGCTTTGACGAACGGCAGCCAGCTACAGCTTTCCATATCACGATACGAATAAAAGGCAAGGTCAGCAGTGGTGTTGCTTCGGCGTACATGCTCGAGATAGTCGATTATCTGCTCTCTACTTTGCTCTACAGATATTTCTATCGGCTCAGCAGACAGGAAATTCTTGTCCGAAGGCGGCAGCTTCGCTTCAATGTGCATAAAATCGGCTAATTCATCCACAAACCGCTGCACCTCAGGGATGACCGGCTCAACAAACTTTCTAAATGCCGCTTTGCCCTCGATGCTTTTAATATCAGGCTTTTGCTTTTCTATAAAATCCTCAAGCAGGTCGCAGCGGATTCTGTTGGGCAGTTGATACGGGACAAAATCTTCATCGGAAATCTCAGCAAGTAATTTATCGAAGGTCTTGTCGGCGACTCTATAATTACTGCCGTGCTCATAATGGAAAAGGTCCTCTGCCTTTAAGAATTGTGCCTGGCCATGACACTCGCGGCAGACCTGAAAAAACTTTTGATATTTTCGATTGGACCGTAAAAAATTTGCGAAGACAGGAAGCGATAACTCTGCGGATAAATATGAATCCAGCTTCCTGCTAAAATCCTGATAAAGTTTCTTGTCTATTGTTGCATCTTTATACAAACAATGGACATAGCCGGATGAATGGGCCACGATTGTAATGTTTTCGTTGCGCAGTGCCCGCTGGGCCTTATTGGAAATGGCGGTGCCGTTAAACCACATTGTCTTCGTAACGAGCCTTCTGTTGTTGGTCAGAATTCCATCCTGAAGGTCGATGAAGTTTTGCGAATGAAGCGGTGTAAGTATCATAAAAATATCTTCCAGCGGTATTTCGCATACGATAAACGCCGCGGCGGCATAAAGGGCGGCAAGAGATACACATTCACCCGCTGCTGTTTTGTAACCTTCCTTTAGGCGAAAGGCGTTCATCGCCTCGACGGTTTCCGTCTTCCAGTACGGGATGATGTCACTGTCATATTTATCCAGGCCGAAATGCCGGCGGATGTCCACATCAAAATAATATTTGTCACCGTGATAGCCGAACAGGGCATTGCTTTTAGCAATATCACCGGTAGAAACAAACTTCTCAAACCTTTTGAGCTCTTTGTCTTTGCTTGTCAGTCCCCAGGTCTCAAGGTCAAGATTAAAATCATACTCGTCCATTATAAACTGTCTGAGCCGCATCAGTTTTCGGTAGCTGCTCTTGCCTTCAAGTTTCTTGAAACAGTCGAGCTTCCGCCACTGCCAGATAATCGGGCTCATAATATTAGCTAAAACCAGGCTGTACATCAGTTCTGGAAACACGAAGATTTCCATATCCGAAAGCGTTATCGCAGAAGTGTATTTTTCTAATTGCTCTGAATTCATATCCCGTTTGAACTCTTAACTATTTTCGCCTTCCAGGCAATTTGGCAGCGTTTCAATAAACGTTCTTATATCATCCCGCACTTTTCTAAAGGTCGCCATAATCTCTTCTTCGCTGCCGGATGCAAAATATGGGTCGTCAAATGGCTTGCGTATAACTTTAGCTTTGCCGCTAAATACAGGACAATTCTCTGCGGCATTATCGCACAATGTTACTACATAATCAAAATCGATTTCCGAAAATTCGTCGATGTGCTTGGATTTGTGCATTGAGATGTCCACTCCCGCCTCAGCCATTACCTTTATTGCCCTGGAACTAACATCTATCGGGCGAATCCCCGCGGAATACGCATTGATGACGTTACCCTTTAAGTGCCTGGCCCAGCCCTCTGCAATTTGGCTCCGACATGAGTTACCGGTGCAAATGAATAATACTTTTATTTTTTCTTTAGTTTCAGGCATAATTGTATCATATCCGCTTGTCAAATTATCTGCCAACGCAAAATGTAAACAACTCGCAGGCTTCACAATTTGGATGGAAGCTGCCGTTACAGTTTTCTACGATTCCAATTCTGCTCAATGCAAAATCATATTTGACCGGGTCGGCCGGCTCGATTTCAGCGAAGCCTTCCGTTATTTTTACTGCAGTTGTTAAAGAAACCGCCTTTCGATTGTAAAGCCCTAATATCTTGCACAACCTGCCCATATGCACATCGACCGGCACAACGAGCTTGGTCTTTTCAATCGACTTCCACAGTCCCGTATCAACATCATCATCGCGCACCATCCACCGCAGAAAAAGATTAAGCCGTTTGCAGGCACTGCCCTTAGCTGGATTGACTAACAAATACTTCAGTCCTCGGCTTATATTTTCATTGTGCTCAGCAGCATACATATCAAGAAGTGAATTGCAGAATTTCGACAATGACGGAACGATATTTATATCACGTGGATTGCAGCCCTGAATAAAAAATTCCTCGATGCCGACATACCGATTCAGGACTTTCTTCAACAACATCAGTAAATCCGAGATGTCCTGGTCCGTTGTGAAACGATGTTTGAAACCTTTTAGGCTTTTTTGCTCAGCTTTGCCAAAGCCTTTTATAAACGCATACGGACTGTCACCCATACGCTCGAACAGGTTGGTCAGGCTTTTTTGGATTTGTTCTACCCGGCCATAGGCAAGGTCAGCGGCCAAGAAGGCGGCAACCTCCATATCAGAGGGATTGTCATACCGATATACAAACTGCAGCGGGTCCGGTTTTATCAAATCACGATGGTTGTACTTGCGGTAGAGTTTTTCCAGCACATCCTTTATTATAACCAGCCGTTTATTCACCAGGCACCGCTGACTTGAACTCATCATATTCCAGATGTTCCTGCTATTTACAAAAACAAAAGCAAACTCAAAGCCATAACTGCCATACCTGCGACTAAACCATAGGCTGCCAGATGATGCTGGCCGTATTCTCTGGCGGTGGGCAGGAGCTCATCGAGCGAGATAAATACCATTATGCCTGCCACTGCGGCAAAGAGTATACCGAATACTACGTCGTTAAAGAATGGAACCAGAATGGCATAGCCAATTAACGCACCGACCGGTTCAGACAGACCTGAGAGAAATGAAAAAATGAATGCCTTTTTTCTGTTGTTTGTTGCGTAGAATATGGGAATTGAGACAGCAACACCTTCAGGAATGTTATGTATCGCTATGGCAACAGCTATTGCTATTCCGAGCTTCGTATCTTTGAGGGCGCTTACAAAAGTAGCGAGTCCTTCCGGGAAATTATGTATTGCGATTGCCAGTGCTGTAAATAAACCCATTCGATATAGTTTCCTGAACCTGGCGGCAGATCCAGGTTCATCCATTTCCTCTGTTCTGTGAGCTTCATGTGGATTTTCGAACGAGGGTACCAGCTTGTCTATAACACCGATAAAAACAATCCCACCAAAAAAAGCCAGAACTGTAGCCCAATAACCGCCGACCTGACCTAACTCGGCAACAAGGCTGTCTTTTGCTTTGGGAAATATCTCAACGAATGAAACGTATATCATCACGCCTGCCGAGAAACCGAGGGCTGTAGAAAGGAACTTAGTGTTAGTTCGCTTGGCCAAAAATGCCAAAGCACTGCCAAAACCTGTTGATAGGCCGGCAAATAGTGTTAACCCAAACGCTATCAATACGGTCTGAAATCCCATAGTTTTACCGACTTATTCTTGATTCGAGAAGCTTTTTCCATCTGTTGATATGTCCATCTTCATCGGCCTGATCCTTTTCAATGACCTTACATGTCTCTTCGTCCCAGTCGATTGTCTCAAGAAGCTCGGTATAGTGGTGGACGGCTTTTGTCTCGACCCAGATGCCTGTTTTGAGAATTGCCTTTCTGCCCATCAGGCGAGAAGTAAAGCCAAACGCAAAGCCAACAAACCAGTATGCTAATCTGATTATACCGGGCTTGAAACCATATTCGTAGAGCTTAACCTGAAAATCCTGGTAGTGCGTCATCTCGTTACACATAGCGGCTATTAATTGACGATTGAATTCGCAGATCTCTCTGGTAATCTGGAACCTGTAGATGGTCGTTGCCATAAGCTCCAGCGTATGCAATGTCAGGAGCCCTTTTCTTATAGCTTCTAATCTGGCAGATTCCATTCCCTGGCCTCTCATTTTGAAATCATCACTGCTCATCTGGGGCCGAATGATTGAGATATCATAGGGTGTTTGCTCTTGTGTATTCTGATTGCTCATTTTTTGAATTTCTTCTTACGTTGCTAACACAGATAATATGTTAGCTTTTCAAAAGTTTTCGCCATTTTCGTCCGTCCGATTCGATAAGTCTGTCGGCTTCAGCAAAGCTCTCACTGCCGGCAGGATACTTATGAGGCACCGACTCATCCTGTTCCCAGGCCTGTAATATCGGCGTAAATAGGCGCCAGGAAACCTCAACATCATCCTGTCTTGTAAAGAGTGTCTGGTCAGAAACCATGCAATCCAGAAGCAGCCTCTGGTACGCCTCGGACATGTCAACCAGGAAAACGCTTTTGTAGCTGAAATTCATATTGAGCGTGCTTATGCAAATCTTTGAGCCGGGTCTTTTAGCCTGAAAGCTGAGCGATATTCCCTCTTCCGGCTGGATTCGCAGCACAAGGACATTGGGCGGCAGCTCATCAAGGCCGACAGAAGAAAACATCGAATATGGAACTTTCTTGAAAGTGATTGCAATTTCAGTGTCTTTTGCCGGAAGTCTCTTGCCGGTTCTCAAATAAAAAGGCACGCCCTGCCATCTCCAATTATCGATAAACAGTTTCACAGCAACGAAGGTTTCTGTTTTTGAATTTGCTCTTACTCCGGACTCTTCCAAATAGCCTTTGACTTTTTTACCATTTATCGAGCCGGGCCCATATTGTCCTCGCACACAAAAATCGCCCAGCTTATCAACATCAAACGCTCGAATCGACCGCAGCAGCTTGACCTTCTCATCACGGATATGGTCTGCCTCAAAGGATATGGGTGATTCCATCGCCACCAAAGAAAGCATTTGAAGCATATGATTCTGGAAGATATCTCGAAGAGCACCGGATGTGTCATAGTAACCTGCTCGGTGTTCAAGCCCTTGTGTTTCAGCAATAGTGATTTGCACATTGTCTATGTAATTTCGATTCCATATCGGCTCAAAGATAGTGTTAGCAAAACGCAGCATCAGAATATTCTGAACGGTTTCCTTGCCGAGATAGTGGTCGATTCGATAAATTTGAGACTCGTCAAAACATCGATGTATTTTGTTATTTAATTCCATGGCGCTTTGCAGGTCTCTGCCGAATGGTTTTTCGACGACCAGCTTAATCTGTTTCTTTGTGGTTAGTTTTTTCGGACAGGCCAGTTCTGACGAGCCGAGATGCTCTACTATCGTGGCGTACAAAAAAGGAGGAACTGAAAGATAGAACACCAGACTTTCATAGACTTTATGCTTTTGCTCTAACTCTGCAAGTCTGGTTTTGATACGTCTGTAAAAGTCCGCATCATTGTAATCACCATCTACGTAATAAAGCCTGCTCGTAAAAGCGTCCAAGTCTTTCGAGGATAGATAGTAGGAATTCTCTCGTATTGATTGCCCTGCCTTTTTGCGGAAATCCTCATCGGAGAATTTTTTTCGGCCGCATCCTAACAGATAAAATCTGTCATTAAGTAAATCCTGCGTGAATAGCCGAAAGATACTCACAAGGAGTTTCCTGTGCGCCAGGTCACCTGATGCTCCAAATACAATAAATGCGTTGGGTCCCGCCACAGTCTCTGCACAGAGAATCTCCCTCTTATCTATTGTCGGTTTGATTTCCGGCACAATAACCGCTCCTTATTTTGGGCTGTTATCAAATAATGTCTATGCTTTTCCCGTAATGGTGTTTAATCTTCCACCGGCTCAAATTCGTCTTTGCCGACGCCGCAATCGGGACATACCCAATCGTCGGGCAAATCTTCAAAAGCGGTGCCCGGCTCTATGTCACTATCAGGGTCGCCTTCAGCCGGGTCGTAAATGTAACCGCACATAAGACACTTGTACTTTTTCATATTGCTGGCTCCTTGTTTTGATATTTTCTTTGGTTTCTTTTCTATGTAGGTCGCCGCTGTCCGCGGTGTTCTGCCGTGTTTGACATCCCTGTAGTAAGTATATGTCATCGGTATTTTGTCGTCATCAATAATTTCACAAGCCGTAATTTCGCCAATAAAGAGAGTGTGTGTTTCAACGTCAATTGCATCGAGGACCTTAGCTTCGATAAAACTGACCGCATTGTCCAGGATTATCGGTGCGCCGGTCTGCCCTGTTTTGTATTTTGCCTGCTTGAATTTGTCTATGTCTCTGCCGGTTCTGAAGCCGAATCTGCCTATAAACGACATAGGTGCACTTTCGGCAAGAACCGATATGGTGAAAACTTTACTGTCGGTAATGTACTCGTGAGTCAAACATTGTTTATTGATACTGACAGCCACCATTGGCGGCTCAGGCACAATCTGAAATACGGTATTAACGATACAGCCATTAAATCTATCACCCTTCTTCGAACAGATGATACACATTGGATAGCTTAGTTTGAATAGGGATTCGAGGTCCAACATCCGTGCCTCCCAAATCGGCTGGATTTTCTGGAACTGCTCCATATCGCAGCTCACTTGGTCGTCTTGGCTATTTCAAAGTATCCAGTTTTTGGCTCAAAGTGGCGATGTGGCCAATTTCTTCTTTAATTATGGCCTCGACCTTGTCCTTGCCGGCCTTGCGTGAGACGGATTCTTTCAGGCCGACATAAAAAGCGATAGAGTCCTTTTCCAGGCCGATAGC